>NZ_WBSX01000030.1 GCF_009823375.1 Francisella noatunensis subsp. noatunensis | reverse complement strand
TAGCTTTTTAACTTTACAGGATAGCTTATGATTATTTGAAGTTCTGCGGCTTTGATATAGCTTCTGTGCTATCTCAGCATTATAGTCACTATTTATACTAGTGCGATTAAGTTCCTTTTTTATAGCTGTTTCACTATAGCCAATTTTATTGGCTATTTGAGATGTTTGGTATCCTAATTTAAGTAATTCTTCTATGCAATATCTATTTGAAAGAGTTAAGTGCTTTGGCATTTTTTAGTTCCTTATCGTTTATTTTAGTTTCGTCAAAACCTAATAAACTATATTTGGAACTCTCTTTCAACTATTTAAAACTTTCAGAATACAATCTAGCTAATAAAACTATAAAGCTAACAGAATTATTTAAAAAATAAGTTGAAGTGATATGAGTAAAGAAATTCAAATTAAGAATAGAACTGTGGTTGGTGTTGATATCGGTGGTACTAAAGTCAATGCTGGTAGAGTATGTGGAGAAAACTTATTAGATTCTTACTTGAGCAAAATTCCACCAGATGCGGAACATAGTGCTCAATCTGTTATTGATGTTGTCATAAATACAATAGCAAAAGTTTTCACTTCTGAAGTAGAGGGCATAGGCGTTGGTATTCCTAGCGTTGCAGATCGAGAAAAGGGAATTATATATGATGTGCAAAATATCAAATCATGGCAGGAGATTCATCTAAAGGAAATACTAGAGGCAAAGTTTAAAGTACCAGTTTTCATAGATAATGATGCTAATTGTTTTGCTATAGGTCAAAGACTATATGGCAAGGGCAAAGAGCATGAAAATTTCGTTGGTATTACAATAGGCACGGGTATTGGTGGAGGTATTATCAATAAAGGCTCTTTACTAAAAGACTTCAATTGCGGAGCAGGAGAATTTGGTATGTTGCCTTATTTAGATGAAATCTTGGAGGATTATTGTAGTGGTCAATTCTTTATAAAAAAGATAGGTATTGAAGGTGTTGAAATCCTTAAACGTGCAAGAAATAATGATAAAGATGCTCTAGACATATATAAGCAATTCGGTAAACATCTTGGAGTAGCAATAAAGTCTATAATGTATACTTTAGATCCAGAGGTGATAATAATTGCAGGATCAATAATGTCAGCTAGAGAATATTTTGAAAAAGCAATGTGGGATGAGATTAAAACATTTGCCTTTACTCAGTCGGCTAAAAAAATTAAAATAGAATGGTCGGAAACGGAAGGTGACTTTCAAGTTTTTGGTGCTGCAGCTGTTTATTTGGATAGAAATAGCAATTTATGATTTTGTTAAAAGAGCAAGGTTAAATGAACAAAACTCAACAACAAATATTAACCTTTTTAGATGATAAAAAATATGTAAGTGGCGAAGATATTGCCCAAAAGTTAGGTATATCAAGAGCGGCTATTTCTAAAAATATCAAAGCACTTAAAGATAACTATCAAATAATAGTATCTTCTAACTCAAGAGTTGGATATCGACTCCAAGAAAAATTAGATCTAATAAAAGTTGATGAATTAATCAAAGTTTTTAACAATATAAATTATTTTTATTTTATAGACTCAACATCAAAATATGCTATAGAAAATCAAGCTAAGTATAGTGAGAATGCAATTTTTATCTCAGAATTTCAAACAGATGGATTTGGACGATTTAAACGTAAATGGATTTCACCATTTGGTAAAAATATCTACTGTACTATACTTGAAATAGTTGAGCTAGACATATCGAAACTTAATGGATTATCCCTAGTTGTAGGAATCAGTATTGCAAGAGTTCTAAAAAAATATTACTTAGATGCTAAATTAAAATGGCCTGATGATATCTATGTGGATGATAAAAAGATAGCAGGTATTATTATAAATGTTAGTGCTGAAATTAATGGTAGAGCAAAGCTATTTATAGGTTTTGGTATAAATGTTAATATGCAATATAATGAACAAATCTCCAAAAAATGGACATCAATAAAACTACAATCACAACGCCATGCAAATCGAACTAACTTAACTATACAAATTATCAAAGCTATTAAAGAAGACTTAGCAATTTTTGTTAGTAAAGGTTTTACACATTTTAAAAATGAATTTGAATCATTTAATTATTTAAAAGATAAAGAGTTTTCGTTGGCTTTAGCTGATAAAACTTATAATAACTGTAGCTATGTTGACCTAGCAAATAATGGCGAAATTCTTATTAAGAATAGCGAAGGGAATTATTCATTTTCTGCTGGTGATATTAGTGTTTTAGATAAATCTATAAAATCTAAATAATCAGCATTTTGAGAAATTTTTGCACTACACTTGTATCCTGATAACACTTCTATAGTATCTATTTGTTCATGAATATATTTAATATTTGAGTCATTACAATTAGCAATCCAACCAGCTAATTTAATATTATGACGATTTAACTCATTAATAGTAAGTAGAGTATGATTTATACAACCAACTTTTATAGCCGATACTAGTAGTACTGATATTTGCAGAGCCTTTATTAGATCAAACTGTGTAGTATGATCTGAGTATGGGGTTAATAATCCACCAGCACCTTCGACAAATAAAATATCTATATCCTGAATATACTTGTCTTCAATAAATTGCTTAAGATTTTCAATTGAAATATCTACTTTTGATTTTGCTGCTACTATGTGTGGAGCTACAGCTTCATTAAATGAAATTAGATTTATTTCATCTGCTGTAAATTTATTCTTATAAGCCTTTAGAATATTCTCTACATCTTCACACAGCTCTGAAAATTGGCTTTTACCAGACGCTACAGGTTTCAAACAAAGTGATTTAATATTTTCATACTCACAAGCCTCAATCAATTTAGTTGAGATATATGTTTTGCCTACCTCAGTATCCGTACCAATTATAAAAATTTTTTTCATAAGCTACTCCTTAAAACATATAAATAAACCGATATGATAACTAAGATTTATACGATCAGTATTTGTGAGAAACTTTTTGATATTTGAAAAGTTAGGTTTATTGTTGCTTCCTGTATACGTATTAACTCCCGTAGATTTTAGATGATTTGTTAGCTCTTTAAAGTTATTAAATCTAATATCTAAATATAAATCTTCATGATGTAGGCAGTTTAAGTTAGATTTTCTGATAAAGTCTAAAATATTAGAACTACTGTGCATTTTATTTATTCTTAGTATGTCTTTCACTTGATGAAAATTGTTATCTAAAACAGTACTAAAGGCTAAAATTGCACGATTATTTAATTTTGTTGCTAGATTTTTAATTAATAATTCTATGTCTTGACTCCATTGAAATGACATATTTGAAAATATTAAATCATAGCTATTTTTAAGTAGACGTAGATCTGTATCAAAATTAAGTTTTAGTGTGTTTATATTTGTATGTTTTAAATTTTTCGGTAAAGTAATATCGCAAGCATCAATTTGCTTTGCTGAAAATATCCTATTAAGCTCTAATGGCTCAGATAAGTCCCGCACTCCTAAATTTAGAATATTATTAGTATGATTGTAGCTCACAAGCCTTGAATAGTTTAGTGTCTGCTCTAAAAGTAATTGGCGTACTTGATTTTGAATAGTTGAATTTTTAGAGTAATCTGTAGCTTTTGCAAAGTTACTTTTAACTTGATTATATATGTTCATATTTGACTTCTTTTGAGATAATTTCTAAAGCCTGATAAATTTGGTCAAAAGTATTATTACTATGTAGTGAAAATCTTAATATAGCTTGATCTTTAGGTACTGTAGGATATCTAAAACAAGACACTATTATTTTATTTTCAAAGAGCTTATCCTTTAATCTAATTGCAAGATTAGCACTATTTAGTTGAATACTTCTAATAGGTGATAAATCTTTAGATACTAGTTTAAGATCTTTGTCATCGCATAGTTCATTAAAAAAAATGATATTTTGTTGAAGTTTTGCTCGATTATCATTAGCGTTTTCAAGGTTTTTTAGTTGTATCAAAGCAGCTTTTAGTATTATTGGTGGTAATGCTGTTGTATAGATATAGTTACGTGCAAATTGTATTAGGTATTCTGCAATTGCTTCTGTAGTACAAGCTACAGCACCGACTCCACCAAATGCTTTACCAAGAGGAAAAATACAGATTGGACAATTTTTATAGCTTATTTGAAAGTTGTTGATTGCACCACGACCATTTTTACCCAAAAGCCCAAAGCTATGAGCCTCATCGACTATTAGCTTTTCTGGCGTAATTTTAGCTAATTTATCAAGTTGAGTAATTGATCCTGAAGTACTAAAGACTCCTTCTGTTGTAGTGAAGCTCTTGCCATCATATATATCTTGAAGGTGACCTAATTGCTGATGTTTATATCTTTTTAGTTTAGCTTGTGAAAGTTTGATTCCATCAATAATAGACGCATGTATATACTTATCTGCAAAGATACTATCATGCTTACTAAATAGCGTTGAATAAATTGCTAAATTTGCCATAAACCCTGAACTAAAAAATATCGCTCTAGGATAGTTAACAAACTTTGCAAACTCATATTCAAATTGTTTTGTCTCATCAGTATAACCACAAACTATATTAGATCCTTTACTACCAAAGCCATACTTATCAAAACCAGTTACTATGGCATCTTTAAGATTGTGTGCTGATGATAGATCTAAATAATCGCTAGTTGTAAAGTCAATAGTAGAATAATCCTTTACAAAAGGAGTTAACTCTCTTAATAAATTATCTTTTTGATATTGAGTATATTTGTCTTGTAGGTTTAACATAATTCAGCATTTGATTCTAAGCCGAGCTTAGCTAATAAAAAATTATCAGAATTAACAGTAGCATTATTCTCTGTTAACAGCTTATTACCATAAAATATTGAGTTAATACCAGCAAGAAAACATAGAGTCTGAGTCTCTAAAGACATATTCTCTCTACCTGCTGATAATCTCAATCTTGCTTTTGGAAATAGTATTCTTGTAGTTGCTATAAATCTTACTAATTCAAAATTATCAATTTGAGCATCTGTATACTTATCTCCTAGAGGGGTTCCTTTAACTGGTATTAATGTATTGATAGGGATACTTTTTGGAGCAGCAGGTAGCTGTAATAACTCAAGTAATAAATTAAATCTATCATCTAGAGATTCACCCATACCTAATATACCACCACAGCAGACATTTATATCGGCGTTAGCAACGTTTCTGATAGTATCGATTCTTTCTTCAAATTTGCGTGTGGTAATTATTTCTGGATAAAATTCTCTTGAAGTATCAAGATTATGATTGTAGTAATCTAATCCTGCTTCTTTTAATTTAGTAGCCTCATCAGCGTTGATACTTCCAAGAGTTACACATGTTTCTAAGCCAAGATTTTTGACTTCAGTGATGATCTCAGCGACTTGATCAAAGTCTTTTTTGGGAATGTGTTTCCATGCAGCACCCATACAGAATCTTTTTGACCCAGCATCTTTAGCATTTTTTGCTTCTGCCAATATACTATCTTTATCTAATAGTTTATGCTTTTCGATACTAGTATTATAATGTCCACTTTGAGGACAGTATTTACAGTCTTCTGGGCAAGTACCTGTTTTGATACTTTTTAGTGAGCATAACTCAATATCATTACCAAAGTTTTTGTTATGAATTTCCAAAGTTTGTAAGATCAATTCTGTTAATGGTCTTGAGTAAATTTCTTTGATTTGTTCTAATGTCATTTTTTATAAAAAAGTGTTTTAAAGTTGTAAAGTATTTTATATCTTGTGTACAATTTATGTCAACTTAATATTTTACAAAAGGTTTACAATATGTATAGCTCAAACATATGGCATCCATGCACCCAAATGAAAGACTTTGAAAAATCACCTCCTATGAATGTTTCTAAAACAGAAGGTAGGTATATCTACACTAAAGATAATAGAAAGCTTTTTGATGTTACATCAAGTTGGTGGTGTAAATCTCTTGGGCATAGACACCCATACATAATAGATAAGCTTAAGACACAACTAGATAAATATGAGCATACGATATTTGCAAATACTACAAATGATGAAATAGATAGTTTTAGTCAAAGAATCTGTAATTTGACAGGTATGGATAAAAGTTTATACGCAAGTGATGGATCCTGTGCTGTAGAGATAGCTCTAAAAATGACAACACATCTTAGAAGTTTTCAAAATCAAACTAAAAAGACTAAGTTTGTTTGTCTTGAAAACTCATATCATGGTGAGACATTAGCAACTATGAGTGTTAGTGATTGTGGTTTATACTCTGATCCGTATAAGCCATTATTATTTGATAGTTTAAAATTAAAAAATATTCCTTATGTTACTGGTAAAAGTGATCCACTATGGTCAAATGCTGAAGGATATTGGAATAAGTCACAACAATATCTTGAGCAACACAAAGAATTTATTAATGCTTTAATAGTAGAGCCAATCTGTCAAGGTGCAGGAGGTATGTTGATTTATAGTAAAGATTACTTAAATAGACTTTGTAGGTGGTGTAAGAAAAATAATGTTTATATTATTTTTGATGAAATAATGACCGGAGTAGGGCGACTGGGTAAATTTTTTGCTTATGAATATCTTGATATTAAGCCTGATTTTTTGTGTGTATCAAAGGGACTAACCTCTGGGATTATACCCTTTAGTATTGTTTTGACAAAAAATCAGTATTATGAGATGTTTTATGATGATGAGTTAACTAGAGCATTTTTACATTCACATACTCATAGTGGTAATGTTTTAGGAGCTGTAGTAGCAAATGCAGTATTGGATATATTTGAAGAAGAACATATACTTAACAATGTTAAGGATCTTGAAGAACAATTTGGTGAATCTTTTCTTGAACTACAAGAGCAATTACCGATTATAAAAAATATTAGAGGTATTGGAGCTGTTATAGCAGCAGATTTAAATATTGATAAAAAAAGAGCTGGCTTAGATGTCTATCGAGAAGCTATAAAATTAGGTGCATTATTAAGACCATTAGGAAATACTATCTATTGGCTACCACCACTAAATAGTACACAACAAGAAATTGAGTTATTAAAGAACGCAACAAGACAGTCTATATTAAATGCATTTAGCTAAGTTATTTTTTACGATTATTAAAATACTCTCTATCGGCAATATATATGGTTTTGGTTGCTTCAGCATAGATGTTATTATCAGTATCTTCATAGCAGACTGGTAAGCTAATTACAGATTTATTTTTAGTTATAACATCTTGTTTTATTTTATCGATAATTTCTTGTGAGAGTAGAAATCTTGCATAAACATGATGCGTAATTGGTCTAAGATAATCAATATTTGCTGATAAATCCCAAACTACATAATCATCACCAAGAATATTACATAACTGTAATGGATAAATTGGATCTAGCGATGAGTATATAGCTCCACCAAAACCAGTACCATGATAGTTTTTGGTATTTTCTGTTAAGTTAAATCTTAGATGTACTTCCAAAAAGTCATTCGAGACAAAAACTATCTCCCCACCAGTTGCAACAAAAGCAGGCAAATCATTAAATTTTTTAATAAGTTCTTCTGATTTTTCGCCAGGTTTTTTATCAGTTTTTAAAATTTGAGTCATATATCTAACCAATATCTATCGTTTATTTATAAACTCAATCATTTTGTCTAAAGCTATTTTAGGATTTTCAAATGGAACTACGCCAAGCCTCCCCATAAAACCATGATACATTTCATCATCATAGTGAGTTCCAACATAAGTACCTTGTTGTTTTAGCTTCTCTTCATAAGCATAAATCCCATCTATAAGGATATCATGAGTAGCTGCTATAATTAGCGTATCTGGTTGTTTTGTATCTTTATAAAATAATGGAGATATTGTAGGTTGTCTAAGTTTTTTAGGCTCGGACATTATATCTTCACCTATATATCCTTTTAGAAATAGCTCACACCATTCAGTAGTTAGGTGATATTTATACTCATCAAATTTAGTATTGCTGTCATATTTAGTATACATGTCAACAGCAGGATAAACCAAAATTTGTGCTTTTGGCATATTTTCTTGACGTTCATGGCATATTATAGTTACAAGATTTCCACCAGCACTATCTCCCATTACAAATATATTTTCAGTAGATAAATTAAACTTAGTAATATTTTCATAAAGCCAGTCATAAGCATATAGCGCATGATTAACAGCTGTGGGATATTTATGTTCAGGGCCTAAGCCATACTCTAATGAGAAAATATTTAAATTACCTTGATCACATAAGTATCTACATACGTGATCATAAGTATCTATAGAGCTCAAACACCAACCACCGCCATGAATAAAAAGTACAGCTTTATCAGATGCTTTTTTAGGTTTATAGTGCCTTAATATAGTATCATTTTCTAACTTAATATCTTCTTCGATAATATCAGGGCGAGGTAGGCGCTTGATTTGTGCTATTGAAAGATCTGCAAATATCTTACGCTGATCTCTTAAATCTAATTTTTTTATTTTTCTTACTTCAGGAGTATCTAATAGCGACTCTAATGCTGGATGGTATGGCATAATTTTTCCTTACTAAATTTTATGTACTCTTATAATATCAATATTGAGTTTTTCTAATTTTCTTGAAAGTTCTTTTGTAGCACTATCTAAAGTACTGATGTGACTATCTTTAGGAATACCTAATACAGATGGTTTACGTGAATGTCCAACTAGTGCTTTTAGATTTGGTTTTTGTTTTATATTAACAATATTCTCTAATAAATATTTTGCAGTATCTGCTTTTTTACCAAAACCAAAGCCTACATCAAAGTATATATTTTGTTGCTCTACACCATGGTTTAGGAGAATTTGTTTTTTGTTCTCAATAAACTCACATACATTATCTATAGCGTCTTCTTTATCTAAATACTGGTTTCTATCTGTGATGCCTAAATTATGAGTTATTACATATTTCTTTTTATATTTAGCTATAAGTTGAGCTTTTTTCTCAATATCATTACATTCAACATCATTTATCATCCAGATGATATCATGATGTTTTTCTAAGATTTTACTCATGACTTCAAATCTACGTGTATCAATACTTACAAGAGGTTTATAATTCAAATCATTAAGTTGTTCTTTAAGATATTCTAAGAACTCATCTAATTTATTAAACTCTTCATCTACACTAGTAGCAGTAGCATTAGGCTTGGTCGATTCAGCACCAATATCAATAATTTCAGCACCATTATTTATTACCTCAATAAAATTTGATTTACGCTGAGTATCATCAAAACCTCCGTCTGAAAAAGACTGATCTGATAAGTTAACTATACCCATACGCATTGTATTTGATAGTGTTTGATTAAGTTTTTCAATTGGTTCTAGCTCTTTTAGTCTTAGGCTTAGATTCCATTCAACATATTTTGGATGGTGCCAACCTTTGGATAGTTCTAGTAATGGAGCTAGAGCAAAACTACGGTTTATTAATTCTTTGTGAGGAATTGTAAGTTTAGCTGTATCTACTACTAAATCCTCAGCTGATAGTATATCTAAATCAATAAGCCTAGGAGACCAAACCGGAGCATTAAGATCTCTACCAATTTTTTCTTCTATATCTTTTAAAACTATCAACAAATCTTGAGGTTTAAGATGAGTACTAATTTTAACAGCAGTATTCAAAAATGTAATATCCCATTCTTTAGGAGCATTTTCTTTAAGTAATGCTTTGCTACTGTATAAGCTAGCTTTTCTAATAATTCTAATACTTTGGTGTGATGCTAGAGCATCTAACACAAGATGAATATTCTGTATAGTGAAACCAATATTTGTTCCAATTCCTATAATATATTGCACATTAATTCCTAATAATAAAAGAAGCAGAACCTATCTGTGAAACTGGGGGCTTTTTGTTAAGTTTCAAGTATTTGATTGTTATATCTCTATGTTTTTCTCCAATAAACAGATAAATTTGCTTAGCTAAGTACTCTATAAGATTACAGCTAATGTTATCACAAAAGCGTTGAATATTATTTCTCAGAGTATAATAGCAAATGGTTTCTTCAAGATTATCAGAATTACTTGCGCTATAGTTTTGGCTAAATTCTAGCTCTAGATCAAGCGTTATCATTTGTTTGTGGGATCTTTCCTCTTCAGAGCAACCAAGACTTACATATATTTCCATATCAGATAAAAACAGAGATTGTTTCATTTTGTTAGATAAATTAGAGTAAATTTTGTTATTTAATATATCATATTGGCAAATGCTTAGATAACTTATTGTCCGTAAATATGCACCAACTTAGAGATTTTTTAGCAAATATAAATAAATATGGTAAAAGCACTTATATATATTTCGATAACATAAGGTATAGCTATTACGAAATTTTGCAAAAGTCATATAGTTTAGCTAGATTCTTAGAATCTTGTGGTTATAGAAAAATATACTCAAATCTAAAAAACTCGCCATTATCTGTAAGCTTGTATATAGCTAGTTGGATAGCAAATATAGATATTTTTGTGCCAATCAATCCAAGATTGATTGATAATGAGCTAGCAGCGATAATTGAAGATGATAGTTTATTTATCACAGATAAAATATCTAATCTTGAAGTAAATATATTATACATAGAAAATCCGACATCGTTTTTTGAAAGTCTTGAATATACGCAAGATTATACAATTTACGCTAAATCTCTAACAGCGCATGTAAGTTCTGGAACAACAGGATTTTATCAAAAGCATCTTCACGATATTAATCAAATAATCAATTATGCTAATGATAGAATTAATGATTTAGGCCTTAAACAAAATGATCACTTATTAGTGGCATTATCAATAAATCATGCTTTTGCTTTTTCTTATCAAATCTTACCAGCATTAGCTATGGGATTAAATATAACAATTATCCGTGAATTTGATGCGAGATTAATAGCAGAGATTATTAACCAAAATAATGTAACAGCCTTAGCATTGTTACCGACAATGTATCATTTTCTATTAGAGCAAAATATTAATAATAACCATAATCTACGCTATCTAGGTGTGGCTGGTGATATAGTCAGCGAAAGTTTAGCAAATGAAGTTGAAAATAAGTTTGGTATACCATTACTGAATGGTTTAGGTATGACAGAGGTTTTTGGATATGGTCAAAATGTGTCTACTAAGACGGTTAATAAAGTTAAAATCTTTGCAGATACTCAAGTAAAAATAGTTAAATTCAAAAATAGTGACTATGGTAAAATCTTCATCAAAAATAATATGTTACCTCTAAATATTCAAACTGAGTGGTTAGAAACTGGAGATATAGGTAGTTTCGATGCTCAAAGTTATGAGCTTAGTTTTTATGGGCGTTATAAGGATATAATTATAAAAGGTGGTTCCAATATATCTCCAATTGAGTTAGAAACTGCAATTTTAAAAATACCAAATATTGATAATTGTATAGTTATTTCTAAAATAGATAAAATATGGGGAGAAACTGTTTGGGCATATTTGGTGGCATCGCAGCAGTACTCTTTAGAATTTATAAATAATAAGCTATGCAATTACATAGCTGAATACAAAAAATTAGATGGAATTATTTATATTGATGAAATTCCAGCCACTACAACTGGCAAGACTGATAGAAAAAAACTAAAAGAAATGATTAATCATGAGAATACCCAATTACCACAATTTGCAATTCTTGAAGATACTTTAACGAATAACCAAAGTTATTATTTTTACAATCCAGTTGCTGAGGTTATAGCTAACGATAAAGAATCACTTGAGTTAGCTTTTGGGCAATTGGAAGAACTGCAACATCAAGGTTTATATCTAGTTGGATATTTAAGTTATGAAGCCAGTTATTACATTAATAACAACCTTTATGATTTATGCGATTCTGATGATACTAAATTACTTCATTTTGTCGCTTTTAGTAATTACTCAAATGAAATTCCAGATAGTTTAATTTCAGATAAAAATATAGATCTAATGATAGATAGTCTTAACTTTGCAGATTATCAAAAAAGCTTTGATAAAGTTCAACAAGCCCTTATCAATGGTGAAAGCTATCAGATTAACTTAACTAAAAATATCTTAGCTACTACAAGGATTAGCAGTTATGATCTATACACTAAACTTAAACGACAACAATCAGTTAAATATGCTGCATATTTACCATTTTTAAACCCAAATATAATATCAATTTCGCCTGAACTTTTCTTTAAGAAAGAAGCTCATAATTTGCTTGTCAAACCAATGAAGGGTACAGCAAAATTGACAGGTAATAATTTAGAAGATCAAAAGATATATCAAGAATTATCATCATGTGATAAGAATAGGGCAGAGAACTTAATAATTGTTGATCTTTTGCGTAATGATTTATCTGCTATTGCAAATACTCATACTGTGAAAGTGGATAAGCTTTTCTCAATAGAGAAATACAAAAAACTATTGCAAATGACTTCACAAATCTCAGCAAAAGTAGATAAACAAATATCTTTTAGAAAGCTTTTAGATGGCTTATTTCCGTGTGGTTCGATTACAGGAGCACCTAAAAAACGAACTATGGAACTAATCAAACAAATAGAAAAAGGTAAAAGGGGAGTTTATACCGGAAGCATTGGCTATATTATGCCAAATAATGATATGTGTTTTAATGTTGCTATTCGGACTATTCAAAAATATCGTGATAACTTACAGATTGGTGTAGGTGGAGGTGTTACTGTTTATTCAGATGTACAGCCAGAATGGCAAGAAATGAATACCAAGATAAACTTTATACTCCAAATTTATCAGCCAGATTTTTGCTTAATTGAAAGTATTTATTACCATAATAAATTTAGAAATTTAGAGTTACATTTAGAAAGGTTTGAAAACTCTGCTAGGCAATTATTCTTTGATGTTGATATTTGCAAGATTAGAGATCAACTATATGACTATGTAGAGCAATTAACTGATGATAAAGAGTATAAAATCCGTTTAGAATATCATTATGATAAGTCTATAAATATCGAGCATACTGAAATTAATACCACAAACCAACAAGCTATTAAGCTAATAGTTTGTCCTGAGAAAATAAGTTCAGCTAATAAATTATTTCAGCACAAAACTACACATAGTTCGACACGAGGTTTTTATACTCAAATGCATCACAAATATATTCATGACGATAATTGTGAGCTTATTTATCTTAATGAAAAAGATAATATTACTGAAGCTAGGTTTCATAATATAGTTATTGAGAAAAATGATAAACTTTACACACCAAAATTAGAAGATGGTGTCTTAGCAGGTGTTGCAAGAAAATCTTTAATTTCTCAAGGCAAACTGCAATCCAAAAGCCTAAATTTAAATGATCTAAAAACAGCTAATAAAATATATCTTATTAATAGTGTCAGAGGCTTGATACTAGCGTATTTGGAGATTTAGTATGGTTTTATATATTGATCATTATGATTCTTTTAGTAATACAATTGTTGATTATATAACTTATCTTGGCTATCAAGTATCAATGGTAAAAACTGATGAGCAAATTGATAATATTGAGCAATATTCTCATATTATTATTGGACCAGGACCAGGTCATCCAGATGAGCTTAAAAATATCTATACAATCATTGAGTATTGTCAGCAAAATAATTTGCCTTTATTAGGAATATGTTTAGGTCATCAGCTTATTGCTCAATATTATGGAGCAAAAACCATAAAAACTAAGCAAATACACCATGGTAAACTATCTAAGATTAAACAAATTAAATCATCTGTACTATACAAAGATCATCCACTAAAATTTGCTGTAACACGTTATCATTCTTTAATTGTTGATGATATTAAAGAGCCGTTGATTACTTTAGCCTCAACCGATAGTGATGAAATTATGGCTTTTGCTCATCAAAAGGCAAATATTTTTGGTGTTCAATATCATCCAGAGGCATATTTGACCGAATATGGTTTATTAACTTTAAAGAATTTTTTAGCTCTTTGATTATATTTTTTGAGGTTTTATATAAAAGCTTAAAATATTAGCAATAATTAGTAACCCAAAAAATAATCCATAAGCTATTTTATAACTCAAAAAAGTAGCAAACCCAAAATCTACGAAAGCTTTTTGAATATAGGCAGCTAGTGGATTTATAATACTATTTAAGACATATTCAACCAAAAATAGTAGTGATAATATGCTGACAAGATAACTTTGCTTACGTTTATTTGCAGTATCAAAAACTATACCTGTAAAACCAAAACTAACTCCAAAAAACAACGCAGCTAAACTAAGTATATTAATATTTGTGATATCTGTATAAAAGATCATAATGACTGAAATACTAGCTAGCGATGTAAAAATAAAGATATGACTTCTTTTGAGTAGTTGAGTAGCAATAATCAAACCAACAATGATTGAAGCAATACCAGAAGCAAGTGACGCAAATGCTATTACCTATTAAACCGGCTTGTTGGCTAGCTAATTTAGTGTTTAATAAGATGGTATTTCCCCCCAATAGCCAATAGTATTAAAAAATACACAAGTAAAAAGACTAGCATAAAGTATCGTAAAGATTATTTGTCTATCTTTGAAAATATCCTTCACGCCAGCAAAATAATCACTAAATGATTTGATATCATCGCTTCTAGGAATCCTACCATATTTAAATCTGCTGATAGAGTAGAGCATCAATATAACAAGCATTAAACTTGCTAATATCAAAACTATATAAGTATAATTGTATTGCTTAACAGCATAATTTAGTGGCGCTCTTGAAATAGAAACTGCTAGCGAGCCAAAAAAATAAATAAAACCTGTTGCAATTGCAAATAGACGCTTACTAAGAATAATACTTGTCAGTCTATATGCACTCATCATAGCAAAAGCTGTACCAACACCTATAATAAATCGTGAAGTCAGTAGAGTTGCTGAGTTAGTAGGAAACGCAAAAATTATAGTTCCAACTAGAACTATTGACATCGCAATCATTACAGGGATATCAATACCATATCTATCAACTATAATTCCAACGGGTATCTTCATAATTAGCATTGCGATGCTGTATATTGATATAGCAAAAGCAATGTCAATACTAGAAAATCCATATTGATTTATCAATGGTATAGAAAATGCTGAAAGTGAAGTATTTATCATGCGAGTATACTACTGCACTTAACCATATTAATATTAGGAAGATTTTTTTGGACAATGTTTTGAACCTGCATTAGAACGGTATTGGGTATTTTCTTCTAACTTTTTCGATATCTGCTAATACTTCAGCTGATAACTCAAGATTTATAGCATCAATATTAGTCTTTAGTTGTTGCATAGTAGTTGCCCCAATTATACTAGAGCTCATATATTCTTTTCTAACTGTGAAAGCTATAGCCATTTGACAAATATCTAAATTATGTTTCTTAGCAATTTCTAGATATTCTTTAACTGCTAAGTCAACTGTAGCATTTTGTCTAGTTGCAAATCGAGCTTTCTGCTCAGGTGATCCCATAACCTCATCAGACATTCTACTTCCAGCTGGGATATTACCATCTAAATATTTACCACTTAAAATTCCCATTTGTAGTGGTGACCATGCCAGATAAGATATATCTTCAATAGCACACGTTTCCATTACATCAGTCTCGTCTCTTCTTCTAAGTAGGTTATATTCATTTTGTAAACTAACTATTCTTGGTAGATTATGTTTTTCTGCTAAGTTAATAAATTGATTTATACCCCAAGCCGAATCATTTGATAATCCAATATGTCTAATTTTCCCAGCTTTAATAAGTTCATCACATGCTTTAAGTGTTTCGAGAATATTATCTTGTATTTGTTGTTTAGCATTAGCTCCCTGAGCTGGTTCAAATGACCACCAATCTGCAAAATGATAGTTCGGTCTATTTTACAGTCCAGTGAGATTGATATAAATCGATATAGTCGGTTTTTAATCTTCTAAGGCTATTATCAACAGCTGAAATAATATTTTCACGATTTATCTGAGGATTTTCCTCATTTCTAGCCCAAGGAATAGGCGAGAATTTCGTAGCTAGTATAACATCCTGTCTTTTTTGCCTTGAGCTAAACCAGTTACCAATAATTTCCTCTGTCTTACCATAAGTATCAGGTGTTGGTGGAACAGCATATAGCTCAGCAGTGTCCCAAAAATTAACTCCTTGAGAAAGAGCGTAATCCATTTGTTCAAAACCCTGATCCTGAGTATTTTGTGCCCCCCAAGTCATAGTTCCAAGGCAGATTCTACTTATATCAATATTAGTTTTACGTAGTTTTGTATATTTCATATTTATCTTTAATTATTTTAAACTGTGAAAATTATAACAAATGCTAGATTGTATTCTGAAAGTTTTAAATAGTTGAAAGAGAGTTCCAAATATAGTTTATTAGGTTTTGACGAAACTAAAATAAACGATAAGGAACTAAAAAATGCCAAAGCACTTAACTCTTTCAAATAGATATTGTATAGAAGAATTACTTAAATTAGGATACCAAACATCTCAAATAGCCAATAAAATTGGCTATAGTGAAAGAGCTATAAAAAAGGAACTTAATCGCACTAGTATAAATAGTGACTATAATGCTGAGATAGCACAGAAGCTATATCAAAGCCGCAGAACTTCAAATAATCATAAGCTATCCTGTAAAGTTAAAAAGCTA
>NZ_WBSX01000003.1 GCF_009823375.1 Francisella noatunensis subsp. noatunensis | reverse complement strand
CTATCTCAGCATTATAGTCACTATTTATACTAGTGCGATTAAGTTCCTTTTTTATAGCTCTTTCACTATAGCCAATTTTATTGGCTATTTGAGATGTTTGGTATCCTAATTTAAGTAATTCTTCTATACAATATCTATTTGAAAGAGTTAAGTGCTTTGGCATTTTTTAGTTCCTTATCGTTTATTTTAGTTTCGTCAAAACCTAATAAACTATATTTGGAACTCTCTTTCAACTATTTAAAACTTTCAGAATACAATCTAGCATCTAATACCCTTATCTAACAAATACCAACAAGCGTAATATAGTATAAATGTAAAAGCCACTATCGCTCCAAATGCATAGTACGGATTAACTGTAGAAACTCCCAAAAATCCAAATCTTACAAAATCAACTATATAAAATAATGGATTACATGATGAAATGAAATGCCAAAACCCAGTAAGATTATTTATATTATAAAACACCCCACCTAAGTATATTAGTGGAGTTAGAATAAATGTAGGGAATATCGTAGTATCATCAAACTTTTGTGAGAATATCGCATTTATTAATCCACCAAGTGAGAATAATGCTCCACAAAATATAAATCCAGCCAATACTAAAGGTACACTATGAATAACACTAAATCCACCTAATAGAAATGCTGCAATACTAACAAATATACCGACTAAAAAACCTCTAAAAATACCACCAGAAATATATCCAAGCACAATCACATGATTACTAACAGGAGATACCAATAGCTCTTCGAGAGCCTTACTAAATCGGATGCCAAAGAAAGAGCTAACTACATTACCATATGAGTTTTGAATCACTGCCATTATTATCAAGCCAGGAGTGATATACTGCATATAGGTAATACCATCGTCCATCATACCTATACGTGAGCCTACAACCTTACCAAATATCAAAAAATATAAAATTATTGTAATTACAGATGGTAATAATGTCTGCGGCCAAATTCTAAAAACTCTTTTACATTCACGGTTAAAAATCGTGATATATGTTATCCAAAAATCTCTTAAACTCATAAAATCACCTACTTATTTCTAGCTACTTCTATAAATAGCTTTTCTAGCTTTGCTTCTTTTGAACGTACATCTAAAACATCCAAATCATATTTACTTGATAATTCAGCAAATATCTTATTAAGCACCACACCCTTAGTAACTTCGACCTCGATTGTATAGTCATCTATTTTTTTAACTTCACCAAGATCTAATTTCAACTCATGCTGACACTTTTCTTTAAGATCAAAAATATAAGTATGCTTATCAGCTGACTTTAAAAAAGTCTTCATATCAGTATTAACACATAATTTACCTTTATGAATTAGTGCGATATGTTTACACATTGACTCAGCTTCTTCTAAATAATGTGTTGTAAGGATAATTGTCAAACCTTCTTTGTGAAACTCTGAAATCATTTCCCACAGTGAGTTTCTAAGCTCAACATCAACACCTGCTGTTGGCTCATCAAGGATAAGAAGTTTAGGTTTATGTATAAGAGCTCGAACAACCATTAATCGTCTTTTCATGCCACCAGATAAAAATCTGACTTGAGTATTTCTTTTCTCATAAAGATCTACTTTCTTTAAGAGCTCTTCAGCATAAGGTATAGCTTCTTTTTTAGAGATGCCAAAAAAGCCTGCTTGTGTAACTAAAATATCCATAGGCTTCTCAAAGATATTTAGATTTATCTCTTGAGCCATCACACCTAGATGCTTTCTCGCTTGGATATAATCTTTATCGATATCATATCCAAAGATTTTTATTTGCCCTGAAGTTTTGTTTACAAGTGATGATATCATTCCTAGAGTTGTTGACTTACCGGCTCCATTAGGTCCTAAAAGAGCAAAGAAATCACCTTTTTTAACTTCAAAGCTAATGTCATCAACCGCTTTTAAACCACCCTTATAAACTTTGGTAAGATTCTTTATTTCTAACGCGTTTTGATTATCCATAATAATTAATTATTTAGAAAAATATTTACATATTATAACATCGCAGAAAGTCTTTTAACATTAAAATTTATTTAAATAGATACCGTAATGAACTCGATTAAGAAAAATAGTTACTTTTAATCATTAGTAAAATACTAGCTCCTACAACAACTATGAATATTGGCCTAACTAACTTAGATCCTTTGAGTATAACCATTCTTGAACCGACAATCCCACCAAAGAAACTACCAACCGCCATCAGCAATCCAAATGCTATATTTACCTGACCAGACAATGCAAATACAGCTAAAGAAAATAGATTACTTTTTAGATTAAGAACCTTTGCGTATCCTGATGCTTGTAAAAATGTATAACCAAGAAAATAAACTATAGTAATAATCCAGAAATTACCTGTTCCTGGACCAAAAAAACCATCATAGGCACCTAATATAAAACCAAATATTGTAAAAAAAGCCATCTCTGACATTCTTTTTTTACCTTGATTAACACCTAAATTTTTATTCAAAATACTAAAAATAAAAACTACTATTAATAGAACAGGAACTAAAGTATTCATAAAATCATTATGAATAACCAAAGTTAATATAGTACCTAAACAAGCACCAATAAATCCAGCTATAAGTCCTCTTAAAACTGTTTTGATGCTAATTAAGCCACTTTTATAATATTTCAACACTGCCATAGCAGTACCAATACTAGCCTGAAGCTTGTTTGTGCCAAGTACTGTCACAATTGGCAAACCCGTCATACTTAGAGCTGGTATACTTATCAACCCTCCACCTCCAGCTATAGCATCTATAAAGCTTGCTAAAAAACCCATAGCCACAATAAATATACACAAAAAATAAAAATGCTCAGAAAAAAAATGCACCAAAATGTATTACCTCTTTAAATGAATTACTAGCCAAATAGTCGGATTTTCTGTATATGTAACCCAGTGCTTAGTATTTTTAGGAATAAATAAATGCTCTCCTTCATCCAAAATATAATCATTATTATCTAACCTAAGCTTTGCCATACCCTTAAGTACAACAACCCATTCATCATGACTCTGGATATATGGTTCATCCATAGGCGTAACCTGACCATAAGATATAATCTTTTCTATGTGAGTATTATCATTTTTCAGAAGATCTATAAAAATCTCTTCATTAGATGTATTAGGAATTACATCGAATAGATTTATACCTTTTTTCATAAGTTATGCTCTTATAGTTTAAAGACCTCACAGGTATTTTTGTAGGTTTGCTTAGCAACCTCATCATACGAGATACATTTCAGATCAGCCAAAAACTGTGCTACATACTTCACATACTCTGGATAATTTGGCTTGCCTCGCAAAGGTGCTGGGGTCAGATAAGGTGCATCTGTTTCAATCAATATTCTATCAAGAGGTAATTTCTTGGCAGTTTCTTGAATATCTTTAGCATTTTTGAAGGTCAAGATACCAGAAAATGATATATACATACCCATATCTAAGGCTTTTTTTGCCATATCATAATCTTCTGTGAAGCAATGTAATATTCCTCCACACTTCTCTACGTTTTCACTTTTTAATATATCAAGTGTATCTTGTTTTGCTGATCTTGTATGGATAATAACAGGTTTATTAACCTCGTTTGCCGCTTGTATATGATTTACAAATTTATTTATCTGAGCTTCTCTAGTATCACTACCATTATAGTAATAATCTAAACCAGTCTCGCCTATAGCAACACATTTATTATGTTGTGAACGCGCTATGATATCATCAACACTTGGTTGGTACGTATCAAGCTCGCCAGGATGGACTCCTACCGAATGATATACATTATCAAAATTTTCTGCGATTTGTTCTATATCAGCTATTTCATCCCATGCGACAGCTATTGAAACAATCTTTTCAATACCAGCGGTTTTTGCATTATTAATAACCTTCTCAAGGTTTATATCATCTAATTTTAGGTAATTTAAATGACAGTGTGAATCTATTATCATAATCTACTATATTTGAGTTAGTTAATCACTGTCCCCATTATAAATTATTGATGATACAAAAACTATTTATCAAGCAAGGCTTTTTTTGAAGAGTTTCTTTGATATTATCCATTTTTAAAATTATCCATGCAACCAAAACAATCTGTGCCAGTGCCGCTGTAACTACAATATGATAATAAGTTTGGGTAAAAACATTTAAAAATCTATCTAACCAATGGTGGCTAATATCATATTTATAATAAATATCATAAGTTATAGTAAAAATAGTCAAAGCAAATGCTGACGAAATCATATTGCCAGAGCTTTTAAGAGTGTTTACACTATCTAACTTATCTTTATCAGCTACTGCATACATTACTGCATTTGATGAGGTTTGATACATACCCAGTACAAATCCATATCCCATAGCAACAGCACAGAATGTAATATAATTATAGTGAATATCAAATAAAATTGAGATTAACATCACTGAAGATACACCAAGCAAACCTAACACCATACATGTTCTATAGCCATATAAATAAACTACTTGTTTGGCAGTTTTTTTTTAGAAACAATAGTACCAATCATCAAACACACTGACATAATAGATATGTATATCGTATTCAAATGACTAAGATGATATAAAACAACCGGCGAAGCAAAGAACACCCAATAAGTTGTTAGTCTACACAAAAAGTTTGAAACAAAAGCTATCGTAAAATTTTTATTACTAAAAATACTTAAGTCAATTATTGGATTTCTGATTTTTCTGTATGTAATAGCATATAAAAAAATCGATAAAGCTACACATATACCAAGATATATTTTAATTGACACATCAATGTCTTTTAAGAGAATTTCACTTAATATAAAGAGTGCAGATATTGAAAAACCTAACAGACAAAGACCAACAAAATCAATTCTCTGCTTTTGATTATTCGATATTTGTTGTGGAAAATATTTATATATAGCAACAACTGCAAAACAGGCAAATGGTACTTGCATCACAAATGCTAAACGCCATGATTCTGGTGATATAGATGCAAAAATACCACCTATAATTTGCCCAGATATTGCCATTATCAAAGTATAGTTAGATAATGTAGCTGTTCCCTCGAGCATATTCTCCGAAAGCTTTAGATAAGCAAGCATTGCTACAGGTGCTGAAAATGCTGCAAACAAGCCTTGAATTGCTCTAAATGTAAAAAGCTAAGTATCAGTCATTGCTAATCCAGATAGTAATGAAAATAATCCAAAACCAGATGCTGCAAACATTAAAGTATATCTAAAGCCAATCTTCTCAGCCATCCATGAACTAAGAGGCAGAAACATGCCCATAACAATCATATAAATACTGATACCCATCTTTAGAAATTCAGGTGTTGTATGAAGGCTTTCTGCTATCTTAGGTAAGATATTATTCATAACAGTTGTATCAATAAGATCCATACCCATAATAGTTATAATCGCAATTACTACAATATTAAAGTTAGGTTTTTTCATGCACTAATTCTCTTTTGTATATAAAATTTATGAGATAGGAACATTATGAGAGTATAAGTCGAACACTTATAATAAGGTGGTGCCGGAGGCCGGACTCGAACCGGCACTCTGTTTCCAGAACCGGATTTTGAATCCGGCGCGTCTACCAATTTCACCACTCCGGCAAGAGTAGTTCTTATATATTACAGATCTTCAGGCCAATTATCAATCATTGTACCCAAAGATAAACCAAGTTCTGATAATTTATCTTTGATTTCTGTCAACGATTTCTTACCAAAATTTGGTGCTTTAAGAAGCTCATTTTCTGTCTTTTGTACAAGTTCACCAATCAATCTGATATTCACAGCTTTTAGACAGTTTGAAGATCTTGCTGTAAGGTTTAACTCTTCAACATGCTTCAATAAAAGAGGATTTATATCTTTAGTAGGATCTTCTACAAAAATCCCTTTATTTATTTCTTCAATATCAACGATATTTCTTAATTGATTTTGTATTTTTGTAGCAGCTATTCTTAGAGCTTCTTCACAACTGACATTACCATTTGTCTTGATATTAAGTTCAAGCCTATCTAGATCTGTACGTCTACCTACACGGGCATCTTTGATCTCATAATCACAGAACGACACTGGAGAAAAAGTAGCATCTAAAAGAAATTCACCATCTTTGAAGTTCTCTTGTGCTTGTCTGTAGCCAATACCCTTTTCTACTTTAGCTTCGATCTTAAGTTTTTTGCCACCATTGTAGCTACAGATAAAAACTTCTTCAGTAATTGCTAAACCTTCGGATAACTTAGCTTCTTCTGAAAAGACTTCTTCTTCTGAACCAGATAGCTCAAAAGTAATTACCCCTGTATCAACACCTTCTGCTAAAGTCACAGGCAGTGATTTAACATTTAAGATAATATCAGCAACAGTCTCATCACACGGAATCACATCTTCCAATGAAGTAACTTTTCCATCATTAATCTTAACACTAGTGACACATGCACCATGTATAGAATAAAGCATAGTCTGCTTAAGTGCGTAGCCAAGTGTATAGCCAACACCTCTCTCTAGAGCTTCAAAAGAAAACTTAGTAGCATTTTTCGCATATTCATCAATTTTAATATTAGTAGGATGTAGTAAATTTTCCAATGCCATAGCAGTATAAAACCTAGTTATAATTTTATTAGATATAATTTAATTCCAAAGATTATAACATACAAATATAGAATTTTAATAGCTTAATTATAACTTCTTGATTTTGTTTATACTATCTAACTTCACTTTTATCTTCGACTCAAAACCAGCTGTAGTTGGAGTATAAAAAGTTTGACTAATATTTTTTGGCAAATATTGCTGTACTACATAAGCATTTGGATAATTATGTGGATATAAATAATCACTATCTTTATAGTTCTTAAGATGCTGAGGAACTTCAATATCACCCAAACTTTTAACAATCTGCTGGGCATCTGCTAGCGCCTTATAGCAAGCATTACTTTTAGGTGCTACAGCTAAATATATAGCAGCCTGCGACAAAACCAACCTTCCCTCTGGCATACCCAACTTTTCATAAGCATTCCAAGCATCTATGGCAACTCTCAAAGCCTGAGGATCAGCATTACCGATATCTTCTGAAGCTATACACAACATTCTTCTTGCGATAACTAGAGGATCAGCACTATTATCTAACATTACACTCAACCAAAATACAGCCGCATCAGGATCTGTACCTCTGACAGACTTGTGAAAAGCCGATAGCTGCTCATAGAACTCCTTACCTTCACGGTGAAAATCTCTCGAAGCCTCCCCAACAGCTTGATCAAAAAGATCCTTATCAAGATCAATCCTGTCAGCTCTATCACTAATTAAAAACATCCTCTCAAGTAAGTTTAAAATTTTACGACAATCCCCTTCACTATAGTTGTGCATAGCATTGTATAAATCATCATCTATTCCAAAAGAATGTTTTGCTAATACTTCATCCTTGGTTATAGCTCTTTGAATAAGCTTACGAGTCTCTGAAACATTCAATCTTTTCAATCGTAAAATAAATACTCGCGAAACTAGAGCATTATTTAAGTAATATGTTGGATTTTCAGTAGTTGCTCCAATTAAAATAATTTTGCCAGACTCAACATAAGGTAGAAGTAAATCCTGTTGGGATTTATTAAATCGATGAATTTCATCTAAAAATAGTACAAAACTACCTAAATGTTGATTATCTGCGATTATTTTTTTAACATCTTTAACACCAGAATCAACTGCAGATAACTCAAAAAATTCTAACTGCTTAGAACTAGCTATAATTTTAGCTAAAGTAGTTTTACCAACACCTGGTTTCCCACATAGTATTAGCGAACAAATCCCATCACCAGCCAAAATTTTTGTTAATGATCCATTTTTTGATAGTATATGCTCCTGACCTATTACTTCCTTAATACTCTGAGGTCTTAATCGAGCTGCCAATGGAACATACTTCATCTAAATAAATCCTTTTTTGATTTTTAGCTAACGCTCTTAATTATTCTAATCTATAACAATCTTGCACTTACGTTTAACAAGCTCGTATAGCATACCTTCACGCACTGCGCCATTAGACAACTTCATTTCAGAAATTCCAAGACAATCAAAAATAGCATACAAAATTGCTACTCCTCCAGCCAAAACGCTCTCTCTATCCTCTCTCAAGCCCTCAAAGCGAATATGCTCAACCTCTCGCTTGTCCATCATCATTGTAATTAGATTGTTTAAGAATTCTCTGGTAACAATACAATCTCCAGTAATCTCTTGGCAGATTCCGACCACTGCAATAATAGTCCCTGAAGAACCTAAGACATTGCTCCAGCTAATTCTCTTATATTTACTTAAAATAGGAGAGAGTGTTTCTTTTGCCATAGCAGTAGCTGCATAGAAATTAGCAAAATCAAGCTTCTCATTACTAAAGTAATCCTTTTGCATACCTACACAGCCCATATCTAGACTACGAGCAATTAATATCTTATCACCTCTTCCAATTACAAGTTCGGTGGAGCCTCCTCCAATATCTATAACTAATGTTTTTTGCTTTGCATCGTGATTATCTCTAGCCCCAACATAGACCAGACGTGCCTCTTCCGGACCAGAAATAATCTTAATTTTAGTCCCTAAAGCTTTATCTAATTTCTTTTTAAAACCTTTTATATTATTTTTAGCTTTTCTAAGAGTATATGTGCCCACTGCTTTTACATGCTCAACTTTATATTTTTGAATTTCTTGAGCAAAAAACTCCAAACACTCAATAGCTCTTTCTTGAGCATCTTTACTAATTGTTAGATTATTATTAAGACCTGCTCTTAGCTGTACTTTTTGCTTTTGTTTTGATAATGTAACAACCTCGCCGTCAGGCTTGATTTCACTTATCAGCATATGAAAACTATTTGAACCTAAATCTACTGTTGCGACTATCTTTGACATACAAAACAAAAGCTTATTTTTATAACTATCCCCATTATAAAAAAATATCTGTAAAATAGCTAAAAAAATTTGTCTAAGAAGTTTTTTTGTTTATAATAACTAACAATTAGTTTAACTTCTTATAGAATTATCAAAATACAGCAGAAGCTTCTGCTTAATCAGTTTTAGAATCAAAAAACTTAAAGGAAAATCAAAGCATGTCAAAATGTATCGATATATTAGATAGCCAGTTCGAAAGCGAAGTATTAAATAGTAATACTCCAGTATTATTAGATTTTTGGGCTCCTTGGTGTGGTCCTTGCAAGATGCTTTCTCCAATACTAGAGCAAGTTGCTGAGCATTATGACGACAAGGTTAAAGTATGCAAAATAAATATCGATGACAACGAAGAAACCGCAATGAAATTTGGTGTGCGTGGCGCACCTACTCTTATGGTTTTCAAAGATGGCGAAAGCAAAGAAACTAAAGTTGGTGTAGTACAAAAAACTCAATTAATCTCAATCGTAGACAAATATCTATAATTAGTTAGATCAATATTATTTTTTATAAATAGAGAATCAAATGAACTTAAATGAATTAAAGTATAAATCTGTTAATGAGCTAATGGATATAGCTCAAAGTCTAGATCTTGAATCACTTCGTGCAAGAAAACAAGAACTTATTTTCTCAATTCTTAAATACCATGCCGATAAAGGCGAAGACATATATGGCGAAGGTATCTTAGAAGTTCTACAAGATGGCTATGGCTTTTTGAGATCTTCTGATAGCTCATATTTTGCATCTCCTGATGATATCTACGTTTCACCTGCTTTTATCAGGAAGTTAAACCTAAGAACTGGTGATAGTATTGTTGGTAAGATTCGCCCACCTCGTGATAATGAAAAATACTTTGCAGTAAAGCATATTGACAGTGTTAACTTTGATTCACCTGAATTAGCTAGAAAAAAAATCCTATTTGAAAACCTAACTCCAGAATACGCTAAAGAAAGGCTAACTATGGAAATAGGTAATGGCTCAAGCGAAGATATAACTGCGAGAGTTATTGATTTAGCTGCACCATTTGGTAAAGGTCAGCGTGGTCTGATCGTAGCTCCTCCTAAGACTGGTAAGACAATTATGATGCAAAATATTGCAACATCAATTGCCAAAAACCATCCTGAATGTAACCTAATTATGCTACTAATCGATGAGCGTCCTGAGGAAGTTACAGAAATGCAACGCTCAGTGCGTGGTGAAGTAGTAGCATCTACATTTGATGAACCTGCAGCTCGTCATGTCCAGTTAGCAGAAATCGTAATTGAGAAAGCTAAAAGACTAGTAGAACACAAACAAGATGTAGTAATTCTACTTGACTCAATCACAAGACTTGCTCGTGCTTATAACACTGTATCTCCAGCATCAGGTCGTGTACTATCAGGTGGTGTAGAGGCAAATGCTCTGCAAAAGCCTAAGAGATTCTTTGGTGCTGCGCGTAATACTGCCGAAGGTGGTAGTTTAACAATCATTGCAACAGCACTTGTAGAAACTGGCTCTAAGATGGATGAGGTTATCTTTGAGGAATTCAAAGGTACTGGTAACATGGAACTTCATCTTGATCGTAAGATTGCAGAGCGCCGTGTATTCCCTGCTATTAGCTTTGATAGATCTGGTACGCGTAGAGAAGAGCTTCTTACAACTCCAGAAGAACTACAAAAACTTTGGGTACTGCGTAAGATTCTTGGTGGTATGGAAGATGTTCAAGCTATGGAATTCCTAACAGAAAAAATGAAAGGTTCATTAACTAATGAAGAGTTCTTCGAGACTATGAAAAGAGGTGCTATTTAAACCTAGGTCATTTTTTTATCTACCAACCTATTTTTATCTTTTTATCGTTCTTAGAAATCTAATTCGACAGGATTAAATTCAGATAGAAATTTAGTATTATTAGTTAGTATTAGTGAATGTTATTAATCAAATCCACACAACACTGATTAAGTTTCTTAGCTGATTCTTCAGTAGTAGTTTCTGTATAACATCTTAACTCTGGTGCATTACCTGATGGTCTAAGATGGACAATATCTTGATTAGTCAAGGTTACTCTAACACCATCTGTAGTATCGATATTTTCAATGCTATTTTTACCATCAAAATACTCAGATATAACTTTATCTAAAAGATCTGATTCACCTGCTAATATTGATTTCAGAATCTCTTGGCTTTTTTCAGTGGCAAAATCATCAATCTTACTACTAGCTGTATATCGAGATGGTAAATCGACTAAAAGTTCTGAAACTGTTTTATTAGCATCAATAGATAGCATCATCACAGCAAGCATAGGTATCACAGCATCTCTTGTAGCCAATGCTTTTAGGACTTTGTCATCTCTTGATATATCACTAGCTAATAGAAATCCACCATTTGCTTCATATCCAACTACAGAACTTTGATTATTAGCAAGTAGCTCATTCATTGCAGCAATTACATACGGCGAACCAATTTTAGTTCTAATTACATTACTAAAATAACCTATCTTTTCTGCTACAGTATTACTACTAACAGGAGTAGCAATAACATCCGCCTGGAGATATTTAGCTGTCAATACACCTAGAATATCGCCTTTTAGCCAATTACCATACTCATCACTAACTAGAGGTCTATCAGCATCACCATCTGTTGATACGATACTATCAATCTCATACTCGCTAGCCCACTGTTTTGCAAGCTTTACATCTTCTTGTCGAATTGCTTCGGTATCTACAGATACAAATCTTTCTGAGAATCCTAGCAAGATAACTTTAGCACCTAATTTTTCAAGAATTTCTTTGACTATCTTACGCCCTACAGATGAATGCTCATACAATCCAATAGTCTTACCCGACAAGCAATTTCGCGGAAAGAAATCTAAATATCTATCTACATACTGCATATGTGCTTGATTACAGATTTTTGGTGGTTCTATTTTTTGCAAAAACATGTCATTTTTATCAAAAGTATTATCATTAACCATAATCGCTTGGCTAACAATCATTTCCTCATCTTCTTTGAGAACTTCTCCATAAGGAGTATTAAATTTGATACCATTTCTATCTTCTGGAATGTGGCTACCTGTAACCATAACTGATGGTATTTGATTAGTTATACCATATAGCATCACAGCTGGAGATGGGATCTCTCCACAGTACACTGGTTCATAGCCACTATCTTTGACTGCCTTAATCACAGCCTTAGTTATCCTAGGGCTACTATCACGCAGATCATGAGCTATAGCAATCTTTGAACCTTTGGTTATTGAGTACTTATGCTCCAAAAACTGAATAAAAGCCTTAGTATATAGCCAACAAATTTTATCAGTCATTGCTACAACTAAACCTCTAACCCCACTAGTACCGAACTTCACACCACTAGAGTTAATAACATCTTTTATAACTACTTTTTCCACACGAATCTCCCAAAATAGTCTTACATACTTATAAATTTAGTTTTTCTTATAATAGTTTAACAGTCGACCCTTTAGTATTTCTAGTATTTTGGTGACATACTTAGTCGAAATACATAAATAATTTGCATTAATACCATTTAACTCAAGAGCTTTCATCGTTTCTTGGTTAATAATCTTTTTACTCTGCAAATTACTAGTGCTAACACCACCTACCAACATATTAATTATACATTTGTTTAAATACATATACGAAAGTCTATTCACTAGCAAGAATCTTACAAAAATTTCATAATCTGCAGCAATCTTAAAATCTAAGCGGTAGACTCCATATTTTTGATAAATATCTTTTTTGACAAAAAGTGTTGGATGCGGTGGCATAATTCCAAACTTCAATCTATTTGGAGTGAAACGCTTAGCTGAGTAATAACGCAGAATTTTATTGTTTTCATTAACAAATTTCAAATCTGCAAAAAGCATATCTTTATCATTCTGCTTAAATGCGCTCACAATACTCTCTATAACATCACTATTACTATAGCAGTCATCACTATTTAAGATACCAATGATATCCCCAGTTGCTAAAGCAATACCTTTATTCATAGCATCATAGATACCATCATCTGATTCGCTTACTACTTTTGACAGCTTAGAGCGATACTTTGTTAATATATCCAAAGTGCCATCATAACTACCACCATCAATTATTATATATTCAATATCTTGATAGCTTTGTGAAATTACTGACTGAATTGTCTTTTCAATAGTCTCCGCAGAGTTGTAACAAACTGTAATTATCGATACTTTCAAACTATCAACCTTCTAAAATATTTTTATAAATCTCTAACTGCCTAGCTATTATATAATCATTTTGATATTGCTTTGCAGTATTTTTTGCATTTTGACTCATAAGCTCATAATTACTATAGTTATAAGAGTTTTGTATTGTAGTTTGTAAGTCATTTTTTGTAGTTATGAAGCCATTTTCTCGATTTTTGATAAAATCTCTACGCGTACCAATATCAAAACCAATAACAGGAACACCAAAACTCATTGCTTCTATTATCGTCAAACCAAATGTTTCATACAGTAGCGCTGGTTGGATTAGATACTTCGATTGTGAAATCAAAGATAGCGTCTCTTCCCTAGTACATTTTCCTTTAAAAATAATATTTTTAGATGCGTATTTATTGAGTATCTCATCACTATCGGGACTATCGCCAACCACTGTCAACACAAGCTTATCATCTAAAGATCTCCATGTATCAAGAAGCTCAAATATACCTTTGGATTCTTCAAGCCTACCTACATAAATATAGTTTTGTTTGATTTTTTGAATATGTTGATTGTCCATAACCGCCAAAGAGATACTATTTGGTTTGAGGATAATTTTATGGCTTGGAATACCTAGCTCTTTGATCTTTTGCCTTTGGAAATCCGTTAACACAAAATAATAATCAATATTCTTAAACATCCTGAAGAGCTTATAAAAAATAAATGCGGCCTGAGCAACCAAGCTTTGTAATCGCGATTTCCTGTAGCACTTATTTTTTATACCAAAAATAGGCAATTTACTTTTGGTACATAATTCACATATATCATAGCCATCTCTATACAGAATACCAGATATACACCATAGTCTGTAATTGTGAAGTGTATGCACCACTTTAGCACCAGATTTTTTTGCAGCCTTAAAAACACTTGGCGTTAATAACGGGAAAAAATTATGCACATGGACTATATCAATATTGTTATCTCTAACTATCTTTTTAATATTTCTATAATGCTTGCGTGAAAACCATATCCCAAATAATAAGCTAAATTTGCTAATATCATCATTAGAAACCTGATATGCCAAAACATTATTTTCGCCATGTAATTCTCGCAAAGACTTTAACTCATTATCATAAACTATATCTTCGCCACCAATATTATTTGACTGATAGCGGTTATGGACAATCAAAATTTTCATAAATAAGCCTCAATTTGCTCAATATCCTTTGCATTTAAAGAAAATTTCTCCACACCAGCAATAAGCTCATGATATCTATCTGAGTTAATTGCTTGTATCAATGAGATTGGCTCATCAATATTCTCTGGGTCTATCCAATAGCCATTTACATTATTTCTGACAATATCTCTAGCTCCACAGTTTTGGCTAATAATCACAGGCAAACCAAAATAAAATGCCTCTTCAACTACTAATCCCCATGGCTCAACCAAGCTAGGTAATACAAAAACATCGTGACTAAGAAATTCATTTTTAAGTTTTTTATTATCAATTGCTGATTTAAATACAACATTGCTACTAGCGATCTTTTGTAAGCATTCTCTCTGCTCTCCGTCACCAACTATAGTTAGACTATAATCTTTCAGACTATTAAATACTTGGACTAATCTCTCTAAATTTTTAATTGCTGATAACCTTCCGACATAAAGAAACTTTTTGTGATACTCTCTTGCTTCTTTATTAAAGCTTGGTTTATTGATAATGCCAACACCTTTGGTAATTTTCATATCGCCACGATATCCAAGTTTTAGTAATAACTCTCGATGCAGACTGCCTGATACAAAAACTCTAGATATTCGCGATAGAAATATTTTTTTTATTAGTGCTTGTATTCCTGTCGCCTTACTTTCATTAATAGTTGACTCAAGAGCTAGACAATTTTTGTTTTTACGATTAGCAAATATTACATACCAAAACTCGCACAAATCCCAACCACTTACTAATATTTTTTTATATTGAATACTTTTTAAGATACTTCTTAATCTTTTGATATTTGCTGAAGAGTTTCGCTGTTGTAAATTACCTGAGAATAAAACTTGATACTCAAAAGATACGTTATCTAAACCAACAAAATCATCAGCTCTTTTTTCATTTGTATTCGAGGCCAAGAAAATAACAAAGATATTTAGCTTCTTAGCCAACTGATTATACAAGTTAACCTTATAAAAAACTGGAATGTGAGTGACTATGACATAATCATACATGATGTCTATCTTGCCTTTAATTAAATCCATCTAACTATATGATATAACAATACTAGCTTTTAGTAACCCCTAAAGTAGCTGCGTAGCTTAACCAACAGCGAAATAATATAGCTTTTGATTACGGGCAGATATGAAAGATTATAAGATTTACTTATTTGAAACTTTTCTTTGAGAATCTTATTCAAGTTTTGTGATGATATACCATCAAGATCATACTTAGAAATAGTCATATCTAGATATTTAGATTTTTTACCAAGCTTAAAGTACTGCATTGTAAAATCTTGATCTGCACATATCTTGTATTTAAGACTGTATTTTATTGCTTTATCTAATCTATAAAAAGTAGATTGATGGCACAACATCATTCCTAGCGCCATATCTCTCAAATTTAGTTCAGGTTTGTATTTTAGAATTTTATGACCAATATCAGTATTTCCATAAATGACTGCTTCATCTTTTGAAAATTCGCGCTCAAATACCTTTTGCAAAACATCATTAGAATAAAAGCTATCTCCTGCATTCATAAAGTTTAACCACTGTCCTTTAGATAGTGACATACCCTTATTCATAGCATCATAGATACCCTGATCTGGTTCGCTAATATACTTAGAAATTTTATCTTGATATTTTTTGATAATATCAAGCGTACCATCAGTAGAACCACCATCAACTATAATGTACTCAATATTTGAATATGTCTGGTTTAATACACTTAAAATAGTCTCTTCTAGAAGCTCTTTGGCATTATATACAACTGTTATAACTGTAACCAAAGGATAATTAGCTTTTTGAATTTGAGAGTTTGACAAGTATAGCTCCTAAAGATATATTAGTGACTTTTCTTACCTAGTTTTTCGCTGAGCTTGTAGCCTATATGTCTAAATATTCTAACATACTCATTATGTCTTCTAATCATATTATCTGAAGTATATTTGACATAAAACTTATATATAAAAATATACCATAAATCAAAAATACTCTTTCTTGGCTTGCCACCAACGATATCATAAAACTCGTTCATATAACCACTTAGATCATGGCTTTTGTTAGTTTCATGATGTCTAAAACCCGAAACATTACTATTACATATATGTAAATTTGCATGTTTTGCAAACTCATGCCACATAAAGAAGTCACCGGCTAGTTTATACTCAGCAAACTTCTTCATATCCATTTTATCTTGTAATGCCTTTGTCCAGAAAGTTGACTCTTGTTGTATCGATGGCAAACTCGTACCATGAATACCTTTTAGAATTCTTTTTCTTGATGGTACCAAAGGCAGCATAGAATTTTCGATAATACCATCCTTGTTATACCAAGTATTTTTAGCATTGATCCACTGTGCTTTTTCACTGTGTTTTTTCATCTCAGCAGCTATCGCTTTAAAAGCATTTGGCAAATAAAAATCATCTGAATTTATGTATGCAATTATATCACCAGTTACTATAGACAACCCTTTTGATAAAGCATCATACATGCCATCATCTTTCTCACATATAAACTTGATATCTAGACTATTACAAAATATATCAAGCTCACCTTTGTTGTGTTTATCTACATACTTTTGAATAATATCACAAGTACTATCTTTTGATTTACCATCTACAAGAATATATTCAATATCAAAATCACCCCTTTGAGTAATTACACTTAAAATAGTCTCTTCAATATATTTTTCAGAATTATATGATACTGTTACTATAGAAAATTTCATTTCTTACTCTCAACATTATTAATATCAGCTTCTATCTTATCTATATTTACCAAAGGCTCCATACCTATAACCCCTGATTCAAACCTTATTTCAAGCTCATGATCTAACAAATTTACAGAATAACGCTTATCAGTTATATCTAAAATTTCCAACTTGATAGAGTATTTTCCGATAAATACTATATTCTTAAAGGATGTTCTAAATACATATGAATCATGCTCATAAACATTAGATATCAAACTTTCTGCAACAGAATCTAGAAAGTTAAGCTGTTTACCTGTTATATCAGATGCATTAAGCTTAAGCCTAACTTTCTCATAATTTTTCTTAAATTTAATATGAATTACAATATCATAAACACAGCCTGTTTCTAAAAAGCTAGTTTCCACACCTTCAGTGTCATAAATAGAGAACTGGTCGACAATAACATTCTCATTATTAGTATTAGACAAGATGCTACTTTCATCAGATTTATATGCCAATTCTATAGGAAGACCTTTTAATTCCGCTATAGTCCTATTTCTATCATTACTGAACAATATTTTTTGATAATAATGGGCAATCTCTCTTGATGGACCATCAAATAGAATTTCTCTATCATACAGTAGAATCGCTCTATTACAAAATTCTATCATTAAAGAGATGTTGTGTGACACAAAAACTACAGTAGTCCCGCCCTTTAATAACTCTCTAATTTTAATAAAACATTTATTTTGGAAAACTACATCTCCTACAGCTAAAACCTCATCTACAATTAATATTTCTGGTTTAGTAGATGTAGCAATGCCAAAACCTAATCTAGCTCCCATACCACTACTATAACTTTTGACAGGCTGATCTAAGTGATCTCCAATTTCAGCAAAATCAATTATACTTTTAGTTACTTGTGGCTTCTCACTATCAGCAACACCATTTAAACTTAAATTAAAGTCTATATTTTGCCTACCGGTAAGTTCTGGATTTAGACTACCTGTTAACTCAAGCATCGCATTGATATGTCCATGTGTGATTACACGACCTTTACTTGGGGTTACGACTCCTGCTATCATTTTTAATAAAGTTGACTTCCCAGCACCATTTAAACCAAAGATTCCGAGAACCTCTCCTTTTTTTATTTCAAGGTTTATATCCTTTACAGCGCAAAACTCTTTATAATACTTTTTCCGAAATGGGCTAAATGCCTCTTTAACCCTATCCCTAGCTCTATCATAAATCTTGTAGTATTTTGATACATTATCTAACTTTATTGCCATACCTTTCTTCATTAGATGACATCCCCGAAGTGTGGAGTAAGCCTCTTAAAGGCCAAAGCTCCTAAAAACAAAACAAACGATAACATAATAATAAAGATAATAGTTGCAATACCATGATCCCAAAACCATACTTTATTTATTAAAGAATCTCTAAACCCTTGAATAATGTATGCCATAGGGTTTAAATCCAGGATAAATCTAAATCTTTCGGGCACTTTATCTGGAGACCAAAATACTGGTGTAAACCAAAAACCAAACTGGACAATTAAACCAACCACCTCGCCTATATCTTTGACAAAAACTCTAATGGCCGATGTGAGCCATCCTAAACCTAGTAATAGCATAATACTACAAAACACATAGAAAGGTATTTGTAGCCAATACAGATCAGGATAATATCCACTTAAAATAACAATGAATATCACCAGTGACAGCAGTATTAGATGAATTATCAGGCATGACAATATACTAACAAGAGGTAAAATATTTACACTAAAGGCCACCTTTTTTACCAAGAACTCATTCTCGACTATTGAATTGCAGCTTTTTACAAGGGCTTCGGAAAAGAAAAACCATGGAACCATACCTGTAAGTAAGAACAAAATCATAGATGAGCTGGTTATACCAGCACCGGGCTTAATTCCATAGGTAAAAACAAGCCAAATAACAAAAATAAAAGCTGATGGTCTTATGATAGCCCAAATAATACCCAAATAGGAGCCTAAATACTCTTCTCTAAAATCATTATATGCCAGTATAAGTAAAAGTTTATAATTATTCCTGAGGTGCTTTAAGAACCTATAAAACTCTTTTATATATGAAACCATCTAATAACAATTCTATGATTTAATCTTAACGAAATTATAACAGAAATAAAACCTAAAGACTATTTTATTGATATTAAGTAATACTAAGTTTTCCTTCTGAACAAATTGTAAATTCGACTTGCTTTTAATAGCTTTATTAACATTGACTTAAAACTATTATCACTTACCTGTTTTTCAAGAAAGTCTATATAATCACTACACTCTTTAATAGTATCATTATCTCTTTTTTTAAATTTTGCAAAACTCTTTATAATAGTTTTAAAATCTCTTATTGAGAATTCTTTTAATACTTCTGACATGAAGTCTGAAGTAGTAACATCAATACTTTCACTTAATGTATTGATGAATGAATAAAGAAATTTATCTTTATACTCATCACCAAAGATATAGCTAAAATCTACACAACCATGCAAAAACATAATTAGCTGCGCTTGTTCATCTACACCACTCCATATACCACCATCATTCATTCTATAGACAGACATGATTTTATCTATATACTTTATCGGCCCAAATTTTGAAAATACCAACAACATATATACATCATTACGTTTAACATATGAATATTTAGCAAGGTATTCATTAATTTGACTCTTAAGAGCATCGTATCTAAAAACTAAAGATGTCGTATGCAAATAGGCAGAATCTATAAAATCATCGAATTTATAACTATCTTTTTTATTGCTGGAATCCACAAATAATCTATCTGTCAATTCTCCATTGATTAAAAATCTTGTATTATGTCCACAGCCCATGAATTCAGGATTATGCTCCAAAAAATCAACTTGCTGCTGTAATTTAGTAGAATCTGTCCAATAATCATCTCCTTCACACAATGCTATATATTTACCTCTAACGACAGGTAAAATAAAGTCTCTTATAGGTAAAGCTCCTTTTGAGTATTGATTTTGTTGCTGATAAACTAATCTAATAATATTTGGATATTGTTCAAGATAATTATTAAGTATTTCTGTAGTCCTGTCAGTTGAGCAATCATCACTTATAATTATTTCAAATGGAAAATTTGTTTCTTGAGATAAAAACCCCTCTAAAGCCTTTTCAATATATTTCTCTTGGTTATATGCTGTACAGCAGATGCTTACCAGTGGATAATTATCACAGTAACGAACATTTGCATTACACGTTGATTTCTTTGAGTCCAAAATTACTCCTTTACATCTCTAAATTTTAATTAGTTTTTTTTATAATTGCTATTAATGGATTACCAAACTCTTCTAAATACAACTCTCCTAACAATTTTGATCCAATATAATTCATATGCTAATTATCAGCATACATAGGCACACCTTCTATGGATATTTGGCATTCTTTGCTATTGCATTAGCTTTTTTAGGATTTATGACTCGCAGTGTCGGATACTTAACTAATAAAACCTTTAACAAAGTATGAAACTTATGCTCAGATTGATCAACATATGATCTTTTGATTGAACATTAACTAGATTAAAATATTTTAATATCTCTGAATTACTAAGAGGACATAAATTATTCAACCTCTCCGGCAAGTATGGTGTATCAAGTATAAGAATTGGTTGAGCCCCACTTTTGACTATTACATCAATTGACCTATCCAAAAGCCCTATAAAGCCAGAATATGCGGGAGAACTCCATGCACCACCTAATATTATATATTTATAAAATTTTGTTTCGATTAATTTTTTTATAGCTACATTTCTATCAAGTTTTGATATTCCTTGCTCATTATCATTCATTCCATATAAAAATGGCGTTGACCTTTGTGTTATAGCATAGGCAGACAGACCAGCACTCTTCAACCAAACAGAAAGCATGGGGTATTCTGATCTCGCATGTGAATCTCCAATAAAAAGAATATCTGTGTTCTTATAACTATGGCTTCCTATAATACACAAATCTTTAGTTGGTAAATCTATAGATTTAAATGTGGTAGACTCAGCTTGCAAAAAGCAATAATTATTATCAAAATCACTAAAACCATAAGAAAAGGTTAATTGATTTTGATCCATATGAAAACTTTGATTAAAACCAAAACCCTGGCGCTTAGATGCTGTATAAAAGCATATTGATACAACTAAAGGAATAATCCATAAAAGAATCAAACTCTTTAGAAAACTAAATTTAAATTTATGTCTAAAAGGTTTCTCTACAAATAAATAAGATATAGTTGCTAATATAATGCTTAAAATAATTACAACAGTAGCAATATCTACAGTAATAGTAATACTTAAATAATTTAAATAAGCTATTATCGGCCAATGCCATAAGTACAAAGAATATGAGATAATCCCTATGGCTGCAAAAGGTTTTATTGAAAATAGTCTATTAATAAATGGAGTATAACCAAGACTTCCTGAATATATAAATAACGTGGCTCCCAAACAAGTTACTATCATCCAAAAGCTTGGATAGCTTACTGATACCAAAAATATCGGAATTGCCATAAGTATTAATGACACCAATGAATATATGTCCAAAAGAGTTTTATTTGGTGATTTCTGTTCTCTATTATTCAAACTAATAGCTAAAAAACAGCCAAATAGCAGTTCGAATCCTCGATTAATAGGCATATAGTAGAACTTTGGAAAATGTTTATAAAAAAATATTGCTATTGAAACAATAATAAGCAGTAATGTAATAGTTAATAAATACTTCTTGGAAGATGTGTTTAGTTTAAATAAAATAATCAAAATTACCGGCCAGGCAATATAGAATTGTTCTTCAACACCTAACGACCATGTATGTAATAGTGGTATAGTAGATGAGTCTGTTGCAAAATAACCAAAGTTTAATGTTTTAAAAAAGAAGAGGTTTGAAACAGAAACAATTGCACTTAGCATTGATTTTGCATAGTTTAATAAGTCCTGTGGTAGAAGTATTAACCATGCAAAAAAACTTAAAAAAGCTAATATAAAAATCAGAGCTGGTAGAATTCTTCGTACTCTTCTTAGATAGAAATTCTTGATAGAAAATGTACCATCTTGTAAATCTCTGACAATAATCTTTGTTATCAAAAAACCTGATATAACAAAGAATATGTCTACACCAAGAAAACCTGATTTAATCCAACTAACTTCTAAATGATATAAGACTACTGACAGTACAGCAAAAGCCCTCAAACCATCTATATCACTTCTATATCGAATACTACTCATAAATCACGTCAAAAATACTAGTATAACTTATTATAATATAGCAAGTATTTTATCAGTTTATAATATCTTTTTTATACACTGTGACAAATGAGTAGTTATTTTTATGAGCTATATGTGGCATGATTCTTTCTATTGCGTGCATATAGCTACCATCAGTAGGTAAAGGTTCGTTCTGTATAACCTTTTCTTTTTCCAAATAAAACAAATCTCTGATAGCATCAACTCTCGCCCAATACATATTTCCTACTGGAAATATAGGTGTTTGATTTATTTTTTTTATTTTTAATATTTCACACAATGAGTTTATATACTCTTTATTAACTCCGATATCTATAAAATCTTTAGGCTCAGGAAAAATTAGACCTGTATTTTCATTGTTAAATAGTTCTAACACTGAGTTAGTAAATATTGAGTTGTTTCCAATTAAACTATCCAATAAGTATTTTCGCCATTTATCACCAACATTACCATCTATCGCAACAGACTTTTTACTGTGAAAATGACCAACAATTTCATATTTTCCACCAATAATCTCATCCTTTAGATCAAAAATTAAAGGAGCAATATCTCTCCCTCGATTTTCAACATTAAAAACTTCTATATTTTCAGCACCACACTCTAAAAAAGCCTCTTTAATATCAGGATTCTTAACAGAGCTTGTTGTAGTTATATATAAATCATAACTCACAGAAATATTTTTAAAATATTCACAAAACTCTTTGGCTAGGTCTGTGTAATACAAATGCAAATGTATAGCTATTTTCTTATTTTTAAAACTTCTTTTTTTGGTTTCAGTCAGATGGTTCGAGCCCAATATCATGCACCTGTGTGTAGTTTTATAACCATTCTTAATAGACTTGTACAATGGTACAAGGCCTTTAGCCTCATTTCCACATATCCAGATAGATGTAGAAAATCCTGGAGCAGGGTTTGGACACGCTTTATAGAATCCTTTTCTTTGAGTTTTTATATAATAGTATGCAGACTGACTTTTAGAACTTATAATATCCATAAAATCACTATCAAAAACATCTGAGCTGACTAAAAAACTTTGTATTTCAATATTTTCTGAATTTATTAATATTGAATCTGATATATGTTTTAAGAAGATTTTGCTAAGTGCTTCTTCATATTTTATTTTTTTATGAAATAATTCTGAGCAATCAGCATGAATATTACTTACAAGACTAGGACACGGAACAAGATTCTCTATTTGTTTTAGTAGCTTATTAAATATTGCTGCGTCAGGTAATATAACCTTATCAGACATTATGACACTTTTTTGAATATCAACAATATTATAATTAGCATCACTAAAGTCACTAATTAATAAAGTTGCTAGATTTAGGCTGCATGCCACCTCTAATATTGAACTATCTATCGAACATAATACTAGGATTTTGACATTGTATTTTTTATGTATGTGAGGCAGTAATTGTTTTTTTTCTGTTTTATTGTCATACTTAACAATTAAAAATGAATACCCATGTGTTGGAATATTATAATCATTTTCATAAATGTATCGAATGACATTATACTTTTCATTTAATATTGTCTCAATATCTTCTATATAGTTATAACTAGCGTTATTTTTTAAATAATATTGTGAAAACACTATAATAGTTTCTTTATTTCTATTAAATTTAATGTGTGTATAATGAAGTTTTTTTAATAATCTAAGTTTTGATTTGATTCTTGTTATTAAATTAAAATATTTTTTTACATATTTTTTTAGCACCAACATAGCTTTAAGCCCTGAAAAGAGATACTTCAACTAAATTTCTTAAATATTTTTGCTAAGAGTCTTATAGGTTTCGTTAATCTCCAACTAAAAGATTTATATATCTCATCTAGTGTTAGTTCAGATTTATAGCTTCTATCTAATAAATACTCTATAAACCACTGAACTTGAGGCTCTTCAATATAAAGATTATTATTTTTCTCTATCATCATATCACCAAGTATTTTGAGAACAAACTCCTTATTTAAATCCAAAGTTTTATTCAACTGGTATGCCCTAACCTTAGCACTATTAAAAAAGTTCAACGTTATCTTTTTCTTTTCTTCCTGATCAAAGTAAGGTAGATAATCAATAAGTATTGAAATAAGTTTTTTTGCATCTTCTAACAGATTATTGTTAACAGTATATGCATAAGCATGATTTAGCCAAACTAACATAGTTTTATTAGGAATTCTATCTTTAAAATATCTCATAAACCATTCGTGTATGAGTATAGATTGTCTTAAAGAGTTTTTATGTATATTAGTATCGTGCATTCTATAGCGAACACCAACTGTATCAATAAGTTTGAAGCTAAGTGTAGGAGCTTGGTTTATTATATGCTTAAATAGCTTGGTTCTTAATATTATATCGTCACCTATCAAATCATCATCAAAGCCACCAATGTCATCAATGACTGATTTTTTAAAAAGGCCTCCTTGTATATAAAAAGATCCAAGAGCATTAAATTCAAGTTCAAGCAATTCATTTATGCTAGATATTCTTACATATTCTTTATGGATATATGACTTATCTATAACATTACTATTTTCATCAATAGTTTCGATATATGTATTAAGAGCAAAGGCTAGATTTTCATCTGACTCAAATAGTTCTACTTTAGATGAGACTGAGTCTGATACAACCTCATCGTCAGTTGATATAAAAAATAGAAAATTACCAGAAGAAGCGTTAATAAGTTTATTAAAATTGCTTCCAACTTTACCACCAGAATTTTCCTGTGTAATTATATTAAAACTGCATGGTGATTCGTTCTTACACTCATTTATGACTCTTAAGCTACCATCTGAAGATCCATCATCTAGAACGATAATTTCTATGTTTTTGTAGTCTTGTGACCATATGCTTTGCATACATTTACGAATAAATTTTTCATGATTATATGAAAGACAACAGAACGAAACTAATTTTTTCGAATTCATCATCATGCACAACCATAACTATTTATAATTTTAACAACTTTGGTAACATCATCTAAGCTCAGGTGTTGTCCAACTGGCAAACTCAAAACTTGCTTATGAATCTGCTCACTAATAGGGTAACTATTATTTGCCAACTCCTTATACGCATCTTGGCGATGTGGGGCAATAGGATAGTGTATAACGGTCTGAACCCCATTTTCTAGTAAATACTTTTGTAGCTCATCTCTATTATCAGTTCTAATCACATATAAGTGCCAAACATGATTTCGATAATTTTCAATGTTTAGTTGTGAATTTTGAATAGGAAGTATAATTTTAGGATTACTAATATTTTTAGTATAAAAATCTGCTATTGCCCTACGATATTCTATATCTCTCTCAAGATATTTTAACTTAACTCTCAGCATAGCTGCCTGTATCTCATCTAAGCGACTATTAGTACCTTTATAAAGATTTCTATACTTCTCATGGCTACCATAGTTTGCTAAAGCTGAGATTGTCTCTGCTAGCTTTTTATCATTAGTTGTCACTGCTCCTGCATCACCTAGAGCTCCGAGGTTTTTACCAGGATAAAAACTAAAACCGCTAGCATCACCAAGATTACCACATTTTTTATCTGCAAAGTATGCTCCATGTGATTGAGCAGAATCTTCGATAACTTTTAAATTGTATTTTTTAGCGAGAGAGTTTATTTTGTCCATTTGACAAGCCTGTCCATATAGGTGTACTGGCATTATAGCTACTGTCTTAACCGTGATAGCTGATTCAATTTCATCAGCATCAAGCAGATAATCATGAAGATTTGGCTCTACTAACACAGGCACCATATCATTAGCAGATATAGCTAAAATGCTCGCAATATAGGTATTCGCAGGCACTATAATTTCATCGCCAAACTTGAAGACACCTAATTCTTTATACGCTCTGATAATAAGGATCAATGCATCTAAACCATTTGCAACACCTACAGCATACTTAGTACCACAATACTTCGCAAACTCTCTTTCAAAAGCTTCACATTCATTACCACGAATATACCAGCCACTATCAATAACCCTTGCACAAGCATTTTTCAATTCTTGTTCATATAGACCATTTATTTTTTTTAAATCTAAGAAATTAATCATATACTCTAAACCTTCTTATAAAACTTAGCTGGATTTCCTATCCAAATCTCATTTGCTGGAACATTTTTAGTAACAACTGAGCCTGCTCCTATCATAGCATTTTCACCAATTGTCATACCTGGTAATATCGTGCTATTAGCGCCTATAGAGGCCCCTTTTTTAATTGTTGTTTTTGGCCACTTATTAGGATAGTGCTTTGAGCGAGGGGTTTTGTCATTTGTAAATGTCACATTAGACCCAATGAAGACATTATCTTCCAGTGTAATGCCATCCCATATTTGCACCCCAGACTTTATAGTAACATTATTACCTATGAACACCTTATTTTCTATTAAGCAATGCGAACAGATATTACAATTTTCACCAATTATGGCATCTGATAGTATGACTACAAACTGCCATACTTTTGTATCGTCGCCTATAGCTCGTGACTGAACGTCTGATAATGGGTGTATAAAACTAGGCATTATTAATCTCTTTTATAAAATCATCATAATTTCTTATATAGTCGGATTCATCATATAGTTCACTAGCTAGTGCCACAAGCACACAATCATCTGAAAAGTCAAACATCTCTCGCCAAACAAGCCCTGATATTAATAAACCTTTATCCGGCGAGTTAAGCAACACATTCTCTTTCGAGGTACCATCATCAACTAGTATTTTGCAACAGCCAGAAACACAAATTAAAACTTGTTTTAAATTCTTATGGGCATGAAACCCTCGACGTACATTTTTTTGAGTGTCAAATATATAGTAAACTCTTTTTATATCAAAAGGTATATTATTGTTTTGTTCTATTGAAATCAAGGAGCCTCTACTGTCTCCTTTAATATCAAAATATAATGTTTTTACCATAATTTATTGCAACCAAGGCGTAAATTTAAAAATCTAACAATTAAATTATATATCTTATAGCTATATATTGAAAGTAGAGAGAGCCACTAAGGTAATAATTTTCTTATTGCTCTTAATGGTTTTGTAATTTTCCAGGACAAACTATACTTATAGTAATTGATGCTATCTGTATAACATTTCTCTTTTTCTTTTGCTGATTTATCTTTATCTATTTGATCTTGATTCCAATCACCCATATCTACAAGTATGCTTTTTTGCTTAATATACTCTTTATAAAGGCTATCAATTTGCTTGAAATGAATGTACTCTGTAGGTGTCTTAAAGTCATTCATATCAGCATCAGTACTACAACTTAAAGAATAGTTTTGCATCAAACTTAATATGAGCTTTTGAAAATACATATATGATTTTCTAAGCATAAATTCGCATATTTTTTTATCATTAAAAAAATTGCTCATGTCAAAATATAGCTGAGACTGCATCAAATCTTTTTTCACATCAGGTAGAGAAGTCCATATACCTTGATGTGTCATGCGATAAACTCCTACTACCACATTACTAAAAAAACCCTTCCCTTCATTTAAGTGAAGTAAGTTTCTAAAACTATCGCCTTCAAAAGATTTCTCAGAATATGTATCAACAGCACTATATAATTCTTGAGGAAGATTGCTCTTAAAAACTATATTCCTAAATACAGTTGAACTTGTGTGACCTAAAACAGCTTCTCCATTTAATAAATCATCCATCGTAAAAGTTTTGTTATCATAATCTGAATGTATAAATTTATGCCTTTCTTGAGTGTTTATGTCTAATGTATCAGAATTTGCTGTATAAATTGTATAGTACAAATTGCTATCTAGGAAATCTAATGCTTTTTGTAAAAAATCATCAGCAACATAATAATCATCTGGATCAAGTACGCAAAAATAATCAGTTTTTATTATTTCATAACCTTTGGTCGATGTTGCAAGAACCCTTAAATTTTTATCATTCTTGAGGACTGTTATAATATCTTGATATTTCTGCTTATATTCTAAAGCAATCTTGAGTGTATCATCTGTAGATTTATCATCGATAATTAATAACTCATATTCAAAATTGACCTTTTGCATTAATACAGATTCAATAGATTCTGCAATATAGCTCTCAACATTATACGCCGGCATTAAGACGGTTAGCTTTTTCATTATTAATCCCTTAAATATAAAGATCTTATTTAGAGAAAATCTTTTTCATAATTTTTTTTATATATTTTATAAAACTTAAATCTTTATTTTCACTCTCTAGATACTGTATATAATCATTACATTCTTTAATTTTTACTGAGTATTCACTAATCACTTTTTGATTATCCGCAATTGACACCATCAAATATTTAGCTATTTTCATAGCATCTCCGTGATCCAACTCGGTAGAGAAAGTTCCTACTACTGCATCTATATAATCACTATCCATCCCATACAAAGATCGCAGGAAAAGCTTTAAAAAAAAGTCTTCATGTTCCTGAAAAGCTTTACTATAAGCAAGATAATCCTCTAATTCTCTAAGATATTTAACTTTTTTATTAGCCCCACTACAAAACCCCATATCATGTATCCGATATACAGACATTACTTCATCAATACACTTAACCGGTCCAAACTTTGAAAAAACAAGTAAATGATATCTATCACCATAATATAACTTAAGATACTGATCTATATCTCTTTTATATTGACAATCATACCTAAATAAATATGAACTCGTATGAATATAATTATCTATAATATCAAAAAAAGTATATTCTTCCTTAACATTTTCAATCACTAGCTTATCTGTTTCCAAATCATTCTCTAAATATCTTGTATTATGGACACATCCCATAAATTGCAAGTTCTGTTCAAGAAAATCCACCTGCTTCTTCAATTTATGAGGATCTATCCAGTAGTCATCACCTTCACACAATGCTATATATTTACCCCTTGACTTAGGCATAGTAATATCCGTAAATAGCTTCACACCTTTAGTAAATTGATTTTCAGTTTGAAATATTGGTTTAATAATATTTGGATATTTAGTCTGATATTTAGAAACTATATCCGCTGTACCATCAGTTGAACAATCATCACTTATAATTATCTCAAATGGAAAATCTGTTTCCTGCATCAAAAAACTATCGATAGCCTGACCAATATATTCTTCATGATTAAAGGTTATGCAACATATACTTACCATTATATCATTTGTTTTCCACCTACTTATAATATCAAACTCCTCTCTTTTATTTATATTCATCGAAGCCCTCCTGCTTTAAAGCCACCTTATCAACCTTACCATTAGCATTTTTAGGGAGCTTATCTTTAACAACTACAACATTAGGAATCATATAGCTAGGCAAAATACTAAAAAGCTCATTTTTTATTTCCCACGCTGAAATATTTTTTTGTGTTGCTATAAAGGCAATAATTTTTCCATAGTTTACTCGATCTCTATTATACAGAACTGCTGACTGATGAACATAGTCGAAACTATTTAAAACTGATTCTATTTCTTCTAACTCGATCCTATATCCCATATGCTTTACTTGATTATCCACACGACCAGCAAACCATAGTATTCCATCTTTTTCATAAACTATATCACCCGTTTTATAGACAATATCCCTATATGTTTTTACTAAAGGATTTTGCACAAAACTTTGCTCTGTTCTTTCTATGTCATTATAATATCCTGCGGCCACGTTTGGCCCTACTAAGCAAAGCTCACCTTTTTCACCATCGTTTAGAAGTTGCATATTCTCATCTACTATTAGATATTCAAAATTTGGATTAATTACTCCAAGTGGTGCTAGAGTACTCATATCTTCAAAATCTTTTTCTGTTATATCGTAAGATGTACATATACAAGTTCCTTCAGTTGGTCCATATACATTTATAATCCTTGCACGGTCTTTATAAAGATAATAAAGTTTTTTGAGCTCTCCTTTAGGAAAGCCTTCTCCGCCAAATATAAATACTCGTATGTTCTTAAAACTATTTTCGTTTAAAACTCTCATTGTAAGTAGATAAACTAATAATGAAGGTACACTAAACCAAATTGTACATTTACTTACATCAATAAACTTTACAAGTTCAAGAGGTTTCTTGAGTAACTCTTTTTTTATAGGCACTAAACAAGCACCACTATATATAGCAGTATAAAAATCAAAAACTGAGTTATCAAAATACATGGGGCTGACTTGAGCAAATCTATCTTCGTTTGAAACACTATATCTATCTATACTCCATTGCAAAAAGCTTAAAACATTGTTATGAGAGATTGCAACACCTTTCGGGTTCCCCGTACTTCCTGAAGTAAACATTATATACGCAATAGTATTCCCAGTTATTCTTGATGAAATATCGATATTCTTATCATTAAAACTATTTAAAAAATTTTCATCACTTAAATCAGCGATATGTATATTCATATCCTTAGCAACATTTTTTATCAATATCGAAGGAACATGATCACTTATGAGTAGTCTAGGAGAACATGTTGTTAATATTTTTTCTAGTCTAAGTGGAGGGTTTTCTTCATCTAGATTAGTATATGCTGCTCCTATTTTGAGACATGCCAGCATACTTGCATATCCTTCAACTTCTTTTGTATTGAAAATTCCTACTACATCATGAGGTTTTACCCCAAAAGATAAGAGATAATTAGCAATCCTATTAGATAAGCTATTTAATTCGTTATAACTTATTTTTTTTCCTTCATAGATTAGTAGAGTTCTTTCACCATTTCCATACACTATATCGTAAAAATAGTTTGCCAAATTAAAATAAGCCATTACTCCTCCAAAACTGCATAACCAAAACCACTCTGCCCGAATCCATTTCCATTATAAAACATATACGTTCCATATAACGTTTCTACAACATCAGGATATGCCATCATTTTACTATCCCAACCTTCTTTGCTTATATTAATGCCAGCCCTCTTATCATCTCTATTCCAGTTTTTAAGATCATTAGACCATGCATAACCAATTCTATATGCATCACTACCATTTCTAAAATCTTCAATTCCTCTATAACAAAACCACATATGATAAATACCATTCTTATAAATGACTGATGGTCTATGAGTTGCCTCAAGATATTTTTCAGATGTTGGAATAATTTGCTTACCATCTCTATGCCAAGTTATCCCATCTTTTGAGGAAGCAGTTTTGATCACATAAAGTTCTTCATATTTATTATTTTTCTTTATCCAACCGATACCTGATGCATAAAAAGCATGCAACATATTTTCAGCTTTTATTGCATAAAAGCCTGTTGCTGAATATAGCTCAGTTGGAGTTCTGTCAAAAACAGGCCCTTCAAAAACTTTTTTAAATGTTTCCCCATTATCATAACTTTCAGCTAGGCCTGTCCAATTGCTATAAGGAATTGACTCCCTCCTACTCCATCCACCAATATACATACAAATCTTATCATTGTATTTTATTATTGATTGTGGCATAACACCGTGCTCATCATACATTCCATCTTTACCAAGCTCAAAAATAGGCTTATCATGTATATATAGTATGTTTTTTGGATCTTTTATATCTAGATCCATGTAAGCGGTCATACTTAGCTCCTGCTTTGGACGAGTAGCAAAGTATACTCTTAGTCTGTCCTCTAAAACAAGTACCGTAGGGATTTGTGCATGACTTTTAATAAAATCACTTTTTATATCATCGGCCTTAAATATTAAGCCTCTTTTTATCCACTTCATTTTTATTCTCCAAAACCATTCCCGCTTTAAAGCTCAAGATATCGTTATTAAAATCTTTAAACTTTAAAAGTTTATCTTCTACTTTTATAAGAAGCTTATTTTCATAGTTCAACGCTACTTCACCATTTTGACACCTATCAAACTTTGAAATTAAATAATCGTTATCCACTATCTCACAATCATAAACCTTATATTTTCTACCTTCGAAAATAAAATAAGCCCCCTGAGATCTATTTGAAAAGGCCTTTATTTTTTGATAAATTATTTCTGCACTTTGGTTAAAATCTATAATAAGGTCATTATCTTTTTTTGAATAATAGATTTCATCACCTTTTAATACTTGAGTAGTTTGAACTTCAAAATTATTTTCATAAGCCTTATAGAACACGTCAATTTCAGCCATAAAAGAAATCTGATATAATAATGCCGCATCTAGATCTCTGGAATATGGAATCTTTACTTGCGCAATTATTTCACCAGTATCTATGCCATCATCCATTACATGACACGTAACCCCACTATCTTTACCGAAAAGAAGTGCTCCTGGCTGAGGGTCAGCTCCTCTCAAATCAGGCAAAAAAGAAGGATGAATATTTATAAATTGTTTATTTCCGACTTTTAATTCATCTATAGGAAGTATAAATGGACAACCATTTGAAAAAAAGATATCAAAATTACAATTTTTGATCTCGTCAACAAGTTGTTGCTTTGATTGGATCAAAGTAAACGCAATATTTCTATTTTCTAATTCTTTTTGAAGATATGAACCCTTAACTGCCATGATCTTAACAAAATGTAGACCAAGTCTTAACATCTGCTCAAGCACAAAGAAACGATTACCTATAAAAATAAATTTTTTATTCATTTAAAAGACCAATCCACCGTCTATTTTTAAGGTTTTACCATTCATATAATCACTCTGTATTGCAAATTTTACTGCATCAGCAATATCTTCTGCTTTTCCGAGTCTTCTTATCGGCGTCTCTTTTTTTACATGATCTAGCACTTCTTGTGTCACGGCACCATGAGTTGATTCAGTATTCATAAACCCTGGAGCAACCGCAACACATCGGATACCAAAACTACCAAGCTCTTTTGCCCAGACAATAGACATGGATTCCAAACCCGCTTTAGCTGCGCTATATGCACTTTGCCCTGCATTGCCTCTCGCACTAATAGAGCTAATATTGATAATTACACCTTTTGTTCTTGTCATAATCATCTGTTCCGCCACATACGAGCCCAAGACAAAAGGAGCTGTTAGGTTTATGTCAATGACTTTCTGCCACATTGCTACACTATGTCTTTTTTCTTTTGACATTATATTAATAAGTGGTTCACTGTATAAAATACCCGCATTATTTACTAAAATATCTATTTTCGAAAATTGCTCTTTTATTTTTTGTATAGCATTTGATATTTGATTTTCTTTTGTTATATCACAAGGTATTTTAAGTAAATTTTTATTTTCATCTAAACCTTCAAGAGCATACTTATTTATATCAAGTACGCAAACTATTGTATTATTAGATAGGAGCATCTCTACTATTGCCTTACCAAGACCATTCGCCCCACCTGTAACAACAGCTACTTTATTTGCTAATTCCATATTACACCAACTTTTCACTAACTATTTTTTTTATAGCCCCTATATCTCTCATATTCATAATATCATCTATAGTTAGCTGAATACTTAACTCTTCCTCAATGCAAGTTATAATATCCATATGAGTCAAAGAATCCCACACTTGTATATCATTCATAGTCAATTCATCTTTTACTTCATCCTTTTTCAGCCTAAAAACCTGGCATAAAATCTTCTCTAACTCTTTCATCTATTAAACTCCTGTAAATTGTAAAAATCTCTGACTATCAAGTCTAAACTTTTCACCTTCTCTTGAAATAAAAACATCTTTAGGGGCTGTATTTTTTGTAACTAAAGTATTTGCACCAACAAAGCTTTCACTCTCAATTACTGTATTGTTCCCGATAGTGGCATTAACTCCTAGGAAACATTTAGATTTTATAATAGCATCACCCGAAACAACTACTCCAGAAGTTATCCAATTTGTATCATCAATCACAGAGCCATGAGCAATAACAGCATTACTCCACACAAAATTACTACTTCCTATTTTTACATATGGTTGAATTGTTACATGATCTAAGACTATATTGTTCTCTCCCATTTCTATATTCTCATGTATCTCTACTGATGGATGAATATAATTTATAAAACTAAACCCCTTTTTCTTTGCTTCTTGGTATTTTCTCTCTCTTATATTATTCATTTGCACATAGCCAACAGCTATGAGCATCTTATGCTCTTTAGGGTCGCATTGATTTTGAATATCCTCAAACTCAATTAAAGGTACCCCTTCTATAGCATCAGAATTTTTATATTTTCTCTCAACTGTAAATGCTACCACCTCGAATTTTTTTTTCACAAACTGATAAACTACTTTCGCTATTTTCCCATTCCCATATATTACAACCTTCATCATAAATCTCCATTTAAACTAAAATATAATTTCCAAGCATTTCTTTAATATCACTAACACTATTAAACATCAAAACATCTACAATTGAAAGATATGCACAGAACTCATTACCAAATTGTGGATACTCAACGATTTCAGACTCTATGAAATTTAGACTTATACTTTTATCAAAAAATGACTGTTTATCATAAAGCTCTTTGCCTCCGATTGCATTTATATAAACATCTGCATCCAATAGCTGACAAATTTGCAATATCTTATCTTGTCCTCTAAGGTTATTATCTTTATCAAGCTCACTAGACCCTATAAACCTAGTATCTATACCAATATAACTAGATACATTTCTAATTAATTTTTCTAAAAACAAACCTAGATTTTTTTCTTCATCAGTCATTATCTTTTCTAATAAATTATAAACATCACGAAAATATGGCGCTTTAGAATAAGCTTGTTTAATTATTTTTAATATATTCAGCCTATTATCACCCAAGTAAATTTCATTAATAAGCTTATTCTGACTAGCTCCCAAAAGCTCTAAAGTAATTCTATATGGTTTATTATTAAACAGAATATTATTCCTATTTATGTAACCTTTTTTGATAAAATTAACATCATCATATATTACAAAAACATCTACCGCATTAATCAGTTGCCAGTAGCCAATATATGCAAAAAAATAAGGCTGCATTACTGCAACTTTCATAAGCTTCCCTTAATAATTGATATTATTTGCTCTTGGACACCTTCTTCGAGTCCATAATAAATTGGTAAACACATTATTCTTCTAGATATATCTCTAGATATAGGCATATACTGTTTTGGCTCTATATAACCAAGAGTATCCAAAGATGGATAAAAGTATCTTCTAGGAAAAATAGATTGTTTACTTAAAGATCTTTGAACACCCAACAGCTCTTCTTCGGATTTAAACAATACAGGAAAGTAACTATAATTTTCTTCAGCATTATGATTAAACTCTTGAAACTGAACCAAATCTTGTAATTTTAGTTTATATCTCTCAGCAATAGCCTTTCTAGAGCTAAAAATAATATCCATATCATCTAATACACATAATCCCATAGCTGCTTCAAATTCATTCATCTTAGCATTAGTACCCAAATGAGGAATCTCTTCAGCATTTTTTATACCAAAATTTATCAAAAATCTTGCTCTTTCAGCAATCTCATCACTATTTGTAATAAGAGCACCACCTTCAATAGTATGGAAAAGCTTAGTGGCATGAAAACTTAGAGTTGATATATCACCAAAGTTGAGAACACTTTCACCTTTATACTTAACATCAAAAGCATGTGCCGCATCATATATAATTTTTAATCTATACTCTTCAGCAATCTTAGCTATTGCTTCAAGATCACAAGGATTACCAAATACTTGAGTAGCAACTATTGCTGTTGTATTTGGTGTTATTTGTTCTTCTATTTTGTTTGGATTAATATTAAATGTTTTCTCATCAATATCTACAAATATTGGCTTAATACCATTAGCAACCAACGAACTTGTCGTTGCCACAAATGAAAATGGCGTTGTAATAGCAAAATCTTTGACTCCTAAAGCTCTATAAGCTATTTCTAAAGCAACTGTTCCATTAGAAACTAGAACAATATTTTTAACTCCTAGATAATTTGCTAAACGCTGCTCCAACTCTTTGACAAGAGGCCCACTATTAGTAATTTGTCCGCGACTATATATTTGGTCAATATATTCTCTATATTTTTCAATATCTGGCAAATATGTTTTTGTTACATTTATCATATAAAAAGCTCAAAGTTCATAAATTTTTCTTACTACATACAAAGACCAAAATAACTAACCATTATTTTAACATTTATAATACTAGATTGTATTCTGAAAGTTTTAAATAGTTGAAAGAGAGTTCCAAATATAGTTTATTAGGTTTTGACGAAACTAAAATAAACGATAAGGAACTAAAAAATGCCAAAGCACTTAACTCTTTCAAATAGATATTGTATAGAAGAATTACTTAAATTAGGATACCAAACATCTCAAATAGCCAATAAAATTGGCTATAGTGAAACAGCTATAAAAAAGGAACTTAATCGCACTAGTATAAATAGTGACTATAATGCTGAGATAGCACAGAAGCTATATCAAAGCCGCAGAACTTCAAATAATCATAAGCTATCCTGTAAAGTTAAAAAGCTA
>NZ_WBSX01000029.1 GCF_009823375.1 Francisella noatunensis subsp. noatunensis | reverse complement strand
GTAGATTAAAACATGAGGCATTGTTAATATAACTCACAAAGCAATTTACAACTTAATAAGCAAGTTAAAGCTTAGACACTTATTATTTTTCAAAGCTAGACAATATAAATACAAAAAAGAAGGTGACTCTAAACAAGTTAAGATAAAGGATAGAGCGAGTATTTCTGAAAGACCTAGCAGTGCTAATAGAAAAAATCTTTATCACTTTGAAGGTGACACTATTGTTGGTAAAGACCATAAAGGTGCTATTGTAACAATGGTCGATAGAGCTAGCAGATTTACTATTTTAGCCAAGTCTATAGATAGAACAGCTAATTCAATCAATAGAATATTGTACAAAGTATCTAATGGTCATAAAATATTAACAGCTACATTTGATAATGGTAAAGAGTTTGCTAAACATAAGAAGCTAACTAGCGAGACTGGCATCAAAGTATTCTTTGCTGATCCATACAGTCCTTGGCAAAGAGGTATTAATGAAAACATGAATAGGTATATCAGACAATTTATACCTAAAGGTACTAACTTTAACAATATATCTCATCAATACATTAGAAGTTACAGATAGACTTGAATAATAGACCTAAGAAATGTTTAAATTACTTGACACCTAATGAAGTACATTTTGGTATCTCTATAAACATTGAGAATACTATCTAGCTTTTGTTCATTATTCAATAACAATGTTTTATGATTGTTGGTATTTATCAGTTTAATAAGTTTATATACAATTTACAATCATTAAAACGATGTGAAAATTAAAACAAAAATATAGGAGAAATAATATGGCTAAATCATTAGTTGTAATCACAGGAGCAAGTTCTGGAATTGGTGCGGCAATTGCAAAAAGATTTTCTGAAGTAGGCCATTCGCTTTTACTAATAGGTAGAAGAATAGAAAAAATAGAGGAATTAAATTTACCTAACACAATGATTCGTAAGGTAGATGTGACAGATGCTCAAGCTCTAAAAAATGCTATAAAAGAAGCTGAAGCTGAATACGGTCCAGTTGAGTTATTGGTTAATAATGCAGGTTTAATGTTGCTTGGTCAAATCGATACACAAGACCCTATTGAATGGCAAAAGATGTACGAAGTGAATGTATTGGCATTATTAAATGGTATTCAATCTGTATTAGGTGATATGAAAGCAAGAAAAAGTGGGACAATTATAAATATCAGCTCAATTGCTGGCAAGAAATCGTTCCCTAATCACGCTAGATATGTTGGTACAAAATTTGCAGTATCTTCAATGAGTGAAAATATACGTGAAGAAGTTGCTGATGATAATGTTAGAATAATGACAATTTGTCCAGGTGCTGTAGAAACTGAGCTTTTAAGTCATACAACGTCTAATCAGATTAAATCAGATTATGAAAGCTGGAAAGAGTCTATGGGTGGGGTTTTAGTAGCAGATGATATTGCTCGTACAGCTATGTTTATGTTTAGCCAACCACAAAATATAAATATACGAGAAGTTGTAATTGCTGCAACTAGACAGCCTGCATAATGTTACTTTAGAAATATAAAAATTATTCTTTAGAGCTTCTATCAAGTTTTTAAATCAAGCTTATTTGTAATATTCAAAATTATTAATCATTATAAAGGTATGTTAAAATTCTAAGCTAATGATTTAATTAAATATGAGCTTATTTTTTGATGTTTCAAAATCAAACTTTCTTATTTTATGACTTAGAAACTACTGGTATTAACAATTCTTTTGACCAAGTATTACAATTTGCTGCGATTCGTACAGATTTGGACTTTAATGAAATTGAAAGGTTTAATTTTTTTGTGAAGCTAAATCCTGATACAACTCCATCTCCAATTGCAACGATAACGCATCATATTTCTATTGCTCAAGCAAATACGGGTGTGTCAGAATATCAGGCAATTAGAAAAATTCATAAAATCATAAATACACTAGGGACTATTAGTATAGGTTATAATACTCTTGGTTTTGATGATGAGTTTTTGAGATTTGCTTTTTATAAAAATATGCTACCTCCATATAGTCATCAATTCAAAAATGGTTGTTCAAGGGCTGATTTGTTTCCAATTGTTACTTGCTATTATTTGTTTTGTAATGATGTTCTTAAGTGGCCTAAAGTTCTTGATGAAGAAGGACAGCAAAAAATATCTTTGAAGTTAGAAAATCTAAATACTGAAAATAATCTCTATAGTGGTGGTAGAGCTCATGATGCTATTACGGATGTAATTGTTACAGTAGAGTTAGCCAAGAAATTAAGAATAGCTAATCCTAAAATGTGGCAGTTTTTATTGGCAAAGTTTAATAAGCAAAATGATGAAAATACTCTAGCTCAATTAGATATTGGTTTAGAAGTCGGTGGTATTGGGTATAGACAAGCAATTGCTGTAAGTGGAGTTTTTGGCTTTAAAAATAATTTTATGTCGGCAATACTTGATATTGGTCAGCATAGACACTATAAAAATCAAGAGATATTTCTTCGCTTAGATAGTTATGATTTTAAAGATTTTATAGAAGAGTTTGGCAGTTTAGAAGCTGAGCATTGGCGTTTGACTTTAAACAAAAAGTGGGGTGATATTCCGCTAATATTACCTACTAAAACCCGTTTTGTGGGGAGGTTACCTCAAGATAGACTGGATTTGATAAAGACGAATAAGGAATTTATAAGAAACAATCTAGAAATATTTGCTAATTTTGTTGATTATGTATTGGAATATAAGTATCCAGAGATTGAAAATGTTGATATAGATGCAGCGATTTATCAAAGTGACTTTATGAGTGCTGCTGATGAAAGGGGTTGTGATAAATTTCATGCTTCACAAATTTATCAAAAAGCACAAATGCTTAATCAATTACCAAAATCTTATTATGACAGAGCTGTCAGGATAATTGGTAGATTAGACTTTTCAAAACTACCTGATAAAGCACAAATGGAGTTTCAAGATTATCTAAATAAGATTGTTAGCCTAGATAATGATGAGCTTTTGATTGATCATAAAGGTAGAACTCGCAAAACTTTGGAAGATATCTATCAAGAAATGCAAGATTTACGCATGAATCGTGATCTAACAGAGGAACAGCAAGCTTTGCTATATGAGCTCGAAGAATATCTTTTTTAAAAAGACTTTTTATACTTTAGTTTTGGTTACTGCTTTTTTTAAGAGTTATAGTGATCCAAAAATTGTAACGGGTAGTGCTGTTTAATAGATTTTTTGTGACAGCATCTGGAGGTTGGGGACATCTTAGTACATCTCCACATAATACAGGAGTTTTTACCACCACGGCAGGATATTTTTTTACTAAAAATATTACGGGCGAATTTAGATATCTTGGTTATTTTGCTAGCAAACAAGACACTGAGCTTAATGGTAATTCATACTTGCTTTTAGGGCTAAGTTCCAGTAAAAACTCTGGTTTGTTCGCAGTTCCAGTAAGTTTATCAGTTCCAACAGGTTTTATTGATAATATGGATTTCTTAATCACATATCTATATGTAAAGTCTTTTGATAAAGGAGAAGCAAACTTTATAACAACAGGGCTAAGCTATAGTTTTTAATACAGATATAAAGCTATGTTATAATAAATTCTCGGGGCCTTAGCACAGCTTTTTTATAAAAAATTTAAGTTTGAAAAAAATGTCAGAATATAAGTTTAAATTAGTAACAAAATATAGCCCAGGTGGTGATCAGTCCAAGGCAATCAAATCGTTAGTTGAAGGTGTTAATGGTGGGCTACAGCATCAGGTTTTGCTAGGAGTTACAGGCTCTGGTAAAACATATACTATGGCAAATGTGATTCAGCAAACACAAAAACCATGTTTGATTGTTGCACATAACAAAACTTTAGCAGCTCAATTATATTCAGAGTTTAAGCAATATTTCCCAGATAATGCAGTTGAGTATTTTGTGTCATATTACGATTATTATCAGCCAGAAGCGTATGTTGCAGCTTCTGATACTTATATAGAAAAAGATTCATCTGTAAATGAGCATATTGAACAAATGCGTCTGTCAGCTACAAAAGCCATACTTGAACGTAATGATGTAATTATAGTCGCAACCGTATCAGCTATTTATGGTCTAGGTGATCCTGAGCAGTATATGCAAATGCTTTTGCACCTAAAGGTAGGCGAAGAACTAGGGCTAAAAAAAGCTCAAACTAAGTTAGTAGAGATGCAATATTCGCGTAATGATATGGATTTTAGTCGTGGTAGTTTCCGGGTTAGGGGAGAAGTATTAGATATATTCCCAGCAGACTCTGAAAAAGATGCTATTCGAGTAGAGTTTTTTGATGATGAGATTGAAGCAATAAGTGTGATCGACTCATTAACTTCCAAAAAAATTAAAACATTACATAGATCAACAATATTCCCAAGTACGCATTATGTTGCATCAAAAGAGCGTAAAGATATAGTTATAGAAGAGATCAAAGCAGAACTGAAAGAAAGAGTTAAATATTTTGAAGAAGAAGGTAAACTACTTGAAGCCCAAAGAATAGAACAACGTACTAAGTATGACATTGAAATGATTCAAGAGCTTGGCTACTGTACAGGTATCGAAAATTATTCAAGATTATTATCAGGTAGAGCTCCTGGTGATCCACCACCAACATTGATTGACTACTTACCAGAAAATACCTTAGTTATAGTTGATGAGTCGCATGTGACATTACCACAGTTTGGTGGAATGTATAAGGGAGATTTATTGCGTAAATCAAACCTTGTTAACTATGGTTTTAGGTTACCTTCTGCTTTGGATAATAGACCTTTGAAATTTAATGAGTTTGAGAGTTTGTTACCTCAGACAATATATGTATCTGCGACACCAGCTAATTATGAACTTGAAAAGTCTCAAAATACTGTAGAGCAAGTAATCAGACCAACTGGTTTATTAGATCCTGAAGTCTTTGTAAGACCTGTAGCTATACAAGTAGAGGATGCTTTATCTGAGATAAATAAAGCTATAGCCAAAGAAGAAAGAATTTTGATAACTACTTTAACCAAAAAAATGGCAGAGAATTTAACAGAGTATCTATCTGAGCATGGTGTTAATGTCAGATATCTACATTCTGATATTGATACTGTTGAGAGAGTCCAAATTATCCATGATTTGCGTCATGGTGTATTTGATGTGCTAGTGGGTATCAACCTTCTTAGAGAGGGGCTTGATATGCCAGAGGTCGGAGTTTTATTGATTTTTGATGCTGATAAGGAAGGGTTTTTGCGTTCTGAGAAATCTCTAATTCAAACTATCGGACGTGTGGCTAGAAACCAAAATGGTAGAGCTATTTTGTATGCAGATGTTGTTACAAAGTCTATGAAAAAAGCCATGGATGAAACTCTATGTCGTCGTCAACTTCAAGATGAATATAATAAGAAACACAATATTACGCCTAAAACAATCATCAAGAGTATAGATGATATGTTAGATAGTTCTCCAGAGATGCAAAAACGTGCATATAAAAATAATTCGCGCTTAAAGGTTGATGATGTAGATGTTTCGGCTATACTAGGTATGACTGAAGCTTCGAAGGTTATTAAAGCTCTAGAAAAACGAATGAGAGCTTATGCAAAAGAGCTTGAATTCGAGCAGGCAACAGCAATTAGAGACAAGATAACTGAAGTTAAGCAGAAGTTTATTAATTTATAATTTTACGATTTTTAAATAAAGTATATTGGTATTATGGCTATTGAAAGTAAATTAAAAAAAGACAGGCTCTTTTTGCGCTTTACATGGGCTAGGTTAAGGAACTACCTAATTAGAGCAAAAAAAAGTCTATATGCATCTATTATTCTATGTGGTTTAATAGTTGGTGTTGATTTATATCTAGGGGATATTGAATTTGTTACTCAATCGTTAGAGGTTGGATTTACTCTAGCATTTATATTATTTGTATTCTTTTTCTTAATAACAAAAGATGATAATCCTGTAGATATAATTATTTCAGGTGCAGAAGGCGAAACTATTGTTTTAGATGAACTAAAAAAATTAGATAATAATTTTGTGTTATTTAATCGAGTGGTTTTACCAGATGAGAAGTCAACAGTAGGTAATAGAGAAATTGATTTTATTGCAATATCGCGTAAAAGCATATATATAATCGAAGTTAAGAATAATCGTGGCTATATTGAAGTCGAGAATATGGCTGAACGTTGGAATGTCTCAAAAACTTCTCAAAACAACAAAGTCTATGCAAAAACAATAAAAAATCCAATTAGACAGACATTTGCACAGAAAAAAGTACTACAAACATATCTTTATAAACAAAAAATATATATAAAAGGTATCCCAGTTGTAACGGTAGTTATTTTTGCTAATGATGATGCGCAGCTAAGTGAAAATTTCATTGCAGATGATGCCAATCAAGCAGTTTTATCATTAGGAAATCTAATACCTTTTATCAAGGCAAAAGAAGAATATCTAGAAAAAATGCCTACGCGTTCACGTAGAAAAATAATTCGTAAAATAGAGAAAAAATAATGCTCAATAATAGACCTATAGGTGTTTTCGATTCAGGAATTGGTGGTTTAACTGTCGTCAAGAACTTGATGAATATATTACCAAATGAGGATATTATATATTTTGGTGATATTGCTAGAATACCTTATGGGACTAAATCACGAGCGACTATTCAAAAGTTTGCAGCCCAAACGGCTAAATTTCTAATTGATCAAGAAGTCAAAGTAATAATTATTGCCTGTAATACAATATCAGCTATTGCAAAAGATATAGTTCAAGAGATTGCAAAAACAGTTCCTGTTATTGATGTGATAAGTGCTGGAGTTAGCTTAGTCGATAGTCTTAAAACAGTTGGTGTCATAGCAACACCAGCTACTATTAACAGTAATGCATACGCACTACAAATACACAAAAATAATCCTAACACCGAAGTTTATAGTAGTTCATGTGGTCTTTTTGTATCTATGATTGAAGAGGGATTTATAGAGGGAGAAGTTGTTGAATTAGTAGCTAAACAATATCTTGAGTATTTTAACGATAAAAACATTCAAGCTCTAATTTTGGGTTGTACACATTATCCTATTATCAAAGAAAGTATCGCAAAAATTTTAGATGTAAAACTTATAGATCCATCATTACAAGCTAGTAAGATGCTATATTCGCTACTCTTTGATAATAAGCTTTTAAACAGAGCTAATTCTAATCCAGAATATAGATTTTATGTAACTGATATTCCTTTGAAATTTAGATCAGTTGGTGAGATGTTTTTACAGACTCAGATGCAACATCTTGAAATAGTTAGTTTAGACAATTACTAGTAGAAAATGCTGATTACTAACTTGACTTTGATTTATATATACTATTAAATTTATACCGAAAACACAGGGGTGCATGATTTTCTTTGAATCATGCTGAGAGGATTTTCCAACCCTTTGAACCTGATCTAGTTAGCACTAGTGTAGGAAGTGTAGTTTAGTGTATTTGCTATAGTTATGATTCTATTACTGTATAAAATATATCTTTAATTTCATCTGCCTATACTGGTTTGAATTTAAAATAGGAGATGAAATGACTAACTCTAGAAACCAAGATATTCAAACTAATACAGAAAACTCAACAATAACTATTAAATATCCAAATTCTGAAAAATGTTATGTTGAATGTCTTAGTACAGCACTAAAAGTTCCTTTTAGAAAAATTGCTCAAACAAATACAAATATCGAAGGTAATATTAGTACAAATCCAGATGTTTTTGTCTATGATTCATCTGGAGAGTATTCTTCAGGTAACGCAGTTGACATAGAAAAGGGCTTGTCTAGACATAGATTAAATTGGCTCAAAAAAAATGAAGATATACAAAATTTAGGATGTTTCTCATCAAACTATACCAATGCTCAATTTAAAGAAGATAAGTTGAATTTTAGAAACAGGCATGTACCTATCAAAGCAAAATATGGTAAAAATGTTTCGCAAATGCATTATGCAAGAAAAGGTATTATAACTCCAGAAATGTATTATGTTGCAATTAGAGAAAATATTTTAAGAGCTAATTTTCATTTAAATACAGAGTATATGAATCAACATCAAGGAGTATCATTTGGAGCAAATATTCAAAGAGAAATTACTCCTGAGTTTGTAAGAGAAGAAGTTGCTGCGGGTAGAGCTATTATTCCGGCTAATATTAATCATCCAGAATTGGAACCGATGATAATCGGTAGGAACTTCTTGGTTAAAGTTAATGCTAATATCGGGACATCGGCAGTTACATCTTCTACACTAGAAGAAGTTGAAAAAATGGTTATAGCAGTAAAGTGGGGAGCAGATACTGTTATGGATCTTTCTACAGGTAAGCATATTCACCTAACGAGAGAATGGATTATTAGAAATAGTCCCGTACCTATAGGCACAGTTCCTCTTTATCAGGCTTTAGAAAAAGTGAATGGTAAAGTTGAGGATTTAACTTGGGAGATCTATAAAGATACTTTAATTGAACAGGCTGAACAAGGTGTTAGTTATTTTACAATTCATGCTGGAGTTAGAAAAGCCTTTGTTACATTGGTAGCAAATAGAATTACAGGGATTGTTTCGCGAGGCGGATCAATAATGGCTAAGTGGTGCTTACATCATAATCAGGAAAATTTTCTTTATACTCATTTTGAGGAAATTTGTGAAATTATGAAAGCGTATGATATTAGTTTTTCACTTGGTGATGGGTTAAGACCAGGATCTATAAATGATGCTAATGATAGTGCACAACTGTCAGAATTAAGAACTTTGGGGGAGTTAACTAAAATAGCATGGAAGCATGATGTACAGGTTATGATAGAGGGGCCTGGCCATGTTCCAATGCAATTAATTAAGGAAAACATGGATTATGAGTTAAAAGACTGTTTTCAAGCACCTTTCTATACCCTTGGTCCATTAGTTACGGATATTGCTCCTGGATATGATCATATTACATCAGCAATTGGGGCGGCTCAAATTGCTTGGTATGGTACTGCTATGTTATGTTATGTAACTCCAAAAGAGCATCTTGGTCTTCCTAATAAAGAAGATGTAAGAGAGGGGATTGTTACTTATAAGTTAGCAGCACATGCTGCAGATTTAGCAAAAGGCTTTCCTGGCGCTCAAATAAGAGATAATGCTCTATCAAAAGCAAGATTTGAATTTAGGTGGGAAGATCAGTTTAACTTAGGTTTAGATCCTGATAAGGCAAGATATTTTCATGATCAAACATTACCCAAAGAGGGGCATAAATTTGCTCATTTTTGTTCTATGTGTGGGCCTAGCTTCTGTTCTATGAAGCTTTCTCAAGATCTTAAGAAAATAGAATCTAAAGATGAGTAGAATAGCAATCCTTGGATCAGGACTTATGGGTAGAGTTTTAGCGCTTTATCTAGTTAAACTATATCCTAATTTAAAGATCGATATCTATACTGATAGTCTGAATTATAAGACTAGCTGTAGCTATTGTGCTGGAGGTATGCTTGCTCCAGTAACCGAGCTAATAAGTTGTCATAAGCATGTGTATGAACTGGGACTTAACAGCTATGAGCTTTGGTGTGAATTAAATGTGTTTGTTAATGAAAATCTAAGCATGGGTACCAGCTTTGTAAAAAAAATTAATACTTGTGTTATTGCACATAATCGAGATAAGTATGAGTTGGATTTAGCTATTAGAAATATAGATTTGAGACTAAAAAACTTAAATACAAAGCCTCTTATAGATATATCTTCTATAGAAAAAGTGCATACCATTAATAAAGGGTTATATTTTTCAAACACTCTTTGTGAAAAAGCTCTAATAGCAGATGAAGCTTTGATTGATGTTCCAAAATTCTTTGTATTAACACAAGAGTTATTTTTTAATCTCGAAAATGTAAAAATCTTTGAAACTACTAAAAAACAATTCTATCGAGAGCGTTTTGATAAAGAATATGAGCATATATTTGATTGTACAGGTATTTCAAGTGTTGATGATATCAAGTTGTACGGTGTAAGAGGTGAGTCTATTATTTTAGAAAATAAAAGTATTAAGTTGGATTCTGTTATTAGACTTTTACACCCGCGACACGCTATTTATTTGATTCCTAGAGAAAATGGTATTTTTTATCTTGGTGCAACAAGTATTGATAGTAGTGATTATTCTAAGATTTCTGTACAGAGTACATTAGAGTTGCTAAGTATGTTAGTTACGCTAGATAAGCGTTTTTTAGAAGCAAGGATATTGAAAACTTTAACTAATGTGCGTCCGATGAGTATCGATGATAAGCCAATTATAAGTACTAAAGGAAATATAACATATCTAAATGGTTTATCTCGACATGGATACTTGTTTTCACCGATGGTTGCACAAGCTGTGATAAAGAATAATTATGATTTTGGAGGCTGAATATGCGTATTTTATTTAATGAAAAAGAGCTAAATTTTAATAATAGTATAACAATTACAGATTTATTAAAGAGTCAAAAATTTGAATACCCTTGTTTTGCTGTAATGCTTAACAATAGCTTTATAGCAAAAAGAAGTTATTCTGAAGTTTTTCTTAAAAATAATGATGTAGTTGTTACTGTTCAACCAATGCAAGGAGGGTAGGTTATGCTTGAGTTGTATGGAGAGCAATTTAACTCAAGATTTATATTAGGAACAGCCTTGTATCCTAGTATTGAAATTATGCTTGAAGCTATAGATAAGTCAGAAGCAGATCTTCTGACTGTATCCTTAAAAAGGTCTGCAAAAAATGTGAATGTTAAAAATCAATTTTGGGAGGAGTTAAAAAATACAGGGTGTAAGTTTTTACCGAATACTGCTGGTTGTAGAAACTCTCAAGAGGCAATAGAAATAGCAGAAATTTCACGTGAAATATTTGCTACTAATTTTATTAAAGTTGAAGTCATAGGAGATGACTATAATTTACAGCCTGATTCTGTCGAGCTAATAGACGCGTGTGAGAAGTTAGTAAAAAGAGGGTTTAATGTTTTACCTTATACTATAGATGACTTAGTAATTGCTAAAAAATTAATTGACATTGGTTGTGAGGTCTTAATGCCTTGGGCAGCGCCAATTGGTAGTGGTAAAGGATTGGTAAATCCATACGCTTTGAAAGTTTTAAGAGAACGATTTGATAAGATTAAACTAATTGTTGATGCAGGTATTGGCGTGCCTTCACAAGCATGTGAAATTATGCAGATGGGCTATGATGGCGTGTTACTGAACAGTGCTGTAGCATTAGCTGGAAATCCCGCTAGTATGGCTAATGCTTTTAAATTAGCAATATATGCAGGAAGAGAAGCTTTTAAAGCGAAAAGGATGATTGAAAGAGAAATTGCTATTCCATCAACTAATTTAGTAGATACGCCATTTTGGCACCAGTACTAAGAGATAGTATTATGCGTGATATATTTTTGACCATAGGTGGCTCAGACAGTTCATCAGGAGCGGGTATTCAAGCGGATATCAAAACTGCTAATAACATAGGTGTTCATGCTTGTACAATTATAAGCTGTGTTACTGCACAAAACTCAACCAATATCTTAAATATTGAAAAGGTTTCTAAAGGTATTTTCAAAGAACAAATACAAGCAATAAGTAAAGAGTTTAAGATTAAAGTCATCAAAACTTCAGTACTATCATCTATTGAGCAGATTGATATTGTTGTAGACTTGTTGAATGATTTAAAAGATGTGTTATACATTTGTGACCCAGTGATGGTAAGTACCACAGGCTATAGCTTGGTCGATTATAGGCTCGTAGAATATTCTAAGCAAAAGCTTTATCCATTAGCTAATATTTTAGTACCAAATCTTGATGAAGCTAAGATGCTTCTTGATGAGTATGATTCTTCTAATGTCGAAATTGCTAAAATAGCTAAAGCAATACAAAAAAAATACAACTGCAAAAGTGTGCTTTTGAAAGGGGGGCATGACTCTGATAAAAATATATCTTTGGACTGCTATTATACTCCTGAAGTTAACTATACGTTAACATCAAAAAGATATAAGTTGGATGAAAAAGTAAGAGGAACAGGTTGCACTTTTGCAAGTGCTATTGCTAGTTTTTTAACTTTAGGGTTTGATGTCAATAATTCTATTATTCTAGCTAAGTCATATATTTCTAACGCTATTAAAAGTAGCCAAAAAATAGCATTGCATGGATTCTTAATTGTAGATTCTAAATATATAAAACTTTCAGAATACAATCTAGCAAATAAACAAGGATTATTTCCTAAAGTAAGTGTGCATGGTAAAGATCTAAATATAAAATTTAGATCAATTAATAAAACTGGCTTTTACCCGATAGTTGACAGTGCTGATAAGATACCTAGTTTAGCTAACTTAGGAGTTAAAACTATACAGCTTAGAATTAAATCAAATGATAGTGAGTATATACAAAAGCATATTGTAGAAGCTGTAGAGTATCAAAACAAATATGGTCTGCAACTATTTATAAATGACTACTATGAATTAGCAATTAAACATAAAGCTTTTGGTGTACATCTTGGGCATGAGGATTTATTAAGTATAGATAGGCAGACTTTATTAAAAATCAAAAATACAGATATAGCATTAGGCCTAAGTACACATGATTATTATGAGTTAGCAATAGCTTTGGGAGTTAATCCTAGTTATATAGCTTTAGGTCCTATATATACGACAAATACTAAAAAAATGAAATTTGCACCACAAGGTATCAATAAGATTCATGAGTGGTTAAATATCACTAATACTCGATTGGTTACCATTGGAGGTATAAAGAAGAGACACATTCAGTCTATAGCGAATATAGGAGTCGATGGTATAGCTGTAGTCACACTAATAGATGAGATATCTAATTATGAGATACAAAATATAATAAAGTTATTGGAGAAGTAGATGATTTATCATCCCAAAATATCAGAATCTGAACTTGAATATTATAAGCGACAAATTATTCTTGATGGTTTTGGTATTGATGCTCAAAAAAAATTAAAAAAGTTTAAAGTGTTGCTTATAGGTGTGGGTGGAGTGGGCTCACCTGTAGCCACCTACCTAACTGGTTTGGGTATTGGGGAATTGAGTATAGTTGATGATGACTCGATTTCAATATCAAATTTACATAGGCAGGTTTTATTTGATATTGATTACTTAGGGGAAAGTAAAGCAGTCATAGCTAAAAATAGGTTGCAAAAGCTTAATCCGTATATAAGTATAACTGCAATTACACAAAGGTTAACTAATCATAACTATACTAAACTAGATATGGAAAAGTATCATTTAATAATAGATACAAGTGATAATTATTTAACTAAAATACTAAGTAATAAAATTTCATTAGAATATTCTATACCCTTATTATCAGGAGGAGTTTTAGGGTTGGACTTTCAAGCAGGAATATTTAATATTAGCCATAGTTCGGCATGTTTAAATTGTTTATATCCTGATCTGGATAAAGTAGAGCACAAGAATACTTTAGGAGTTGTTGGCATAGTAGCTGGTCAGGCAGGCTTAACTCTGGCGAACTTGGCAATTAATTTTTTATTAAAAAAACAAGACTATCAGAGTTCTACTTTATATAGATATAACGCAACATCAATGCAACTAAATAATTTTGATTTGTCCAAAGACATTGATTGTAACCTATGTCAGTAATTTGTATTTTTTATAGATTTAAATTCTTCTAAATAAAGCTAAAAAAATGTATGATTTTCTAAACTTGATTATTAAAGTGAGTATTGTAAATGTACGATAAAGACAGTAGGAATGTTATTTTATTAGCTGGAATTGGTGCAATTCTTGAGTTTTATGATTTTGTTTTATATATGATTTTTTCTAAAGAAATTTCAGCAACTTTTTTTGCTCAAATTACAAATCCTACTATCAAGGCATTCTTGACAGTATTAATATTCTCGATAGCATACCTAGTTAGACCGTTTGCAGGAACGATATTAGGGATTGTTGGTGATTTGATAGGGCGAAGACGTCTACTATTATTTACAATATTATTAATGGGAAGTTGTTCATTGTGTATGGGATTGATGCCTGGATATGCTCAGTGGGGACTATATGCGAGCTTTGTGTTTGTATTATTACGTATTTTGCAAGGTATTGCTTTAGGTGGTGAGCTACCTGGAGCTTATGTTATTGTGTATGAATCGGTTAAGGGTAAAATTGGTTTTGCCACTGCCATATTATTTACATTTGTAACGAGTGGATTTTTATTTTCTGATTTTGTAGGTTTTGCTCTTGAGTATGTGTTTGGTGATTTTGCTTGGAGAGCAGGGTTTATCATTGGCGGATTGCTAGGATTCGTCGGTTATTATGTGCGTCGCAATCTTCATGAAACTCCAGAGTTTGAAAGTATTGATAAACAAAAAAGACATTCTTTTGGTTCTTTAGTCTCCACTTATGGTCCAAACTTGTTCGCAGGAATATGTATAGTTATTATAGTAGCCTTTGGTGGTGTAATGTTGACTCTTTATATACATAAATTTGTTGAAGATATTTTAACTGGATATAATTCTGGTCAGATTTCTTTGATTTTAACACCAAGTGTTTTAACACTTACTTGTTTTACTTTTATTTTTGGCTTTATATCTGATAAAGTTGGCATTGCAAAAATGTTTATAGCAGGTGCCGGGCTTGTTGTAGTTTGTGCGTTACCTGTGTTCTATTTGATGAGTTATATAGGTAGTGTATCTGCAATTGTTTTTGCATCTATAGCTATTATGCTCTGTTATGCATTAGTTGCGGCTACCTTTATATTTTTACTTTGTGATTTATTTCCAACAGATGTTAGATTGTCAGGAGTAGGTCTTAGTTATAATCTTGCTTTTGCTATAGTTGGAGGGATCGCTCCTTTAGTAAGTACAACGATATTTACTATGACAGCATATAATTTTTTAGGTCCCTCTATTGTTGGTATTGTTTGTGGTGTGATTGGGCTAATAGGTGTCTATGTTTATTCCAAAAGAGGTGTCTATCATAAAAATAACAAATATATGATAGTTAAACTGTAAGTAATTTTAGAGATGAAAAAAGATTTTAAAATAGTATCAATTGCAGGCATAGGTGCAGTTTTAGAAGTTTATGACTTTTTGTTATATGTGTTATTTTCGGTACAAATTATAAATACATTTTTTGTAGGAATTGATGATTCTGTAATTAAAAGTTTCATTGCTATAGCTATATTTTCTTTAACATATATTGTTAGACCTTTAGGTGTTATTACCTTAGGAATATTGGGTGATCGATATGGTAGGAAGAAAATATTTACATTTACAATAATTCTTATGGGAATATCTTCATTACTAATGGGGGTTATGCCTTCTTATGCTACTTTTGGGGTGTTTGCAAGTATAGCTTTTGTGATATTCAGGGTATTGCAAGGGTTTGCTCTAAGTGGAGAATTACCAGCAGCATATGTAATAGTGTACGAGACTAGTTCAAAAAGCATAGGTTTTAAGCTGAGTATATTATTTGCATTTGTTTTATCAGGATTTTTATTTGCAACGACAGTATGTTTGATTCTTGAATATTTATTTGATGATTATGCTTGGCGGATTGGTTTTGTATTAGGAGGCTTGTTGGCTATATTTGGTTATTACGTAAGATTAAAGCTAATAGAAACACCTTTATTTAGAAAAATCGCAAGTAGAGATAAAAAGAGCATTATACCTCTTTTCAAACAAAGCTATATAAGTATATTTATTGGTTTTTGTTTTGCAATGTTATTTGTTTTAGGCGCAATAATTTTGCTTCAGTATTCTAATTTTTATATTGCAAAATTACTAAATACTAGCAATACAAGTTTAATAATGATTCCAGTACAAATAATAGTTTTAATATCTGTAATAGCATTTGGGTATATATCTGATAAAGTTGGACTTAGTAAAATGTATATTATTGGCTGTTTCATTTTATTGATAGCTATTCCTATAACATTCTACTTGATGTCAGATACTTATAGTGTTTTTATAGGTATGATTTTTTTAATTATTTGCTATTCATTTGGTGCATCGACAACATTATTTTTCTTGTGTGATATTTTTCCAACAGAATTTAGGTTATCAGGAGTCGCTTTGAGTTTGAGCTATAGTTTAAATTCAGCTTTTGTAGGAGGTGTTTGTCCAATAATTAGTTCAACAGTTATCTCTAAAGCAGGAGTTATTTGGTTAGGCCCTGTTGTTATTAGTTTAATTTGCTTAGTATTGGCTTTATTTGCAATCTTGTTGTACAAAAGACTAAGGTTAGGTTTTTACAAATAAAATATTACATAACTGAGGTATTTAATTTTTGATATTAGTTGTCAAAAATTGATAAAAGAAATATTAGCTCGTTATGATAGTATAAATATCTAAAGATGACATATTTCAATAGTTTATTATGGCTAGATTGTATTCTCAATGTTTATAGAGATACCAAAATGTACTTCATTAGGTGTCAAGTAATTTAAACATTTCTTAGGTCTATTATTCAAGTCTATCTGTAACTTTCTAATGTATTGATGAGATATATTGTTAAAGTTAGTACCTTTAGATATAAATTGTCTGATATACCTATTCATGTTTTCATTAATACCTCTTTGCCAAGGACTGTATGGATCAGCAAAGAATACTTTGATGCCAGTCTTGCTAGTTAGCTTCTTATGTTTAGCAAACTCTTTACCATTATCAAATGTAGCTGTTAATATTTTATGACCATTAGATACTTTGTACAATATTCTATTGATTGAATTAGCTGTTCTATCTATAGACTTGGCTAAAATAGTAAATCTGCTAGCTCTATCGACCATTGTTACAATAGCAC
>NZ_WBSX01000028.1 GCF_009823375.1 Francisella noatunensis subsp. noatunensis | reverse complement strand
TCTATTTGAAAGAGTTAAGTGCTTTGGCATTTTTTAGTTCCTTATCGTTTATTTTAGTTTCGTCAAAACCTAATAAACTATATTTGGAACTCTCTTTCAACTATTTAAAACTTTCAGAATACAATCTAGCGAATATACACTTTAATCGAGCTATTTAGCAATAGAGTTATTTGTTAAACTGAAAAATTAGAAGGTAAAGTTTTTGCTAATGCCTGTATAAAATCCTGCTGGACTATTTTGACCTTGAAGGTTGACTTGATAAGGAGAAGAGTTTGTTTTAATAGGTTGATATTGTTGATTATAGAGTGGACCATAGTTACTAACATAGGGGCTTAGATTTTTATCATACTTGAAGTCCGGTTGTTCTATAGATCCCGTGTAAGGGTAGGGTGATGGCACTGCAGTCGCTAGATTTATGCTAAGTAAGTATGAAAAGAATACAAGTAGTTTATATTTATGCATCATCTGCTACTATCCTTAAATCGAGTAAAATAGTAAATTTAATGGAGAGAAATGTAATGTTTCTTTGAAGGGGCTATCAACTTTCTTAATATATTTTTTTACCATTTTATAATGGATATTATTGATTTTCTCTAATGGTTTAAGCTTTTTGCTCAGGCTTATCTTTTTGTAATGTTGTAACCATTGATTAGCTATATTTCTAAAATCTTCATTAGAAATAGTAGGTGTGATCTTATTATTAAACGAGATCTGATTATAAAAATGTTTAGGCATACAAAAAATATGTCTTATTATCTCATTATTAATATTAACTTGTTTAATCAAAGATTCATCAATTGTTGCAAAATCATTTAGATACATAACCTTCAAAGTTTCTATACCCGAAAAATTATTAGATATATGGCATTCAAAATTTCTTTCTGTAGCACTACTATTATCTATAGATGTACTTATATCATCTGCTAAATGCTTGTATAGGGTTTTAGCATCAAAAACTTCAGCTAATTTTTTTAGTTGAGGGGATGAAATACTTTTATCATTATTTAAGCTATTTACTTCTTTTAGCCACCAATTCATTTTTTCATTGGCGATCTCAATATTATTGTATAGCTCGGTACATGAAATTATTTGAGATTTTATTTGGTCAAGAAGATAAAGAATCTCTTGTTTTTCTGTACTAAGTTTACGATATGCAAAGTAAACTACCGATCCATATGGAGGGAGCTTCTCATTGTGATAATTAAAATAGTTATACTGCATAATTTATACCTTCTTGAACGCCACAATATAGTTAACATCGGTATTCTTACCAAGCTTAAAGCTATCAGTGATTGGATTATAGTGTACACCAGTTATTTCGATTGCACTAAAGCCATATTTTTCAGCTGTTTTTATAAGCTCATAAGGTTTAATAAATTTAGTGTATTGGTGCGTTCCCTGAGGTACCATTTTTAAGATGTGTTCAGCAGCAACTATAGATAATAAATATGACTTAAGATTTCTATTTAATGTTGATGCAAAAAATAGTCCATCTTTCTTAATAAGTTTTGAGATAGAAGCAATAATGCTTTCAGGATCTGGAACATGCTCTAACATTTCCATGCAAGTTATAATATCAAATTTGTTATCATTTTCTGTGACAAAATCTTCGATAGTAGAGCTTACATATTCTATCTTAAGATTGTTTAGTTTTGCATGCTCTTTAGCCACACTAATAGCTTGTGAAGAAGCATCTAATCCATAAGTATCATTAGTTTGTTTTTTTAATGATTCTGTTAGAATTCCACCACCACAACCTATATCAATAATTTTCTTATTATCTAAGTCTATATGTTTTTTGATAAATTCTAATCTTAAAGGGTTTACTTGGTGTAGGGTTTTTAATTTTCCATTTGGATTCCACCAGTCACTGGCTAAACGAGAAAACTTATCAACTTCATTATTATCTATATTGCTCATGCTTATTATTTTTTATTAGATATATATTTTTTAAATAATATCAAAGATATAGTATCTAAGAAAATTTTTATTAGAGTTTTTGATACTAATTTACTATAATAGGGTCGTATATTTTTACCAACCTGAAATAAGAGGCTAATTTTAATGAAATCAAGCTTTAAGAATATTTTAATGTTGTCAATTGTTGGGATGACTTTGGGTAGTTGTTCGAGCATGAAAGTAACTAAAGATAATCGAGATCCTTTTGAGAGTTATAACAGATCAATGTATGCTTTTAATGATAAAGTCTATGAAACATTGACTCCAGCAGCAAATGCTTATGATACGGCTGTTCCAGACTCGTTCAAAAGTGGTATATTTAATATATTCCAAAATTTAGCAGAACCTGCGAGAATTGTGAATGATTTATTCCAGGGTGAATTAGATTATGCTGGTGATGATAGTGTAAGATTCTTGATAAATACGACTTTAGGTCTTGCGGGTTATTTTGATGTCGTGGATAGTTGGTTCAATAAGCCAATGAGATATCAGCAAAGCTTTGCGGTTACTTTACATAAGTGGGGCGTGTATGATGATAATGAGGCATCTCCTTATGTTGTATGGCCTTTGATTGGACCAGGTACTTTAGAGGATGTTACAACAGGTGTAGATGCGTTATTTAATCCATTGACGTATATATTCTTCTTTGCGCCTGTAGCGCCAGCTATTTCTTGGGGTGTGAGTGTTGGTACTACCGGTACATATTATGTGAATCAGGGTGTATCATACTTGCCTTCTTACTCGAATTTGAAAGAGGTATCAGTAGATCCATATATAGCAATGAGAAATGCTTATCTACAAAGTTATGACTATGGTATAGCTAAAGTGCTTAAGCAAGATCTACGTAAAGATGATGCAGCACTTCAAACAGACATGGCGGTACTTGGTGTATTAGGAATGGATAATGATAACATAGAAGGCAAGATTGCTACGACTGGTTCAGCAGCTGCTAAGTCTTCAGAGCCACCAGTGATATTTAAGAGTAATATTGGTACTGTTAATAAAGCTACTCAAGTTCAAGAAGCATTTGATCAAAGTTATTCAAAAGACAGTAGTGCTCTTGACTTGGCTCACACTGATAAAGATGACACTATCGAAACAGAATCAGAAAAACTTCAAACTCAAATTAATGATGCTAAAGCTGACTTACCAGGAGATGCAGATTCTCCAGCAGCCACTTTACAGACTCTTGCTGAGCAAGGTTAACTTATTATATTCTTTTAAAATATCTATATTTTCATTTTTTAGTTGTAGAAGTATGCTATAACAACTATAACAATCACTCTGTCTAGTTCATAAATATAATAGCAATCGATAGGGGAATTATATTTTTGTATGATTTAAAGAGTGACTCAAGTACAAGAAATATTAGTTTTGATTCAGTACTATGGATGTATAGTAATTACTTAGCTTCATTAGTAGCAATAGTTTTCATTGCTATAGCATGAAGTTCACCAGAAAGGATATACTCATTTATTTTAGAATAAACCAACTGTTGTCTTTTAACTTTGCTTTTCATGTCGTTAAAATCATCAGCAATTATAGTAGCTGAAAAGTGTACATTATCATCGCTTTGAATATCTGCGTTACAGTTGGTTAGTGAATTTTCTAAAATATCTTTAAGTTGTTCTTTTGTCATATTTTCTCCCAATATTACTAAATTATGTATTCTTCTAGTATAGTGTTTGCACCGTGAACTTTCGCTAGAGAAAGTGTTTTTTGATCAATATTTTCTAGCTTTAGTTGTATATTATCTTTTTTAGCGCATTTTATATATTCAATTATTAGTGATAAGCCTGAGCTATCGATTTTTTTACATTTTGAAAAATCAATAATCCATATATTGCCTAGCTTAGATAGTTCTTTTTTGTATGTCTTATAGAGTTGTGAAACTGTTTTTAGAGTCAATTCTGATTCTATAACCCATTTATTATTATTTATTGTTATCATTCTATACTTTGAAGATTATAGTTTTTGTCTAAAAGTTTTGGATATGTTTTTTCTTTGATTTTTTGAGTAACTTTTTGAGCAGCTTCTGTCATTTCTGGAACAGTTTTATAGGCTGCAAATTGTTGTTGATATGTTCTTAGAATACTTACACCTGCAACATCAAAGTCATATATATGCCATTGATTATCTTTTTGAAACATTTTCACTGCAAAGTCTGAGCTTTGATTGTTATCAATGTTAGTAATTTTACCATTTACTACAACTATAGGCTTTTTCTCCCAGCTATTGTCATCCTTGTTGAATGGGAATAGCGTCAATCTATATTTTCCTGCGTAGGCAACATTTTTAGCATACATAAACGCTAACATCTCAGTTGCTGAACGTATAAATTGTTTTTGTTCCTCTGGAGTTGCTTGTTTCCATTTTGGAGTGCCAACTACAAGTTGAGCAATCACTTTAGGTGCAACAATTGGAATAATTTCTGCATCAACAAGGCGAAGTGATTTATATGGGTCTTGTTTATACTCATCAGCATTTTTGATTAGCTTATCTTGAGTTTTTACTATAGCTCTATTGAGCATATCAACAGGATTCTCTATAGCCCAAGCACTTGATATGGTTACCACCATAATTACAAACAAAATTGAAATTTTACGTAGCATAGTCAGTTTCCCTAGATTTAATTTACGAGCATAAATTTTAATACAAAAACAATATATTTAAAAGTAGCAAATTACATCACTTGCCTTTGTCTTCATCTTTTCCTGTAACAAAAGTATTTATCAGTGACCCAAGATCTAGAGCAGATTGTGTGTTCTCTAGCTTTATTACACTACCTTGGTGTAAATACTCATCTTGCTCAGAGTTATTTTCAGTAGCACCAATACCAGCTATAGACATTATATCCTCACTAGGAGGAGTTAAGGCAACATAGTTATCTCCTAATATACCTGACATTGCTATTGCAGCAGAGTAGTTAGCAGGAATTTTCTTGTCGCTATTTATTGCTATAGTGACCGCAGCCATAAAGCCATTATAGGTTTTTTCTAATGAAATTTTTGTCACTCTACCTACTTCTACACCAGCAATTTTCACAGAAGCATTTGTGCGTAGAGATCCCACATTCTTAAAATCTGCTTCAATTGTGTATTCATTTGATCCAAAGGACTTAAAAGAGGTTCCACTTACTTTGAATGTTAAAAATATAAGACATAAAACGCCTATGATAATAAAAATTCCTACAGAGGTTTCAAAATGCTTGTTCCTCATTAAATTCCTCCAAACATAATTGATGTTAAAATTAGATCTGCACCTAACACACTCATGCAGCAATATACTACTGTTTTTGTCGTGGCTTTAGCTATGCCATTTGAATCGGCAATACAATAATAACCTTGGTATAGTGCTATCCATGCAGTTATGAATGCAAAAACCAAACTTTTAATAATACCGTTTGTAATATCTGAGATTGTGACAGACGATTGAATATTGCTCCAGAACTCTCCATAACTTATCCCTAATCCAGCTTCTGCGAGTACAAATCCAGCAAGTATTGCAACTGTTGCAAAGATAAGTGCTAAGATTGGTCCACTAATTACACATGCCCAGAATCTTGTGGATAATATAAAGCTAATTGGATTAACATTCATAACCTTTAGGCTATTGATTTGATCAGTAGCCTTCATTAGTCCAATTTCAGATGTGATTGAGCTACAAGCCCGCCCAGCAAAAAGCATAGCAGTAACTACAGGACCAAGCTCTCTTAGAACACTTAAAGCAACCATTACGCCTAGTAGCGAGTGAGCCCCAAATTTTGACAATGTATAGTAACCTTGTAGGCTTAATACTAATCCTATAAAAATCCCAGATGTCACTATAATAATAATAGAGTTAACACCAACTGCTTTTATCTGAGTTATGCAGTCTCTTATGCTTAATTTACTAAAAACTATTCTTAATACAAGATCAATAGATTTTAAAAAACTATATATAAGTGAAATTGTAAGTTTATATATATTATTAAAAACTGACATAATTACCTCAAAATTTTTTTATAAAAGAAGTTTTTATCTACAGAATTTTTACTGTTATTCTCTAGAGGCCTACCAGCCAAAAAATCTTGTATTTGTTTATCTTTACTATTTTTTATATTTTCAGGAGTATCACTAGCTATGACTTTCTTGTTGCCAACTATTATAATATGATCAGAAATGTTCAATGACTCTTGTATGTCGTGAGAGACAATTAAAGAAGTCATTCCCAATGATTCATTTAGTGTTGAAATAAGTTCTAATAATTTGTTAAAAGAAGCTGGATCTTGACCTGTGAATGGCTCATCATACATCATGATGTCAGGATCCATAGCTATTGATCTTGCAAGCGCGACTCTACGAGCCATTCCTCCAGATAGTTCACTAGGCATCATGTCAATAGTATGTGCTAATCTAACTGCCTGAAGCTTTAGTAAAACAATATTTCTAATTAAACTCTCATTTAAATTAGTATTTTTACGTAAGGGAAAGGCGATGTTGTCATATACACTCAGATGAGTAAATAAAGCTCCTGACTGGAATAGAAAGCCCATTTTTTTACGCAGTTGGGCTAGATACTTTTCTTTGGTATTTTTTTTGATACTATAATCGTCAATATATATTTCACCACAATCAGGTTTAATTAGTCCGGCGATAAGTTGTAGAATTGTAGTTTTACCAGCGCCTGATGGGCCTAAGACTGTTGTTATTTTATTTGTTGGGATCGAAAAAGTGACATCATCATAGATACAACGTTCACCCCTATAGAAAGATACATTTTTGAATTCAATATTGCTCATTATTTAAATGAATAATTAATTGAAGGGGATGTTAACTTCAATAGTCGAATTTTTGCTGCTATCCTCAACTTTTATGTCGATATCGCGAATATTATCTTCAGATAAAGCAACATATTTTTTGACAACTTCAATAATCTCATCTTTAAGTTCAGCAAGTAAATGACTACTTATTTTTGAAGATCTTGGATGTAGTTCATTTCTTTGATGAGCAACAATAATCTGAAGTCTCTCTTTTGCTAAAGATGCGCTTTGCTGTTTTTTACCCAATCCAAAAAGTTTAGCTAACATGGTTACTATTTACCTATTAATTTTTTGAAGAAACTTGTCTTCTGTTCTGTATATCTCATTGGTATATCTTTACCAAGAATTCTATCCACAGCATCAAAGTATGCTTTGGCAGCTATAGTATCATCAAGATGTGTTATAGGGTGCCCACTGTTTGAAGCCTCAAGAATATCTTTGGACTCAGGAATTATACCTACGATAGGTGTATATAATATTTCACTAACATCTTCAGCCTTTAGCATAGCGCCGGCCTTTGCTCTAGCTGAATCATATCTGTTTAGAAGAAGATGAATTTCTTTGAATTCTCCTTCTTTTTGAGCCTTTAGAGTCTTGCTCGATAACATGCCTATTATTCTGTCAGAGTCTCTAACTGATGAAACTTCAGGATTAGTTACTATGATTGCCGCATCGGCACATCTCATAGCCATTAGAGAACCCTTTTCAATACCAGCAGGGGAGTCACATATAACGATATCGAATGCTTGTTTTAATTCTTCAATTACTCTATCTACTCCTTCCTCAGTTAGAGCATCTTTGTCTCTAGTCTGAGATGCAGGAATAAGATATAAATTATCGATTCTTTTATCTTTAATAATAGCTTGATTTATAGTTGCTTCTTCTCTTACAACATTTATTAAGTCATAAACGACTCTTCTTTCACAACCCATAATAAGGTCGAGGTTTCTTAAACCAACGTCGAAATCAATAACAACTGTTTTAAGGTTTCTTTTTGCAAAAGCATATGCAATAGCTGCACTTGAAGTTGTTTTACCAACACCGCCTTTACCTGAAGTAACTACGAAAACCTTACCTTGCTTTTTTTCACTCATTTTAGCTTAAGCCTCTTATTAAAAATTTTAAAAACCTTCTATATGGATTTTGTCATCTTGTAAGTACACTATATATCCATCAGTTTTAGAACTGTCGACAGGTATACTTTCATTGTTAAGTGTAACATATTTACCTGCAATAGATACTAACTCCGCTTTTAAGTCCTTACATACTATTTTAGCATCTTTATTTCCTGAGCTACCAGCAATTACTCTACCACCAACTCTACCATATACAATGATGCTACCATCAGCAATGATTTCGGCGCCATTATTGACATTGGCAGTAACAATTACGTCAGCATCACGAGCATTGATTGATTGGCCAGTTCGAACAGGAGAGGTGATTATTTTTATTGAAGACTGTTTTTCATCCTCGGCGTTAGCATCTTTAGCTTTCCCGCCTTTGAGTATGTTGTGTCCAGCTTTAGCTAGTTGAGTTTTTATTTCCTTATTATCAACTACAAAGCCTATAGGAACCATACCATTGGATTTGAATGATTCAATGACTTTCTCTAGGAAGTTGATAGTGCACTTTTCACTTTTGTCTATATCACGAATATCAATCGCAAAAGGAGTATTTTGGAAAAAGGATGGTGACTGCGAAAGCTTAGAGTTTAGTAAACTCTCAATCTGTGTAATTTCAGTTACATTAATATTAATGGCACTGATAGTATAGTTACCACCTTTAAAATGAAAAGCTTGCTTCATGTGTAAGGCCTTAAAAGTTTAAGAATGTATCTTATTTGATTTTAGCTTCTTTATACATTACATGCTTACGAACAACAGGATCAAACTTTTTGATTTCCATTTTATTTGGCATTTCTCTTTTGTTTTTAGTAGTAGTATAGAAGTGTCCAGTTTTAGCAGAAGAAACTAATCTAATTTTTTCTCTCATTTTTTTATTCCTTTTATAAAAAACTTTGATTAAATTTTGTGGCCTTGAGCTCTAAGATCACTAAGAACAGTATCGATACCTTTCTTATCAATGATTCTCATACCTTTTGAGCTAACTTTTAGCTTGATATATTTATTTTCACTTTCAACCCAAAATCTATGAGTATGAAGATTAGGTAAAAATCTTCTTCTTGTTTTGTTTTGTGCGTGAGAAACATTATTACCAGTAGCAGGTCTTTTACCTGTAACTATACAAACTTTAGACATCTAGAAACCCTCCCTGGGCAAATTTATTTATTATTTTTATACAATATCTCGAAGATTTTATTATTTTTTGTATAAAAAGTAAACCTGTAATATAAATAAGTTTTATTAGTTTTGTCTGTGAATAATAACTTTTGAGTTTATATTATGGGAGTTCCGTCTGCTTGCTCTGAATCCAAAATATTGCTATTGTAATTAAAGTTGCCTTCTCCTTCATAAGCTTGAGCAGTAGTTGGGTTAACGTATCTTGATGGAGTGCTCGGATCGTAATCTATTTTCTCATTGGCATTGTTTGATGATGAGTTTTGTTGTTTGGATTTATTCATCATGCTAGAGCCTGAAGTAGCAATAGTAGAACCGGAGCTTGCACTTTTTTCATCTGGTAAGTATAAAGCTCCAGTCTGTCCACATGCAGTTAATCCTAAAATTGATGTAATCGAAATCGCAATAAAAACTTTTTGTTTCATAATGTTTATGCTTTTTAGTTATAAATAGATTATTCAAATTTAACAATAAATGATTGTATTAGCAATTGAATTGTTAATTTGACTTTTGAGATGTTAAAATTCAACTCAGTCGACTTTCTGATTTAAAAGTTTATGCAATTTAATGAAGTCAAAGGTGTTGGTGAGGCAACTATTAAAGCGTTAGCTAAATATAATCTGTATAATCCGGATGACCTTTTGACAATCTTTCCTAAAGAGTACAAAGATACTCGTTTTGTCAGCACCATAAGTTCTTTGGTGACAGATAAGAAGTATCTCATTGAGGGTAGAATAACCAATTTAACATACAAGAAGTTTGGTAAGAAATTCTTACGCTTTATAGTAAATGATGAGACTGGAATTTGTACTATTGTAATGTTTAAATTTTACCCTAATCAAATAGTTGCGCTTGAAAATGCTGAATATGTGCGCTGTTATGGTAAAGTCGATTTATCGTTGAATCCACAAATGGTTCATCCAGAATGGGCAGTTATAAAAGATGGTGTGTGTGCTATCAAAAAAGAGTTTTCACCAGTTTATCGGTTAAAAAAGGTCTCTGATAAAGTAGTGTCTAGAATAATTTTATCTTGCCTTAAAAGTAAAAGTGTTGCAGATATTTTACCAAGACAGCTATTGCGTGGATTTGGTTTGATGAGTTTTGGTGATGCCTTGTATTATGTTCATGCTCTTACAGATTCTATAGATGACAAACTTATAAATATTGCTAGATCTTCTATAAAGTTTGAAGAAATGCTTGCCTACAAACTTGCTGAGGAGAGTATTCGTAAAAGTATAACAAATAGTAGTGCTCCAAGATTGTCTTTAGAAGAGTCTCAGCAAAATGAATTTTATAAAAAGCTACCTTATCAATTAACCCAAGCTCAGCAACGTACAATCACAGAGATTTTAGCAGATATAAGTCAATCAAATGCAATGATAAGGCTTCTGCAAGGTGATGTTGGCGCTGGTAAAACAATTGTAGCAGCTATGGCTGTATATGCTGCGGTTAAGTCTGGATATCAAGCAGTTGTGATGGCGCCTACAGAGATTTTAGCTGAGCAACATTATAGTTTTTTTGCATCATATATGGCAGATTTCGATGTTGAGGTTGTGCCACTATTAGGTAAATTAACTGCAAAGCAAACTAGAGAAAGTTTAGAAGTTATTACGTCTAAAAAAGATTGTGTTATTGTCGGAACTCATGCTGTGTTCCAAGAGCGTGTCGAGTATTGTAATTTAGGTTTGGTTGTTGTCGATGAGCAACATAGGTTTGGTGTTGAGCAGCGTTTAGCTTTAATTAATAAATCATCTCTAAATGATAAGAATTTGGCACCTCATCAGCTAATAATTTCAGCCACACCTATTCCTAGGACTCTAGCAATGACTCTATATCGAAATTTGCAACTATCAATACTCGATGAGTTACCACCTAATCGTAAACCTATAGTAACAACAGTTTTAAATAGGGCTAAAAAACAAAGTTTGATAGGTAAAGTTAAAGAAGCAGTATCTCGTGGTGAACAAGTATATTGGGTTTGTCCTTTGGTTGAAGAGTCTGAAAATATGGACTTTTTGCAGGATGTTAAAACTTTGCATAAAGAACTTGTAAAAGTGTTAGGTAAGGAAAATGTAGGTCTTGTATATGGCAGTATGAAGTCAAAAGATAAAATACAAGAGATGAGTGATTTTAAAGCCAAAAAGTACACAGTGTTGGTCGCTACTACAGTGATTGAGGTTGGAGTAGATGTGCCAAATGCAAGTATTATGATTATTGATAATGCTGAAAGATTGGGCATATCTCAGCTTCATCAGCTAAGAGGAAGAGTTGGTAGAGGGGCAAAGGAGAGTTATTGTATACTGCTATATAGTGATAGGATAAGTGAAGTTGGCAAGAAGAGACTATCGCTTGTAAGAGAGTCGCAAGATGGTTTTTATTTGGCTGAGAAAGATCTCGAGATACGCGGAGCGGGGGATATTTTAGGCAAAGAGCAATCAGGAGTCTCAACATTTAAGACTTTTGATATAAATGAGTATTATGATAATTATGATAAAATATCTAGTGCTACAGCTATAGTGGAAAGTGAATATCCACATCTAAAAAAGAAATTGGTGGATAAGTGGTTTAAGCAAAGAGTGAATTACGTGGACGTGTAATTATTATGTTATTGGCTAGTGTGGTTGCAATTTTAATTGGTTTGATAGCTACGGTGGTAGTTGTTAGGACTTTGTATAAGCAAAGTGTTAGGAAAGGAACACTTAAATCTAAGAAAGATAAAGTTATTAATGGAGTTATCGTTGGCTTAGTGTTTTTTTGTGTAAGTAGTTTCTCATATGTGCTAATCATAAATATTTGAGGCTTACTTGGTTGCTTTAAGAACTATAGCAAATGGATATAATAAAGATTATAAACTTAAAAAACATTCGCTAATATTGATATAATAAAGGTGAATATTGTATTTAAAAACAAGAGGATTAGCTAATGGCTGTTATCAAGACAGAAGATCTAATAAATAGTGTTGCAGAAGCATTGCAATATATTTCATATTATCACCCGAAAGATTTTATTGATGCAATGTATGAAGCGTACCAACGTGAGGAATCAAAGCCAGCAAAAGACGCGATGGCACAGATTCTTATCAATTCAAGAATGTCTGCTATGGGTAAGCGTCCAATCTGTCAAGATACAGGTATGGTGTGTGCGTTTGTAAAAGTTGGTATGGATGCTAAGCTTGATAAAACTGATAGAACAATTACAGAGCTTGTTAACGAGGGGGTGCGTCGTGGCTATAATGATCCACATAACCCTTTGAGAGCATCTATGGTTTTTCCACCTTATGGAGCTAGAAAAAATACAAAAGATAATACACCAGCAATTGTACATATTGATTTGGTTCATGGTGATAAGATTGAGATTGATATCGCTGCAAAAGGTGGTGGATCTGAGTTTAAGTCAAAATTTAAAGTTTTAAATCCTAGTGATAGCATTATCGACTGGGTAGAAGAGATGCTTCCACAGATGGGAGCGGGTTGGTGCCCACCAGGAATTATTGGTATCGGAATTGGTGGTACAGCTGAGAAAGCTATGCTTCTTGCAAAAGAATCTCTAGGTGAAGAGATTAATATGCAAGATATCATCAAAAATGGTCCTCAAAATGAGACTGAGCAACTAAGATTAGATATTTATAATCGTGTCAATGCTCTTGGTATAGGTGCTCAAGGTCTTGGTGGTTTGACAACTGTGCTTGATGTTAAGGTTAATGAATACCCAACTCATGCGGCATGTAAGCCTGTAGCTCTTATTCCTAACTGTGCGGCTACTCGTCATGTGCATTTCACATTAGATGGTTCTGGGGCTGTTGATTTGCCAGCGCCTAAAATCGAAGATTGGCCAGTAATCGAGCAAGCACAAAATGATGATGTTAAGAAAATCAATCTTGATACAGTTACTAAAGAAGAAATCGAAGCTCTTAGATCTGGTGATAATGTTTTATTGACAGGTAAGATCTTGACTGGTCGTGATGCAGCGCATAAGCGTTTACAGGATATGTATAATGCTGGCGAAGAGTTCCCTGTAGATCTTAAAGGTAGATTTATCTATTATGTAGGTCCAGTTGATCCAGTTGGTGATGAAGTTGTTGGCCCTGCAGGTCCTACTACAGCTACGCGTATGGATAAATTTACACCATTTATGTTAGAGAAAGCAGGTATTGCGGGTATGATCGGTAAATCAGAAAGAGGTCAGGCTACTATTGACTCTATTGCAAAAAATAAGGCTATTTATTTTATGGGAGTAGGTGGCGCTGCTTACCTAATCTCTAAATCAATCAAGAAAGCGGAAGTTGTCGCTTTTGAAGATCTTGGTATGGAAGCTATTTATGAGTTTGAAGTAGAAGATATGCCAGTAACTGTTGCTGTAGACTCTCTTGGTGTTTCAGCGCATCAGCAAGGCCCTAAGTTTTGGAAAGCTAAGATTGCTGAAATCAAAAAAGGTTAATTTTATTTGTATCATTCTGTATATTGTGTAAATTTTTATTATATATTTACATATTCAGTAGTTTAGTCATTTTTTATTTCTATAAGGTATAGAGGTAATAGATTTATGATGTCTTAATGTTCAAAGAATTAGAATTTAGTGACAAGTATTATAGTGATAATACCAATATATGTGTGGTATATTAAATCTATAATTCTTTTCATTTTTGATAGTTTAGGGAGCAAGATATGAAAAAAATGTTATTAATGTTGCTATTGGCTTCTCCAGTACTTATTTTTGCTGCAGATAGTGCAACAGATTCGAATACAAATGTAGATAATCAACAAGTAAAGCAACAAAAATTTGAGGCTAAAAAGCAACAAATTCTTAAAATGTTGCAAGAAAAACAAGCCTGTGTAGAAAAAGCTAATTTAAAAGATGATCTAAAGAAATGTAAAGTCCATGGTGGTAAAAAACATAAAAACAAAAAAGATTAATTTATAGTAGGTTTTGATTTTTTGGTATAACGATTTTTTGTTAGATTGCGATTTCTATTAAATTTTGTTCTGGGTCAAATACACAGCTTTCATAATATCCATCGCCTGTGATTCTAGGTTCACCTGTGATTTTAAAACCATCATTTCTTAGTTGTTATGTTAGTTGATCTACTTTTTCTTTAGATCCTACTGATATAGCAAGATGAATTAAACCAAATCTTTCTGTATTATCGAGATTTAAATTGTTCATGTTTTTTGAGTGCATAATTTCTAATCTTGCTCCAGATTCAAAAGATAAGAAATAAGAAGAAAAGCCTTTTATGGGGTTTATATATTTATCATTTGGTTTTGCATTAAAGTATTTACAATAAAAATCTTTCATTAGTTTAATATCTTTAACCCAAATTGCAATATGTTCTATTCTCATATATTGTGACTACTTTAATGCCTTGTAAATAATATTATAGCTAAGTTTAGCCATTAATCTTAAGTTGCATATGTGATATATTTTACTTTATTTGTTTTGAAAAAATAAATTGATGCATAAAGATAAAATATTTGAGTTTATAAAGAAAGTCCAAGCAATATCTCATACGGGTGTTGTTTATTCTAAATGTCCATATGCCTTGGATAATTACCATGAGCTATTAGAGCTGAGCTCAAAGATGTTACATGAGTATATCAAGTCTGATGTGCAACCTTATGATATATACAGGGATATGTATTATCCAACACCGCAGCCAGGTGTGCGAGTGGTTATTTTTCAAAATAATAAACTTCTAATGGCTGAAGATGTCGATACTCCAAATGAATGGACTATTCCAGGTGGTTGGTGTGATATTGATCTTTCGCCAGCTGAAACATGTATCAAAGAAGTTAAAGAAGAAACGGGTTATGATATTAAAGTGACTAAATTTTTAGCGCTTATGGATAGAAATAATTATACTCAAAGTGAAATTTATAATGTTTATAGTTTGGTATTTGTAGCAGAAATTGTGGGTGGTGAGAATAGCCCAAATTTTGAGGTTAATAAGGTAGATTTTTTTGATATTAATGAGTTGCCAAAATTATCTCATAAGCTTACAAAAGAAGAGCTGGATATTATATTGAAGACATATAAGGATAATACTGTTTATTTTGAATAAAAATTGTATATTGCGGGTTTACATTTAGTTTCTAGGTAAATAGTATTTGTGTAACGTTTTATAAATTGAATTTTTATATTGTGATTTTAGGAGTCAAAATAGCAATTATCTTAAAGTTTATTATTAGCTTATTTGCAATAATTAATCCATTTTCATTAGCTGGAATATATCTTGATACTGTAAAACAATCAGATCAAAAAGAGAAGAACACAATTGTCTTCACAATGATATTAGCATTTTTAGCTATACTTAGTCTAATGGTATGGTTTGGTAATGATATCTTGTCTATTTTTGGTATTAACCAAGATGCTTTTCGTGCTGGTGGTGGGGTGATTGTTTTATTCTTTGGCTTGAGAATTTTGGGAGTATTAGCACAGCCAGTATCAGATACTAAAGTAAAAGCTGTTTCTGCTAGAGATTTAGCAGTTGTGCCCTTAGCTATACCTCTATTAGCTGGTCCAGGGACAATAGCTACTGTAATTACAGATTCACATGAATATTTTGCTACTATCGAGTCAAAAGTTATTGCAAATCTATGTTTGTTGTTCTTGGCAATTGTGTTGTGGTTGTTCTTTAGGTATCTTCCTAAAATATCGACATTTCTTGGAGAGCATGCTATAGATGTTATTTCAAAAATTATGGGTTTGATGCTAGTTGCTATTTCGGTAGAAATGATTTTTGATGGAATCAAAGGTTTCTTTTATTAGTTTAAGAAGGAGAATAATATGATAAAGGTATTTGGGATAAATAATTGTACAAGCGTAAGAAATACTCTTAAGTTTTTCGAAGAAAAAGGCAAGAAAGTTGAATATATAAATCTCAGACAAAATAAACCTACTTGGCAAGAAATGAAAGAGATAAAACAAATTGGTAATTTTCAAGTAATAGACTTATTCAACTCTAGAGGCAAGCTCTTTTTAGAGATGGGTCTTAAAGAAAAATTTGATAGTTTGTCAGAGCAACAAGCATTTGAGCTTTTAGTTACCGATGCTCTATTATTCAAAAGACCTTTAGTCGTAGATGGCAACTATGCTAGAACTGGCTGGAATAAAAAAGAATACGAAGAAAAATGGGGTTAGAATAGTTTAAAACTTGAGATGTTTTATTCTGTTGCGTCAGATTTTGCTTTCTCAATTTGTGCATCTAGGCTAGCTGCTTTTGAAAGATTTTGTTGAGCTTCAGCATTTAGAACATTTGCCTGATCTTTGTCATACTGAGACTTAGAAGTATCAGCTTTAGCTTCTTTATCAAGATTTCCAGCATCAGTTGTTAGTGTGTTGGCTTCTAATTGATCTTGTTTAGCTTGTTCATTTAATTGGCTTTGCTGTTGTTCTAGATCTTGCAAAGCACGTTCTTTTTTATTCGGACCACATGAAGCAAGTAAGCTTACACATATTACAGAAGTAAGTATTATTCCTGATAATTTTTTTATAGTCATTGGTTATTCTCCTAATGGTTATTAAAATCAAATTGACACAAATTAATTAGTATTGTTTTAATTATGCTAAATGAATAATTATTAGCTAGATTGTATTCTCAATGTTTATAGAGATACCAAAATGTACGAGTTATACTCGAATCTAGTGTATGATGAAAATCTAATATAGAAATAAGCGGTGTATTCGCAGCAGAATGATAGAATTATTTTGCAAAATATAAACTCTTAACTGAGGAATACACACATGACAAAAAGTAACATAATAG
>NZ_WBSX01000027.1 GCF_009823375.1 Francisella noatunensis subsp. noatunensis | reverse complement strand
TCAAGAGATAGCTAATCAACTAAATATTTCACGTACAACTTTATATGATTACCTTAAGTTTAGAAAGGTTGTTGTTGGTAAGAATTATTAAAAAACCGAAAAAATGGAGGGCTCTGCAAACAACCCCCTCTAGGGAGACTTTATTGGCTGCTTTTTTTAAGTTAGCTATACAAGCTGAGAAAAAATGGCATAGATTAAATGGCTATAAGAGAATTAATGAAATGCTAAATAATGTAACTTTTATTGATGGCATTTCTGAGCATGAAGTTGACAAAATAAAACAGGATAAAAATTATGCCGCTTAATTCCCATATACTAGATTTGATAATAACTCCTACGAGCATGTTTCTTCATTAACTTTGTCTCGCTCGAGTTAAGTCTATAAAAATTATCGAGCTCTTGAGACTTAATTTTTCTTCTAGATGAATATCTTGGGTAAGCAGTTCTTTCTATGGTAGACATATTTTCTCCTATAGTGTAAATTAAACTAAAAGTAGTCAGGTTTGTGTAACTTAAAATATGTTACGAGTTATTTAGCATATTTTATGAAGTTTACAGATAAAGCTGAGAGTGTTAAATAAACGGACGTTTGTGAAACAAAAATGTTGATAGGTTACGCAAGAGTTTCAAAGGTAGATGGATCTCAAAATTTAGATTTGCAAATTGATGCTTTAGTCAAAGCTGGAGTTGGCCAAGAAAATATTTATCATGATCATGCTTCTGGTAAAAATATTAAACGTCCATCTTTGGAAGCATGTCTAAAAGCTCTAAGAGAAAATGATATTTTAGTAGTTTGGAAGCTTGATCGCTTAGGAAGAAGCCTTCATGACTTGGTGAATTTAATTCAAAAGCTTTCTGATAAAAAAGTAGGATTAAGAGTCCTTACTGGTAAAGGAGCAGATATTGATACATCAACACCTGCAGGAAGAATGTTTTTTGGGTTCTTTGCTGTGCTTGCAGAGTTTGAAAGAGATCTAATAGTTGAAAGAACAAAAGCTGGTCTTGAATCTGCTCGCTCAAGAGGTAAAAAAGGAGGCAGAAGGTTTTCCTTAACAAAATCACAGATAAGACTTGCTCAAGCTGCAATGGGTAATAAAGAAACTATAGTAAGTGAGTTATGTGAAGAATTAGGAGTAACTAGACCAACTTTATATAGATATGTTAGCCCTAGTGGTGAATTAAGGGAACATGCTAAGCGTATCCTAAATATAAAAGATAGTATTTAGGAGTTGTGCGTGCTTACAAAATTTAATTATCATCAAAAAAATATAGAAGGTACAGATTTATTTTTATTAGATGTAAATGATAATAAGCATTTAGTAGATGAAAGCATCATTCCAGATAATCAATTATCAGATATACAAAAGTATAAGATAGAATTTGATCGTCTTAAAAGATTAGTATCAAGAAGCTTTCTATATACATATCTAGAAAGTAAGTATCAAATAAGCAACTATGAGTTTGCTTATAATAAGTATAAAAAACCATATTTAAAATTCCATCAAAATATAGACTTTAGTATTTCTTACTCAAAGGAATATATATTAATAGCAATAAGTGATAAATATAAAATTGGTGCTGACATTGAATATATTGATAAAAGTATTAATTATGATGAACTTAAAGATGTAATTATGCATCCAGAGGAGATTAGTTATTATATTCAACTTAAAAAAGACCATGATAGAAATAACTTCTTCTTTAAAGTATTTAACATCAAAGAATCAATAATAAAAAGTTTAGGAATGGGATTATACTTTGATGTTAAAAAGATAAATACTTTATTAACTTCTTACAAATTCTTTACAGATTTTTTTTGTAATGTAGATATAGATAGGAATTATAAGTTAGCGATTACAAAATTAGATCTAATAAACTTTAAGGGTAGTTCATGAATAGTAAAATAAACGAGTCCATTTTTAAAAAAATAGCCCTTGCACTTGTCATATATAGAACAAGTCATATATCAGTTTCGATAGAAGTAAATTCACACAAAATATTATTCAAATATGATGATGAAAAAACATTTACAAATTATTTAGATTATTTTTTAAACACAGATAATTTTATTACAGACTACAATGGGCCGGTCATATTAAGTGAATCATTTAATGGTAAAGATATTTGTTTTGAGTTTAAGGAGAGTAAACTTTTTTTATCAAATATAGTTTTATCTATAGATGAAATAAAGGATCTAGAAGATAAGTTTAATTATGTCATATCTAATTACAACTTAGATATACAGTTAAAAGAGATATGTTTATCAGATAATTCTGCAGATACATTTATACAAAAAATAGAAAACTTTTTGAATGAAAAAACTCCTTTTCTACCATTACAGATTTATAATCAACTAAACTCTGAAAGAGAATATGTTGCAGTAGTAGATAAAGATAATAGTTATTCTAACAAGGAGCTATTAGACCTAATAAATAAATCCTATCTTCTAATAGAAAAATATAATTTATCAGAAAAATCTACTATTATTTTACATGGCCAGTTGAATGCTAAGATGATAGCTTCATCAATAGCAATATGGCTACAAGGGTATACCTTAGTTTTATTGGATAGTGAATTAAATGATGAGAGAAAAAGACAAATTCTGGCTTCAATAAATCCTTCACTTATTATTTCTAATATTATTGATAATAGTTTTAACTATAAGAAACTTACATTTGACAAGATTGATACTGTAGATAGTACTAATACTATCACCATAGATGAACCACAAAATTGGCATAAAATACCTGCTTATATAACATTTACATCTGGGTCAACTGGAGAACCTAAAGGTATACTATCCTCTCATCAAGGTTTTTCACATTTTATAAACTGGCAAAAGCAAGAGTTTAATATTGATGAAACACATAGGTGTGGACAATTCACATCTATAACTTTTGATGTTATTTATCGATCTGTTTTTACTCCGTTGTTAGGGGGAGCAACCTTATTATTATCGCCTTTTGATGTTTTTGAGTCTCAAAATACTGTTAACTGGATAAGTGAAAATAAAATAACGATGTTTAATATTGTTCCATCAGTATTAAATTTTTGGTTAGACACTACACAAGTAGAAGAATTAAAGAATTTAAAATATATATTTAGTGCGGGCGAGAAACTAACAAATTCCTTATTAAAAAAATTAAAGATAAAGTGGAGATACCACTCGTATATAATAAATTTCTATGGACCTAGTGAAACAACATTAGCCAAGTTTTATAAGAAAATTTTAAATAATCAAAATTTTACTCAAGAAATAATAGATGTAGGACAACCAATCCCTGATACAAAGGTTTATATTTTAAATGATTCTAAAAAATGTTCTTTGAATGAAGTAGGTGAAGTTGTAATTAAAACTCCATTTATGAGCTTTGGCTATTTAAATTATGATAACAAAAATTTTAGGGTTTTAGATCCAAACAATTCTGAAGATGTTTATTATTTTACGGGTGACTTAGGTAAAATAACTCTAGATGGTAATTTATTAATCATAGATAGAATTGATAATCAGGTAAAAATCAATGGTATCCGAATTGAGCTAGGTGAGATAGAGAGTATTGTTGCACAAAGCAACTACACTAAAGAAAGTGCAGTTGTATTTTATGATGACAAGCTTTTTCTATTTATAGTGCCGCAACTATCTGATCAAAATATAAAAGATAGTTTAGAAAAGTTTTTAGAGAAAAAATTACCTGAGTATATGTTGCCAAAGGAAATATTCATTGAGGGTAGTTTACCTAAGAATAAAAATGGTAAGCTAGATAGAATATTATTATCTGAGCGATTAAAATTAATTCTAAATAGTAAATCTTCATTACAAGAATTAGACATTAATGAATTAACAGAACAAGAGTATAGTTTATTAAAAATTTGTGAAAAAATGCTTGATACTAATATTTATAATATTGAAGATAGCTTTTTAAAAATTGGCTTTAATTCCTTATCATTAACAAAGCTAGTGTTTGATATCCAAAAGCAATTCTTAGTAAAACTTTCTATAAAGGAAATCTATCAACATAATTCTATAAAAAAATTAGTTAAGAGGATATTTGAAAAAACTACTGAATCTAGCAACATAAATTTTATAAAAGCTACGCAAAAGCAGAAATTTCCTGCAACACATGCACAAAAAAGAATATTTTTTTCATCTGAGATAGATTCTTCCGGTAAAGCGTATAATATTATTTCTGCATTTAAAATAAAAGGATGTCTTGACGTAGCAAGGTTTGAAAAAGCATTGAGTACAGTAGTAGAATCTAATAATATATTAAAGAGCCATTTTTACTTAGATAGTGATAGACTTGAGCTAATAATTCCAGAATTTCATGAACTAAACTTTTTAAAATTAAAAATATCAGAGAATCAAATAAATAGCCAAATACAATCCATAAATAAAAAATTTGAATTAGAGCAAGGACCACTATACATATTTTCTTTATTTGAGATAACTCCAGAAGAGTTTATATTCGCTTATAACATACACCATAGTATTTTTGATGGTCAATCTCATCAAATATTTCTAAAACAAATTTGGGATTTTTATTTTGATAATAGATTGCCAAATATAAGTTTTGAATATAAAGATTATGCATATTTTGAAGATAAATTTCTTAAGAAGAACCATGATAACTTAAATTATTGGTTAAATAATCTCAAAGATGCTCCTATACTTGAGTTGCCTACGGAGCAGACTCGCCCAGTAGAAAAAAATTACAAAGGAAATTTATTAAGTGGAAGAATTCCTGATGAAATTCAATCCAAGTTATCAAATCTAGCTATCAATATAGGCATAACAGACTTTTCATTACTGATGTCAGCATTTTCACTGCTAATAAGAAAATATTCAATGCAAGAAGATTTTGTTGTTGGTATACCAAGTATAGGAAGATCAATAGAAGAAACACAAGATATGATGGGAATGTTTGTCGAAACTCTTCCTGTGAGAATACGACCAGAGGGTAATAAACAATTCAGTAGTTTTGCAATAGAGCTTCATAAGACTATATTAGAAAGCTTAGATAACCCATATCCATTTGAAAGTATTATTAATAAGCTAGATTTAAAACAGCAAGGAGGAAGAAATCCTTTAATAGATGTGATGTTTACTTTTTGGGAAGGAGCAACACAATTTCGACTAAGTAAAAGTTCAAGTTTAGAATTACTCTCTATAAAAGATATTCATAATCAGACATCTAAATTTGATATTCTATGTTATTTAGATATTAATTCTGATGGTTGGTTTATTAACTTTGAGTATGACATTAATCTATTTAGTGATAAGCTTATAAAAAGAATGCTAAATAATTTTATAGTCATACTGGATGATATATCTAAATGCTATGCGAATAAAAAAATAAAAGAAATTAATTGTATATCAAGTATAGAGAAAGATCTTATTTTAAGTGAATTATCATACACATCATTTGAGTTAATTAAAAATACTAACTTTATTGATCTTTTTTATATTCAAGTCAATAAATCTCCCAATAATTTAGCAGTTGTAGATAGTCTTCAATCTTTGACATACAGAGAGTTAGATATTTTATCAGATACAATTGCTCATAAGCTTAAACAGCTTACAAATAAAGATAATTTCATTCCTATTTATATGGAAAGAAGTGTCTATATGACGGCCTCTATTTTAGCTATTCTAAAGAATGGCATGGCATATGTGCCTATAGATTTAGATTATCCTATCGATAGAATTAAATACATACTAAAAGACTGTTGTGCTAAAACTATTATTTCTACTGTAGATAGCGCTAAACAATTTGTAACTCAAAATAGTGTTGATTTAAATATAATTTGTATTGATGAGTTAGCTGTACGGTACGAAAAATTTGATAACTTTAAAGTAAATGATGAAGCCCCATTTGTTTTATTTTATACATCAGGTACAACAGGTAATCCTAAGGGAGTTATTCAAAAGCATCAAGCACTAGTGAATTTTGCTAACTACGAAAATACTGTTAATGGGATAAATGAAAACGATAATGTTGCTTTTTACTCAAGTTTTGGCTTTGATGTTTCAATGTGGTCATTATTATTACCAATATTAAAAGGTGCTACAAGTCACATTGTGCCAGAAGAAGTAAGGTTTTCATTATATTATTTAAATGATTATTTTGAGAAAAATAATATCACAGTAGCATTATTACCCACTCAATTATGTGAAAACTTTATGTCCTTAATTGATAACAAATCACTAAGGTTATTATGGACAGCAGGAGAAAAGTTAAAGAAATATACGAATAGATCTTATAGACTAATAAATGGCTATGGACCAACTGAATATACTGGATGTACGACAAGATATGAAGTTAAACAATTGCATGAAAATATACCTATAGGTAGGCCTCTAGGCAATACTTGGGTTTATTTATTATCAAAATATCATGAACTGCAACCTATTGGTGCAAACGGAGAGCTTTGTATATCTGGTATACAACTTGCTCATGGGTATCTAAATTTACCTGATGAAAATAGTCAAAAATTTATTTATAACCCATTTGCAACCAATAAGATTAACCAAAAACTATATAAAACGGGTGATATAGCTAGATGGCAGTCAGATGGTGAATTAATTTATATAGGAAGATCAGATGACCAAGTCAAAATTAGAGGCTATCGTATAGAAATTAATGAAATAGAAGCTTGTTTAATCTCAATGGCTGGAATTAAGCAAGCTGCTGTGCTTGTAAAAACAGATAAGACAGGCGCGAAATATCTTGTAGCATTTTATACCAGTAACATTGATCAAACAGTAAGCGATATTAAGGAAAATTTAGCAAAAAGAATTCCTAAATATATGATTCCAGAGAAAATTATTTTTCTACAAGAAATGCCATTAAATGTTAATGGCAAAATTAATAAGAAAGACTTAAGTAATATCAATATAGAAGTATCAACTAAAGAGTATATTAAACCTCATACATCCACAGAAAAATCATTAGCAAATATATGGCAAAAAATATTATCAATCAAAACTGAAATTAGTTGTAATGATGATTTTTTTGATCTCGGTGGAGATTCAATAAAAGCTATTATGGTAAATGCTCATATAAAAAGAGAGCTTGCTTGCACAATACCAATTAAAGAAATTTTTAAAAATAGTAGATTGTCTGAATTCTCAAAAATAATTGATGAACAAATAAAAAAAGGTAAGGAGTTTCTCGAATTAGCTTCACATGATGAGGATAACCTCTATAATGACTTCCCTTTAACAGATGTACAACAAGCATATCTAGTTGGCAGAGCTGATATTTTTGAATTAGGAGGTGTTTCTACACATGTATATAGAGAAGATAGTTTTGATTATTTAGATATTAATAAACTTACTCAAGCTTTGAATATTTTGATAGCCAGACATCATGCTTTACGATGTGTTTTTTCTTTAGAGAAGGGAACACAATGTTTTTTAAAAGAAGTACCTGACTATAAAATTAAATATCAAGACTTAAGTAACTTAAGCATATCTGATCAGCAAACAAAGCTTTTAGAATGGCGTCATTTTATGGAAAATCAGGTATTTAATGTAAATACCTATCCTTTATTTGAGTATAGAGTAACTCAATTATCACAAAGTTATATTCTACATTTTAGTTTTGATGCTTTAATAATGGATGCTCATAGCATGAGATTTTTTATGCAAGAACTAACAATTCTTTATAATAATCTTGAGAGCAAACTTAAACCAATTGGAATTACATTTAGAGATTATATATATGCTTTTGATAAGCTTAAAAAAGCTAAAAGATATGAAAATGATAAAAAATACTGGCAATATAGAATACCAGAATTACCATTAAGTCCAGAGCTAAAAACAGAGATTCTTCCAAGTAAAGTAAATGACAATACATTTGCTAGAATAACTAAAACTATACCTAAAGAAATCTGGGGTGTTATAAAAGATAAGATTCGTATAAATAAAATATCTCCCACAGTACCTTTTCTAACTCTTTATGGAGATGTTTTAGCCAAATACAGTATAAATAAACATTTTTTAATAAATTTAACTTTGTTCAATAGAGAACCTATTCATGATGATATCGATGATGTTCTTGGGGATTTTACAACTTTAGAATTGTTTGAATATAAAAAACAAAAATCAACTATTTTAGATAAATTTAAAAAGGCTCAAGATATTTTATGGGATGATTTATCCCACGTTTTATATTCAGGACTATCTATACAAGCAGATCTTAATAGGTTTTACTCATTGGGTATGGATAGTTTAATAGCACCAGTTGTTTTGACAAGTTTATTAGGGATGAAACACCATGATGATAAATTTTTATCAAAATGTTATAAAGGTGGAACATACGCAATAACACAAACATCCCAAGTTTGGTTAGATAATAAAATTTATGAAAAAAATGAAGAACTCGTTATAGAGTGGGATTTTGTTTCAGAACTATTTGATCATAATATGATCGATAATATGATAAATATTTATCATGATGCAATCTTTCAACTATTTGATAAAAATTGGTCAAAAAATGAAATTTTACTTAAAACACCACAAAAAGATATAGATATAATAAAAGCTGCGAATGAAACTTTTGATAAAAGTGTTTTACCAAAAGAGAATCAAACGCTACATGGCGCTTTTTTCGGAATCGCAAGAAAATTTCCAAGTAACATTGCGTTAATAGAGGGAGAAAACTACTATACATATCAGCAAATTTCTGTCCAAGCTGTAAACGTAGCGAAAGCACTTATAAATAGTAATATAGAGCCTGAAGATAATGTCATAGTATACTTAAGCAGGAGCTATAAATTAGTTTCTTGTTTATTGGGTATTATGGCCTCTTCTGGAGTATATATTCCTATAAATATAAAATGGCCATTAACACGTCTAGAAGACATTATAGAAATATCTAAAGCTAAATTTATCCTAACTGACAAAAATGGATATGAAAATTTAGAGAAAAATTCTGTCTCATTAGATAACGTTGAGACATTGGTTTTTGAAGATATTATACATACATGTAGTACTTCTGAGGATTTGCCAAGAGTTAATATTCATCAGCTTGCATATATTATTTTTACATCAGGTTCTACTGGTAAACCTAAAGGAGTAAAAATAAGCCATTACGGAGCAATGAATACAATAAAAGATATTAATAAGCGATTTAATATTAATGAGAGTGATAGAACTTTAGCTATATCTAATATAAGTTTTGACTTATCTGTGTATGATATTTTTGGGGCATTAGTATCTGGAGCTGCTGTTGTTATTCTATCTGATGATATTACGGATAATCCTACTGAATTGCTAAATATCATAAAAGAATATCGTGTTACAATATACAACAGTGTTCCAGCTATTATGAATATTCTCACACACACAGCTCAGCTTAAAGATATAAATAGTCAGGTTAGACTAGTTTTATTAAGTGGCGATTTTATTCCATTAACTTTACCTCAAAATATACATAAAGTACTCCCTAAAGCTAAAATAATCAGTCTTGGAGGTGCAACTGAGGGGTCAATATGGTCAATATTATATGAAATCGATAATATTGATGAATTGTGGAGAAGTATACCTTATGGTAAGGCAATGTATAATCAGGGTATGTGGATATTTGATGAAGAGTTACAACACTCTCCTATAGGAATACATGGTGAAATTTGCATTACAGGTGTTGGAGTTGCAAAAGGTTATATTGGAGATGATGAGAAAACTAAAAAACATTTTGTGATTGACGATAATAATAATTATATCTATCGCACTGGTGATTTAGGTGTCATACATCATGATGGAAATATTGAAATTATTGGAAGAATTGATAATCAGGTAAAAATTAATGGCTTTAGAGTTGAGTTGGATGAAATTCAATCGCAAATAAATTCCATAAAGTCAGTTAAAAACTGTGTTGTTCGAATTATAGAACACTCTAAGACAAATAAAGAAATTGTAGCTTATATTGAGCCATATATTTATGATTCATCGGAATTTAAATTAGCTAAAAAAGGTATTAGAGTAAATATAAATAGTAATAAATCATTGAAATTATTGCAAAACAATGATCAATCATATCAGCAACATGCTTTTTTAAGGAAAAGCTATAGAAACTTTTCTAATCAAGATCTTAGTTTTGATATTATTAAACAGTTCATTACTAAAAGCTATAAATACTCTAATGCCAGATGTATTAGTTCAGATACTATTATTGAATTAAGTGAAGTATTAAATATTTTGAAAGCATATAATAATGAAAATACAATGGGATTAAATAAGTATAGGTATCCATCTGCAGGTGGATTATATCCAGTACGAACATACATTTATATATCGAAAGAATATGGTGAATCACTTTCTGGGTACTATTATTACCATCCTGAACATCATTCGTTAATTCTTCTAAAAAAATCTAATGCTGAGAAATCTGGTGGTATTTATTTTATATTTAACTACTATAAGCCCGCTATGGAAAAGTATTATTTTGATAGAAGTCTTGCATATGCAGAACTGGAAACTGGATATATGGCATATCTTTTGAGCGAAAGAATATCTATTGAAAAACTAGATGATGAAGAGGCCTTTGAGAGTTTTGATGATGAAGAGATAAATATTTCTACTTTCAGATATCAAATTGATAAGTTAAGTATAAAAGAAGTTAAAGTACCAAGTAGAATTATTGTTTTACAAAAAGATAGAAAACAGAATTTAATCGACTGCTATATTTATGAAGAGTGTGAGATTAAAAAACTCAAACAAATTAAAATGACTGATTTTGATCAAACAGCTGGAAACGAGTTCATAGTATCTGAGGCATCTATTATCATACTTCCATGTGGAAATAAATATGTCGAAATTGGAGAATGGACCCAATGTATAACAGAGAATTTATTATCTGATAATATTGGTAGCTGCTTATTTGGAGTGTTTGATATTGGTGAAGATTTGGCAAAAGTTTTTGGTCAAAGACATTTTAATACAGCTATTGTTTTAGGCTATGTTACAGATCAGCAAAAAGAGTCGTTACATATTGAGAAAAATAAGAAAGACGATTCTAAAAATGACACAATAATATCTCATATTAACAAGCACTTAGATAATACTCTTCCTCACTACATGAAGCCGAAACATCTTGTTAAGCTTAAAGAAATACCGTTAACAATAAATGGAAAGATAGACTTTAGAGCATTGCCTAAGATAGAACATTTAAAAAGTAATAATGATTATATTGAACCTGAAACAGAGTATGAAAAACAAATATATAGAGTTTGGAAAAAATTATTTAAAGTCAATAAAATAGGTGCTAATGAAGATTTCTTCGCAATAGGAGGTAATTCATTACAAGCTATTATGCTAGCTGTTAAATTAAGTAATTTTTTTCAGAGAAAATTACCTACAAATTTTGTCTATGCAAATAGGACAATAGCCAAACAGGCAAAAGCTAGTTTAGAATTCCTAACTCAGCCAACAATAGATTACTGTGATCTGAATAATAGTGATTCTGATAACATTGTAGTATTATGCCATCCTTTACCAAGTGGTTCAGAAGCTTTTTATGAGCTAGCTCATAAAATTGATAAAACAACAAAGGTTATTGGTGTTAATAACTATTTTATAAATTATTTTGATAAAATTGATGTAGATTCAGAAGAAATAATTTGCTTCTATTATAATATTTTAAGAAAGATTATTAAAGAAAATCCAAAATCAAAAATTTATCTTGGTGGTTGGTCATTGGGTGGAAATATTGTTTTATATTGTTATGAAAAATTAAAACAAGAATTTGATAATCTATCTAGTCATGTCATCATGTTTGACACTATAAATAGTTACGGAGAAAAAAATATATCAAAAAAAAGTGTCATTGAATATACACAAGAGAATCCTATAGCAGAAAAATTTATGGCGGGAGGATTTTCACTTGAGCAATTTACAAAGTTTATGAATAGAACATCAAGTTTTTTAAATGATATACAGATTAATAAATCACCAGCTAATTTACTCTTGTTTAAATGTTGGGAGAAAATTGAGGGACTGTACTCTGATGATAAGTATAATTGTTATTTAAATACTGTAAACAATATAAATTTAATTGAGCTAAATGCTAATCATATTAGTATTTTAATTGATGAAGAATATATTTCATTTGTTGCAGAAAATATTACTGATTTTATAAATAAAAGTAGTTAAACCAAGGATAAGAAATGAATAAGCAAAGGATATATATAATAATAGTTGATGCTTTTTCTGGAGGAAAATATCTAGCAAAGATTTTGAAAAAGAATGGCTTTAATCTTATCCATGTACTAAGTAAAGAGGGGAAAGGAACCTATAAGACACATCCAGACTATTTAGAGTTTGAAGATTATATTGATTTTGCTAATGAAGATTGGAAAAATCTTTTAAATACTCTCAGCAATTATAACATTAAAGCTGTTATTCCAGGAGCTGAAGAAGGTGTTTATGTTGCTGAAAAGCTAGCAAGTATTTTAAATTTACCGGGTAATGATCCTAAAACGACTATTCTTAGAAGAGATAAATCTTTAATGCAGCTTACATTAAAGAAGTATGGCTTAGATACAATTACTGAAATAGTTCTTGAAAAGTATGACTACCTTAATAAACTAGAATCTTTTAATAATTATCCTAGTATTTTAAAACCAGTTGATGATGGTGGATCAATTAATGTTTTTGAATGTCATAATAAAGAACAGGTAATACAAAAAGCAAGAAAACTTTTCAATTCTAACAATAGCATGGCTCAATCTATTACTAGACTAATTTTACAAGAAAAGATAAACAGTAAAGAATTTATAGTTAATACATTTACAACTAATGGAGAGCATTTTATAACAGATATATGGAGTTATAAAAAAACGTATATTGAAAATGGAGGAATTATACCAGAGATGGTTTCCTTAGAAAGCTTAGAGATCTACTATAAAAAATTTATACCATACATCAGCCGTATTCTAGAAGCACTTAATGTCGAAAATGGTGCTTCTCATATAGAAATATTTTACGATGAGAAACACTTTAGGCTAATAGAGTTAGGAGCAAGGGTTATGGGTGGAGACTTTGATAATGATATATGGAATAATATCACTAGCATATCTCAAGCTGAGGCTATATTAAAAACTTTAGAAAAAAGTATTCTTACACAAGACATGTTTTATACAAAAGCTAAATGTAGCTTAGTTTTATTTCCATCATATGTACAAGGTGTTATCAAACAAGTATTAGATTTGGAAGATATTAAAAGTAGATGCCAAAGTTTACATAAATATCAAATATTTGTAAAAAAAGGTGATATTTTAAGTGTTGCTAAAGATGATACTGGTCCATATTTAGCATTTTTTATATTAATCAATGAAGATCAAAAAACTTTTCAGAGAGATTTAAACTATATTGAGAGTTTAAGAGATACTTTAGTGAGTATGGGTAAATGAGAAATAAAGCTTTTATATCTTTGATAATATTATGTTTTCTTGATGCCTTAGGAGTAGGTATATTATTGCCTATATTTCCTGATATATTTTATGAACCATCATATGGGTTACTAGTAGGCTGGTCGAATTATTCACATTCAATACTCTATGGATTAGCCTTAGTAGTTTATCCTTTAGGTACATTATTTGGTATGCCTATTATTGGGGCTATGGCAGATAAAAAAGGACAGAAGAATACTCTACTTTTAGGATTAAAGTTAGAGTTATTTGGTTTTATTATTGCTATTATCTCTTTGTATTCTCAAAATCTGATATTTTTTATTATATCTAGATTTATATGTGGTTTTGCTGTAGGTAATTATGCGGTAATTAATTCAATAATTGTCAAAATAAACGATAATAAAGATAAAAGTTTAATATTTAGATATCCCATATTAGCTTTTATATTAGGGTCAATAATAGGGCCTATTATTGGAGGTTACTGTATATCTATATTTAATATACAGGTATCGATGATATTACCTTTCATCATTCTTATAATACTTAGTATAACTAATCTATTAATGTTAAGAAAATTTTTGAAAGATGATAATATAAGAAAAGCAAAAATAAAGAGATACAACTTATCAACACAAAGAGTCTTTGAAAATTTGTTTTATATCTTTTATAAAAAAGATATATCATCAATAGTTTATATTTTTCTTATATTTTGGTGTATGCAAGGGGTATATACACAATCCATAGCGGTTACGCTAAATCAAAGCCTTCTTTATGATTCAATAAGTGTTAGTTACTTTTTTATGACAATGGCTATAGCTAGTATGTTTTCTATGTTATATGTTCAGATAAAAATTAGTAGAATTTTAAAATCTATATTTTCTAGAATCTTATTTTCATTAGTAATTACTATAATGATGTTTTTCGTATTAACTTTATTTATTAATAAAGGAGTAATTTTATGGATTGCATTTATAGTAATATATGTCTTTTCATCAATATTAAATACGAATTTCTATGCTTTTTTTTCTTTAAAAGTACCTGATAGCGAGCAAGGTAGAGTATTTGGTGGAGTAGGACAAATTCAATACATAGGATATATTTTTGGAGGGATTATAATAAGCATTTGTAATATTTCAGTTTTATTGATAACTGTTATCCCTTTAATTTTATGCTGTCTAGCACTCTTTTTGATTTTGATTAAAATTTATACTACCGGTTTACACACGTATTCCGACTAGCCCACTAATTGAGTTTGATGGAGAAAAAGACCATGTGCACTTGCTAGTCAATTATCCACCTAAAGTGGCTGTATCTAAATTAGTGAATAGTCTAAAAGGTGTATCAAGTAGAAAACTAAGACAATTTCACAGTGATATACACCAATATTATTGGAAAGGTGTATTATGGTCGCCTAGTTATTTTGCAGGTAGTTGTGGTGGTGCACCTATCAGTGTAATTAGACAATATATTGAACAACAAAACACACCACACTAAAATATTGCTATCTCAATGTGCCTTATATCACCCACCTGAAGGAAGGTGTTTTACGGCACGATTTGATAATCAAATTATAGAAAATGATAAAAGGGTCTAACTGCATATTTGGTCGTAATCGGCCACGCGCTATAAATTTTTTTTGATTTTTTTCTCCATCACAAAGTTTATTAAATTAATTCCTCTTCTCTTGACTGTTTGTTCTTCAATAACCTTGAAGCCTTTATTTTCAAAAAACAACTTCGCATTAATGCTTACTTCAGCAAATATTTTTTTATTTTTCTGAGTTAATGCTAAGTCTTCAATTCTACTAATGTGGAACACAATAGAAAACGAATAAAAGAAATGAGCTTATCAATCATGAGTAAGCCAATAGTTTTACCCGATAGAACAGTTGTAAACTGGTTCAGTGCTATTAAACCATTAGAAAAAGAGGCTGGTTTAGAAGTTAGATTTGATAAAGCATTAAAACCATATTTGATACAACTAAAAGAGAGATATACAACAGCAGAATTAGAGCATTTACTTACATTTAAAAGTAAATATTCTGGTCGACTATATCTATTGCTTAAAAGTGAATATGGACTACAGGAGAATCACAAGGTTATAGTCCCAGCAACTTTTGAAGTAGATGACATAATAAATCGTTTTTCTATGCCTGATACATACAAAAGAAGATACTCTCACTTTAAGGAAAGCTTTTTACATAAATCATTAGAAGAAATAAACACTTTAACAGAGTTTTTTGTGACTTATGATGTTATAAAAGCAGGTCGTAAAGTATGGAAAATACAGTTTCTCATAACAAAACCTTCCAAAACTACAAACGAACAAATTGATAAAATTCTGAACACTAAAACAAAAGATGATTTCATACCTTTTGAAGCTTCTGACAGACTTAAAGAGATTGTTTTAAGTGATGAAGTTGATTTAGATACAAACTATGTGAAACATATCTTTGAGCATTATTTATTGCGAGATATAGAAAATGTTTGCGATACTGTTTGGCAGAGTTGGGATAATGCAAAGTTGATGTCTAAAAAAGCCTTGTTTTTAGGAGAGATTAAAAAGCTAAACAAGAAGAAAACTGAAAACCACACATTTGGATTTGATGAGATATGAATAATTTTAAAAAAGAGAATAGATTCTTAGATTTGGTTAAGCAACAAGATGATAAATTTGATGATTTAACTAGCAAAATAGATGATTTATCAAAAAACATAAAATACCTGAGAAAAATCGATTTACTGTGTAAAATGGCTTTCTTTACTTCTATAGCTATATTGCTTTTTATCTGCCTAAGTAGTTGACGGTTACATCCTCTCTACCATGCCCTAACTCTTCACTAATAGTCATTCTAGCTTCATAATCTTGTTGCTTTTGCTCAGGTGTTAGCTGCTTAGAGGTTAGCCCTCCATTTTTAGGACACTCACGTCCTGTTAATTGCCTATATCTATCTTGAGCATACGCATGTCTAAAGCCATGGACATTCTTAATCCCTGCTCTTTGACAACGAGTCGTGAAATGCTCCATAGCTTGCTTATAAGACTTTTCGCTCTCGATTAGAGAGCCTTTACCTGCTACCTCTTTTACTTTTTCTAACAATTCTCTTTGTCTTTCATTCAAAATTGGGATTTCTCTTGGTCTTCCCCCCTTTGTCCAAGAACTTTTAAGCTCGATTTTATGCTCTTTGATTGCATAACTAGGCTGAAACTTCAGACTTTCTTCTCTACGAAGCCCAAATTCGCGTTGCAACTGTATTGCTAGGGCTTGTCTATCAGTTAGGTCAGAAATCGCCTTAAAATCGATTTCTTGAGCCTTATTTACCGAATTATCGCTATACTTCCTGTTCTCAATCTCTAATTTTCGATTATCAGGCAGTTCTTTGCCTATTTTCTCGCCTAGCCACCTTAGACAAGCTAAACGATTTTTTATCGTTGCTATGGCTAATCCCTGGGCTTTCCAGTGGTCTCTAAGGGCATAGCAATGCTTATTAGGGGTTGTTTGCAGAGCCCTCCATTTTTTCGGTTTTTTAATAATTCTTACCAACAACAACCTTTCTAAACTTAAGGTAATCATATAAAGTTGTACGTGAAATATTTAGTTGATTAGCTATCTCTTGA
>NZ_WBSX01000026.1 GCF_009823375.1 Francisella noatunensis subsp. noatunensis | reverse complement strand
TCTATTTGAAAGAGTTAAGTGCTTTGGCATTTTTTAGTTCCTTATCGTTTATTTTAGTTTCGTCAAAACCTAATAAACTATATTTGGAACTCTCTTTCAACTATTTAAAACTTTCAGAATACAATCTAGCATTTTTTGTTTATTTTTATTCGTCAGCATGGAGTTGAGCTTAATGATGAATTTAAATATACGCTTTATCGCTTAATGGTATGGGGTGGTGTTTGGGCTATATTATTTGCATTACCGATATCTAAAAATATTCTTATCAAAAGCATAGTTATTGGTTTAGCTGTTATATTGTTTAACTTTTTGGTTAAAATGCCATTAGCTGGTCAAGGTTTCTTTGCTATAAATGCTGGTACAGCAGTATTTGTTATGAATATTGTTTTTAATTCTTTATGGGCATTACTCGCTGGTGTTATTTATAGTATTGCGACAATTCAGCAATAGAGTTGGAGAAACTGTTATGAGTAGTATTAGAGATTTGTTAAGTAAAGTATTTACTGCCTATATGGCAGGATTAATCAGTGGATTGGTTATAGAGATTATTTCGATTTTGGTTACAACTCATAGTTTAAACCTAAATGAAGATCTAAAGCTAGAGCTATACCGTATGATGATATGGGGTGGTGTATGGGCACTACTTCTTATTTCACCATTTCCAAAGAATATTTAGATAAGAAGTGCTGCTATGGCTTTGATAGTTATACTTTTTAACTATATGATAAGAATGCCTTATTCCGGCGATGGCTTCTTCGCATCAAATGCTGGAAATGATGTGTTTTACGCTAATCTTATATTTAATTGTCCATGGGCTTTGTTGGCTGGGTTTATATATAAACTTGCTAGTAATAAGTAATATATAAAACTTTTAATAATTTTTAGATAATTTAACCATATCACTTGTTTTTCGCTAATTAATCCCTATATCTAATAGCAGGAAATTTTATAACATTAACTATATATCCACATCGTTTATTTGTTGGGTATGTTTGAAAGTATTTGAGAGTTTAAAATATGGCAGATTATTATTCTTTACTTGGAGTTAGTAAAGATGCTTCAGAAGCAGAACTAAAAAAAACATATAGAAGGTTAGCGAAAAAATACCATCCTGATGTAAACAAAGAAAAAGGGGCTGAGGATAAATTTAAAGAAATTCAAACAGCTTATGATGTCTTAGGTGATAAAGAAAAAAGAAAACTCTATGATGCGTATGGAGAAAACTGGGATAAAGTTCAGCAAGGCGGTTTTGGCGGAGCTGGAGGTGGTTTTGGAGGTTTCTCTCAAGGCGGAGGTTCTCAAAGTTTCAACTTTGAGGATTTAGGTGATATTTTTGGTGATCTTTTTGGTGGTGGCGGAGCTGGAGCAAGAGGCTTTGGTGGAGGTCAACCAAGAGCTAGAAAAGGTGAAGATATAAACATCTCTTTACGCTTGAATGTTGAAGATGCTATCAAAGGTGGCTCTAGAACAGTTTCATATAGCTATCAAGAAGCAGGTGCTAATGGTATGCCAACTATGCAACACAAAAGTGTGGATGTCAAAATACCACCAGCTATGGGCAATGGTAAAAAACTGCGTGTCAAAGGTAAAGGTAGTGCAGGTATTGGAGCAAATGCGCCAGCTGGGGATTTGTATATCAAAGTTGAAGTAGTGGATCATAAAAACTATAAGGTTGATGGCAATGATATATATGAGCATATTAATATAGCTCCTTGGGAGGCGGCTCTGGGTACATCACTAGAAATAGATACCCCATATGGCAAGAAAAAAATGAAAGTGCCAGAGGGTAGTCAATCAGGCCGTAAAATGCGTATCAAAGGTAAAGGTCTTGGGGATGGAGATTTTTATATTGTTTATGATGTCAAATTACCACCTGCTGATACTGATGAGAAAAAAGAGTTCTATAAGCAGATGCAAGAAAAAATGAATTTTGATCCAAGAGCTTAGACTTGTCTTTTCCTATTTCCTATCTCAATTATAAAGTAACTTACTAGTATTAATGAGCCTCCAATAATAGTTGATAAATATATTTTTTCATCATTGATAAGTTTTCCAAAAATTGTCGCAAAAATAGGCTCGAAAGAAAATATAACCGCAACTTGAGACATACTTAAGTATTTTTGATAAGTGTTTTGTAAGTCATAGCAAGTAATTGTTGAAATTGAGCAAAAAACTATAGCGATTATTAAGATATAGTTAAAATGAAGATACATAAACGATGATACATCTGTTATCAAAGGCATAGGTATTCCAAATGCTACTTGCAGTATTATGAGTAAGCGTAGATCTTTAAAAGCTTCACTGCGATGATCTTTTCTAGTTTCATAGCTAAGATATACCACTGATACTGCATACATCAATGCACACAATACTGACCAGAGGTATCCTATAGTGAAGTTATCAAAGCTTGCACCAGATAGCGCATATATCCCCACTAATGAAACACCAGAAGCAACTATTCCATAAATTGTTAATCGATCTACCTTAAAAAGACTTCCTATGAAAGGAATCATGATTACACTCAAAGCTGTCAAAAATGCAGAAACACTTGATGAAACGGAGTATAACCCTTGAGTCTGAAAATAAAAACTCATACCTTCAAGTGAGCCAAATATGGCCCCTACTTTTAGTAAGTAGAGCTTATTATTAAACCTAGCTCTTAAAATTAAAGGTAAGAATAATAAGCATGATAACCCTAGTCTAAAAGCTACAAAAAGCCCAGGCGATACATACTCAAGAGAGATCTTAACTAAAGGGAATGTTGTTCCCCAAAGAATGGTGACTATAAAAAGGCAAATACGGCCTTTCTTTGTATACTCATGATATTTTATATATGATTTAGAAATGTAATTAGCAAGTTTGTCTTTATCTGCTATCAAAATCAAGATGATAATCTTACAAAAATACCCATATAACCAGTTATTAATTGCTGATTATTTACATTAAATTATCAATATTGGTATAATTCAATGTTTTTGAAAATAATTTTATGAAAAAAAATGGTGCTTATGAAACAGGTTTCAAAAGTTAAACAGATAGGCGCAGTGGCTATCATAGCTGGTACAGCAATAGGTGCTGGCATGCTTGGTATTCCGTTTGCAGTAGCCGCTGTTGGGTTTAACTATGCGCTTATGGCGCTGTTTCTAGTTTGGATTATAATGTATGCAACAGCTTTATTGATTGTCGAAGCAAATGTTTCACAGCCACTAGGTACTGATATGGATTCAATTGCTCATAATATACTAGGTAAGTCTGGTAGAGTAATGAATTTATTGTTTTATTTATTATTGCTCTATTCGTTGCTTACAGCTTATATCTTTATGGGGGGGCAGCTTTTTAAGACATATATCACTAGTTGGTTTAATTTTGAAAGTGATAGTTTTGCAAAGCTTCTATTTACATTTATTTTTGGATTTTTCATTTATAAAGGAATTAAGGTTGTATTTAGAGTTAATGAACTATTCTTGAGTCTTAAAGTTTTGGCTTTTGTATTGTTTATATCTTTTGTTGCTCCACAAATATGCCCAGCTATATTAGAGAGTAGAGCATTAGGTGTTGAATATATTTGGTTTTCTATCCCAATACTTGTAACATCTTTTGGATTCCATATTGTGATTCCTGCAATTAGGAATTATTTTGAAAATGATATTGTATTTAAAAGAACGGTAGCTGTTGGGGCATTAGCTCCACTAGTTTTTTACTTAGTTTGGGTTATGGCAACTCTAGGGACTATAAATTTATATGGTGGCAATGGTTTTATTGATCTAAGTCATTCAGGTAAAACATTAGCAGAAGCCTATGTAAGTTTAGGACAAAGAGCCCCATTAGTTTTTATTAGACTTTTTGAGAATTTTGCAATTATTACATCTTTTCTCGGTGTAGCATTGGCACTATTCTCATTTAATCAGGATTTGTATGCTCTAAATTCTAGAAAAAAGCTTATTACTTTGGTCGTTACGCTATTACCTCCATTATTCTTTGCGATATATTTTGTTAATAGTTTTATAGCAGCTCTGGGATATGCAAGTATTTTTGTGTCTGTGCTTTTGATTGTGCAACCTGCACTAATGGTTTGGGTTATAAGGTCTAGGCAGGGGCAAAATAGTATTATTAGTAAGTTTTATTTATCTTTGATATTATTCTGTGGTGTAGGTATTATTGCATTGCAATTATTAGTAGCGTTTGGTAGATTACCACATATATGATTTCATTAACTTCTAAATCTTTTACATTTCTATGAAAAAACCTAGTTTTGATTTTAAAAAAAGACCACATGATAGTGGTAATTATCAATTTGAAAATAACAATAATAACTCTAATATTGAGGAGTTTAACCTTGATAAACTTAAGCAGTTTCCAGATGAGTTGGTCGAGATATTTAATCTAATACAAGCTGTTCGTTATGATAGAATAATGCTACAAGAAGAATATAATAAATGTAGACTAAAATTAAATAACGATAGAATGGGTCTTGAGTTTGAAATTATAAAAATAAAAAAGCAGTATAATACTAAGATATCTGCTTTGCAGGAAGAGTATAATTCGGTAAAATCTAATTATAATATTGAACTAGCAAAGATGAGAGAAAGCTAATAATACAAAGTTAGTCGGACAGTCGCACTTTTTATAAGTGAGGAAAGTCCGGGCTTTATAGAGCAAGATGCCAGATAACGTCTGGGAGGCGTGAGCCTACGGAAAGTGCAACAGAAAATAAACCGCTTTTTTTACAAAAAGGTAAGGGTGAAAAGGTGTGGTAAGAGCACACCGCATTGGTGGTAACACTCAATGGCATTGTAAACCCCATCTAAAGCAAGACCAAATAGCGCTACGAAAATGTTGCTCGCATTGTAGCAGGGTAGGTCGCTTGAGCTTGTTGGTGACAATAGGCCTAGATAAATGACTGTCTATTACAGAACCCGGCTTATAGACTAGCTTTGTATTTTTTTATAAAAAAAGTGGGAAATTATGCAAGTTATTGACTCTAAACTTTTGGATAGTGATTGTCAGATAAAAGATGACCTTTTGATATCCGAGCTTAAAAGTTTTTATACTAGCGATAAGTTTGAGATTATAGCAGCAGCGTTAGAACTTTTAAAAAGTAAGAGTGCTGAATCAGTACGTCATCCAACAGGAATAAACTCGTTTTTATATGCTATCGAGATGGCATATGTTCTTTTCAAGATCAAAGCAGATGAAGAATCAGTATCTGCAGGTATTTTATATGAGCTATATAATTTTGGTGATATATCCGATGAAGATGTAGAGAACGCAACCAATCAGACAGTGGTTAAGATTTTGCAAGGTACACGCAAAATGTCAGCTATTAGAATGTACCGTTCTGATAATATCTCACTTGAGCAGATTGATACTTTTAGAAAAATGCTTTTGACGATTATAGAAGATGTCAGAATCGTTTTAATTAAAATAGTTGATAAGCTATGTACTGTCCGTCATTTAAAGTCTCTAAATACTAACACCCAAAGAGTTATAGCTAGAGAAACACTAGATATCTATGCACCATTGGCAAATAGACTTGGCTTGGGAGCTATTAAGTGGGAGCTTGAAGATAGAGCCTTTTTTTTCTTAGAACAGGAAGAATATAAAAAAATAGCCAAAAGTTTAGGTTTTACACGTAAAGAAAGAGAAGAATTTCTTAATCAAGTTATTGAAGAGTTAAAACAAATACTTAGAAAGTATAATCTAGATGCTGGTGTTCAAGGTAGAGTTAAACACATCTATAGTATATACAAAAAGTTTAAAAACAAAGGTTATCAAGATATCAATGATCTTTATGATATTACAGCTGTTAGAGTTATAACAAACAATATAGATGAATGTTATAAAGTATTAGCTGAAGTTAATAACCTATATTCACCGATTCCAGAGGAGTTTAGTGATTATATAGCTAATCCAAAGCCGAACGGTTATAAGTCTATACATACTGTGGTTAGGGTTGGTGAACAAAATATCGAGGTTCAAATTAGAACGCATAAAATGCATGAGGAATCAGAACTTGGTTTTGCCGCGCATTGGCGTTATAAAGAAGGTGTGAAGTTTGATGCATCATATGAAGCAAGAGTGGCATGGTTGAGATCTCTTCTTGAATGGGAAAAAGAAATCAACGACGATGATAGTCAAATTACTAAAGAGCTAAATAGGAGACTTTATGTATTCACTCCTGCTAATGAATTAATAGACTTAGCTGAGGACTCTACAGTCCTAGATTTTGCATATTCTGTACATACTATGGTTGGTCACCGTACAAAAGGTGTAAAACTAAATGGTAAGATAGTACCTCTAACAACTAAACTAAAAACAGGAGATAAGGTCGAGGTTCTAACTGGGAAAGAGCCAAATCCAAGCAAAGACTGGGCTTCGGAGAGTTTGGGATATTTAACCTCTGCTAGAAATAGATCTAGGGTAACCAAGTGGTTTAATGAGCAAAATAAAGAAGATAATATTGTTTTAGGAAAAGATAGACTCCTCAAGGAATTAAGAGGCTATGATCTTAAAGAGGTCGATTTTGTAGAAGTTGCCAATAAGTTTAATATGAAAAGTAGTGATAGCTTATTTGTTTCTGTTGAGAATGGTACTGTTAGAATTAATAGTATTGTTAATCATATACTTGATACATATTCAGCTGAAGAAAAGCTTGTCAAAAAGCAGAATCGAGTAACTACAGCCAAAACTAAGACTCCTAAGGTTTTAGTATCTGGATTTAATGGTATGAAGTATGAGATGGCTAAATGTTGTCAGCCTGTTTATCCTGACGAAATTCAAGGATATATGAGTGTTACAAAGGGTGTTGTTATACATACTTCTAGTTGCCCTAATTTGGGTTATTTAAAAGAAAAGAGTCCTGAGAAATTTATAGAAGTTAATTGGGATGAGTAGAGTAGAAGCAAACTTAACTACTTTCCAGCATAGTTTCCTGTATTTTTAGCTTGTTGTAACCAACCATTTTTGATGTCAAAAGTTACTTCATTTGTCGACTTGATTTGATTGCCAGCAGCAGTTTGTCCTGCGATAGTTAACTTATTCTCTCCAGGTGTTGGTCTAGCAATTTTCCATTGATCATCTTCAAATGTTGCAGGCATAACTGTACCATTAACTATAAAAGTTAGCCTGTCATCAGCAGATATGGCAGGATTCGTTGATATAGCTAATTTATCTTCTTTGGTGAAAATATTAGCATCATTTGCTGGAGATGTTATTTGTACACTTAGATCTTCAGTTGTTCCTTGATTTTCATCTAACACTTCTTTGTTCTTTTCAGCTAGACTAGAGTTGTTCAGCTTAGAAATATCGCTTTGCTTAATTTTAACAGGTTGATTTGAGATCATATCTTGGCTAGCTTTAGTATCTACAACTGTAGGTTGACCAACTTCAATAATTTTATAATCAGTATCATCAGAAGGTTTTTCTTCTGAAAATACAACATTACCATTTTCTGAACGCCATGAGTAAATAGTTGGATTAGCTGCTTGGGCGAGAGATATAAAGGTAAAACATGATATAACGTAAAGCAATATGATTTTATGAAAATTGGACATTATTTAAATTCTCAAACTTTTAGCTATCTTTAAGTATATATAAAATTAATAATAATCAAAAGCCTAGATATATTAATTTATCTACCAAGAACCTGACGTCTATAGAATTCTGAGTCACTTGAGGTAATAATTTTATGATCTTTAGTACTACCTCTAACAGAAATTGTTACCGGTCCTAGATTTGGTCTATTTACTTTCCACATCCCATTTTCAAAGTGAGCAGGGTATGGTATGCCATTTATTATAAATATTGGATGATCTTCAGCTGTCAAAGATGGCTCCAAAATAATTGGTAATTTCTCATTATGGACAAAACGATTTTCACCATTAGCTGGTGAGATTATTTTACTTTGATTACTTCTGAATTTCTACCATTTTGTTGTTGATTATCCTGTTGTGTATTATGAGTACTTAAATATAAATTATTTTGTTTTAGCGAAGCAAGTTGTTGTTCCACAGGAGATTTTTGTTGTATTTGATTTTTATGAATTACACCAATTTTCTCATATTCTTGATCAAACATTGGAGCTGTCTGTGAGAATACTACATTGCCTCTAGAGTCTCTCCATGTATATACATTGTCATCTTGGTTGGCGTATAAAACATTAGTGACAATACTCAGTAATAATATTTTGTATATATACTTCAAATAAATCATAAAACAGATATCTTAAAACTTTCAGAATACAATCTAGCTGTTTATACTACATCAATTAAGGATAAATTTAGGTTTCTATTATGATTACATTGGATTATGTGATTTATGATTGTATAGCTAATGCGTGTTTACTTGGGTTTGCAATTTTACTTTATAAGAAAAACAAGTATGCTTGGATGTTCGTGTTAGCTAGTCTGATTATAAAAGTTTTTATTTATGGTAAATATGGGATTACAACATCATTTATCTATTTGTCGGCACAGATATTAACAACTGTAGTTACTGGATATATTTGGCTCAAACAATCTAACTATACCAAACCAACTCAAAAAGTAAGATTGCTAGCAATAGTTACTAGTTTGATTGTCTTGTTATTATGGGTTGGTGTGATGTATAAATATGTCAATCCATATATACTTGATTACGAGTTATTATTTGGCTTTGATTATCTATGCTATATGCTGATTGTAATAGGAGCTATATTTGTTGCATTTAGGTTGGCCATAGGGTTGTTATTTTTTTCTGTAGTGTTTATTAGCTATGCTGTTAATTATGCAAACTCTGCGATGATTATTAGCAATGCACCTCAGAATATAAGAGATTTTATTCCATATTATTGGATATCAGCTGTACTTTTATTCATAGCAGGGATTATTATAGTAGCAGCATACACAAATGCTAAGAGAAATATTTGATACAGTTATAGACTATATACATCAAACCTATTTGTTTTACCTTTAAGTTGAGATGTTGGTTTTTTATCATAAAGAAAATCAGCATTAATAGGTCTTTTTACAACAGCTTTTTTTGTTTTTTTCGATAAGATAATATTCTTGAGTAAATTTGAGTTAGATTCATCGTTATTAAAAGCAATATCGTGTAAGACTTGCATTCCCTGTTTGACTTTAGCGCTTTTGTTACGTGGTGGAAACATTGGGTCTATATATATACAGTCAAAAGAAATATTAGTAGTATTTATATATTCATTAGCATCTATATTAATCAAGTCTATTTGATTGGCAATGGCTTTTAAGTTAAGAGTTTGTCTTGCTCTATTGAGTGCATCTACGAGTAATACGTAAATATAACAATCTTTCTCTAGCGAAGTCAATCTATGTCCTCTAGCTGCTAGTGTAAATGTATCTCTGCCGAGACCAGCTGTTGTATCTAGAATATTTAGTTTGTCTTTTGAGCGACCCTCAACTGCTTGGACAATACTGCATTTTTTAGTTTTAGGATCTATCCTATTTAGAATTTCGTTACTATTAAAATCTATAAATAGCTCTTTATCTTTGTAATGTAGTTTTAGGATATTATCCTCGACATATAAGTACTTATTATCTTGGTTTGATAAAATATATTCAAACTCAATATCTATAATATTCTCAATATGAGATCTTACTGCTAAGTTGTAAATATTCATGATTTTTTTTTCGCTCTAGGGTGTGCTTTATCAAAAACACTAGCAAGTTGTTGGAAATTTAGGTGAGTATAAATTTGCGTGCTAGAAATATCTGCATGACCAAGTAAATCTTTTACAGCAAGTAAGTCTTTAGACGAATCTAATACATGAGTCGCAAAAGAGTGGCGTAACATATGAGGATGTATATGCTTTGTTGCATATTTTTGTGCAAAGATTTCAATCCTTTTTTGGATAGATCTATTTGTTAAATGCTCACCATTTTGTGAGATGAAGAGATAGTTACATTTCGGGCTATAAGTATCTCGAATATTTAGCCATCTATTTAAATTTGTTAGTGTTTTACTACCAAAGTATGCAATTCGTTCTTTGTTGCCTTTACCTATTACTCGTATGCTTTTTTGATTTATATTTATGTCTTTTAGTTCTATTGAAGATAATTCACTAAGTCTTATTCCACAGCTGTACAAAAGATCAAAGCATGCTATATCACGAGTTTCGATATTATTGCTTGGTTTGATATCTAATAAATAGGCTAGTTCATCTGTATTTACGGCTTTAGGTAGTTTTTTGCTACTCTTAGGTGCCTTGATACCAGTTGTGGGATTATTTTTTATTAACTCACTATTTATCAAAAAATTAAAAAAACTTCTTAAAGAACTAAGTTTGCGTTGTAATGTTTTTGATGAGTTTCCTTGGGCATGAAGCTTTTTGACCCACATTAAAATATCATTATTTTCAAGTTTTGTTATATCTTTATCAACTATTGAGCTATTTAACTGGAGTAAATCTCTGCGATAATTATTTATAGTTTCTTGAGAGTAATTTTTTAGGTAGAGTAAATTATCAAGGAAATTATCAATATGTTCTATATTTGTCATTATCTAAATTACAGAACTACGCACAATATTACTATTACACCAGAAACTAGAGAAATTAGCCATAAGCTTTTGTAGGTTGATATCTTATAGTTAAAGCTCTCACCAAGACTATTTATCTTAAATGCCATAAGAGCCGGCATAATCATCAATAAGACAGTAATCGATAGGCCAACGCATGTCATAGCATAAATAAATATGTCAGGATCCATTTGGTTTATTATTAGTGGAATGGCAAAAGTCAGAATTGTTGCTATTGAGTATCCAATAACCTTTTTTGTTTTATATAACTTATATGTGTCTAAGTTAAAGTGAAATAAAGATAAGTTAACACTTAAAAATGATGTCATAATAGCCACATAAGTGAAGATATGCAGTACCGCATCTGTTGTCGGAGTTCTTACCTTGCTTCCTAAGGTTTTTAGAATATCACCGATATTAGCTTTATCAACTGGGATGTGATTAAATATCGAATCCATGAAGCTTACAGGACCGTGTAGTGGTAGTACACCTAAGATAGTAAATACCCATATGATATATAGTATAAGCGGTATGATACTGCCGATAATAACTATGCGTTTCATATCTTTAGCATTTTTGCCAAGATAGTCAGACAAGGCAGGGACTATAATATGAGATGTAAAAGATGTTGTAAAGACTGGGATCGCTATAATCAATGAAACTCCCAAATCAACTGGAGTTACAAAAAGATTTGGAATTTCAATATAACTATTAAATACAACACATAAAATTACTAATACGAGTATTTTTAGGATTATAAAAAATCTATTAGCATAATCGACAAATCTTGTTCCTAATACTACGATACTTCCAAAAATGACTACAAAGATCAATGATGATGCTTTTTCATCAAGATTAGGGAAGGATGAGGATAATGATGATGCAGCAGCTGAGATATAAGCGGTACTAATAAAATACATAAGTACTAAAAAAGCTATACTTGCTACTATACCCCCACCTTTACCAAGATATTTCTCTGCTATAGTTTTAAAACTGCTACCATAAGGCATTGAGCAAGAAATATCTGAGATAACGACAGCGGTGTAAGTCATTATGCTCCAGACTAAGAATATGAGAATAGAGCCTATCACAAAACCAAGTTTAGCGGTTATGATAGGGAGTGCTAGTATACCGCCACCTATCATAGTACCTACTATGATCATTATTGATCCTAAAATTTTGATGAAGCTATTCTGTCGATTATTCATATTTATTCTTAACTTAGTGTGCTGGCTGTTGAGATTGGTTTGCTTTTTTTTGCATATATATAGCATCAAAGTTAATTGGTGCTAGATTAAGAGGTAAAAAGCCTCCTTTAATTATCGAAGAATCAATAACTCTTTTTGCGTAAGGGAAAAGAGTATTAGCACAGTAAGTATTAAGCACAGATTCTACTTGTTCTTCACTCATGCCAGTAATTGTAAATATACCTGACTGAGTAACCTCAGCTATGTACGCATTTGCTTGTTTGTTTTTAGTAGTTATTATGATTGTCAAATCAAGCTCAAAATTTTCATCATTAATTTTTTTTGTATTAAGATCAATATTGAAATCTGAGCTAGGATCCCACTGATCTTTAAAACAAGCAGGAGAGTTTACAGTTTCGAATGAAACATCTTTGGTATATACTTTTTGGATTAAAAAAGAAGGTTGATTTTCGTTATTTTGCATTGCTTTTCCTAAGACTTTACAAATTCATATCTGAAAAATTATAGCAAATTGAAAAAGTTTATATAACTAAATTAGAGCTTTTTTAGCTCAAAGAGTATATTTAGAGCCTCGATTGGCGTTATTGAGTTGATATCTATTGTTTCAAGTCGCTCTTTAATATGATTCTTTTGTGGAGTTTGATCAAGTTGGAGATTTTGTTGAGGCTGATCAATAGTATCCAATTTATCTTGTCCTTTTTCTAAATTAGCTAGATTTTTCTTTGCTGATTCTAAGACATCTTTTGAAATACCAGCTAATTTAGCTACTTGAATACCATAAGATTTTTTAGCGGCACCAGCAACTACCTTGTGCATGAAATAGATATTATCTTTATATTCTTTAGCTTCAAAATGAATGTTCTTTGTATTTGGATATTGATTAACTAACTCTGTAAGCTCAAAATAATGCGTGGCAAAAAGAGTCAATGCACCAATTTTTGCAAATTTTTCTGCACAAGCTTTTGCAAGTGATAAGCCATCAAAAGTACTTGTCCCTCTACCAATCTCATCCATGATTACTAGAGACTTTTTAGTTGCATTATTCAGGATATAAGCTGTTTCAGTCATTTCAACCATGAATGTAGATCTACCACTAGATATGTCGTCTGAGGCACCAATTCGAGTGTATATGGTATCTATATCGCCTATATCTGCATAGCTAGCTGGTACAAATGAGCCTATATATGCTAGAAAGATAAGTTGAGCAACTTGACGCATATAAGTGGACTTACCACCCATGTTAGGTCCAGTGATTATTTCTAACGTATAAGTGTCTGTACTTAATAGGGTATCATTGGGTATAAAGGGTTCATCAATATTTTGCTCGATTGCTAGATGGCGAGCTTCTTTTATATCTAACTTACCAGTTTTATTAAATTTAGGTTGATTTAGGTTTAGCTTGATAGCTCTTTCTGCAAAGTTTGCTAAGACATCTATTTTTGCGATACTTGCTGCAGTCTGTTGGATTTGGGAGTAGTATTCTAAAACTTTATTCAATAGAGTATCGTAGATAAGCTTTTCTCTAGCTAAAGCTTTTTCTTTTGCTGAGAGAATCTTATCCTCAAAAGCTTTTAGCTCGTCAGTAATATAGCGCTCACTAGCTTTTAATGTTTGGCGTCTGATATACTCCGCTGGGACTTTGTCAGCATATTGTTTCGAAAGTTCAATGTAATAACCATGTACACGGTTATAACCAACTTTTAGTGTATTAATCCCTGTTTTTTGCTTTTGCAGAGTTTCAAATTTTAATAAAAAATCGTAAGAGTTGTCTTTTAGCCCTCTTAACTCATCAAGTTCCTGGTCGAAACCATGTTTTATGACGCCACCATCGCGAATGGTCATTGGAGGATTATCTACAATAGCTTTGTTTAGTAGTTTTGTCAGCTCATCAATTTGATGAATGTGATTATTTATATTTATAATCTCAGAGGTGTTTATTTCTTCAAGTAGACTCTTGAGTTTAGGTAGTTGCTCGAGAGAGCTATTAAGAGAGACTAGATCTTTAGGTTTTACTGTTCCTAGAGCAACGCGAGAAATTATCCTTTCAATGTCATTTATATAAGACAGAATGTCCTGAATTTTTAAGAAATAATGTTGTTTCCTAAAGGATTTTATAACGTTATGACGCAAAGAAATTTTGTTTAGATCCCTAGTAGGATTTTTGAAGTATCTTCTTAGAAGTCTGCTACCTAAACTAGTTTTGCATTTATCCATTATGTTTAGAAGGCTACTTTTTGAATTATTATCTAGCTCTAAATTATTTCTACTATTAATGTCTATGTTTAGTCTGTTTTGATCTTCATCTAGATGGATGTCTGAAATGTGTTTAGGAATGCTTTTTAATGTATTTGTTAAATAAGCAAGTATTGATCCGATAGCTGTTAGTTGTTCTTTTTTATATAAATTTAGAATGTTATTTGCAAAACTATTATCAAAAGAGTTTAGTATATGCTTTTTTGCCTCAAAATTACTAAAGTACCATTCTTCCAAAACTTTTACTGGTTTGTTGAAAATATTCTTTTCTACAAGGTTATTAGAGTTGGTAATTATCTCTTGAGGTGATAGTTTTAATATCTGATTTTTTAGATCAGATGAATTTGTTACCGTATTTGTAAGATGAATTTTGCCTTGAGTATAGCTAGTATATGCGATGTGATATTTATTGTTTTTTTCATAGATACTTACGAGAATGCTATCTTGATTACTATCTAAAAAAGCCTCTTCAGAAACTGTAGCTGGAGTTATTATACGTGTAACTTGTCGTTCAACTGGACCTTTTGAGATGCTTGGATCTCCTATTTGCTCACATATTGCAACTGATAATCCTTTTTTGACAATTTTAGCGATGTAGCCTTCTGCAGCGTGATATGGCACACCAGCCATTGGTATTGATTCGCCATTTGATTTTCCTCGAGCAGTGAGGGTTATATCTAGTAGCTCTGCAGCGTTTTTTGCATCATCAAAAAAAAGCTCGTAAAAGTCACCCATTCGATAAAACAGTAATATATCTGGATATTGAGATTTAATTTTCAAATATTGCTGTATCATTGGTGTGTGATTTGAAACTTCTTGCATAGTGATTAATATTCTAGATTTTAAAAATTTATGTTTGAGATTATATTATAAATGGATACTATAACAAACCTTCAAAATCATTGGTTGTAGCTTTTTTATTTTGCTAAAATACTTTAGAATATAAAGTAGCTATTTTTATGAATTGATTTGAATTTGAAAGGAGAAAGTAAATGAACTATTTAGACTTTGAGTCAAAGATAAAGGAAATTGAAGACAAGATTACCTCATTATCTCATGTGTATGAGGATGAAAAAACTGAAGCTGAAATCAAAAAGCTTGGTAAGAAAAGACTCGAGCTTATGGAGTCTACTTACTCTAAACTTACAGACTGGCAAGTAGTTCAACTATCTCGCCATCCGGATAGACCTTATTTTAAAGACTTATTATCATTAGTCTTTACGGATTTTCAAGAGCTACATGGTGATAGAGCATTTGGTGATGATCTAGCTGTTATTGGTGGTTTGGCTAAACTGAATAACAAACCTGTTATGGTTATAGGACAAGAAAAAGGTCGTGATACTAAGAGTAAGATTAAGCATAATTTTGGTATGATGCATCCTGAAGGCTACCGTAAGGCTCTAAGATTGATGAAATTGGCTGAGAAATTCAATATGCCGATCATTACTTTTATTGATACTCCTGGCGCGTACCCAGGTATCAAAGCTGAAGAGCGTGGTCAAAGTGAAGCAATAGCAAGAAACTTATTAGAAATGAGTGCACTTAAAGTTCCTGTAGTTTGTATTGTGATTGGTGAAGGTTGTTCTGGTGGCGCATTAGGTATAGGTGTTGGTGATAGATTACTTATGCTTCAGTATAGTTATTTTGCTACTATTTCTCCAGAAGGGTGTGCTTCAATTCTACACAAGACAGCTGAAAAAGCATCTGAAGTTACACAAATGATGAATATAACATCTGGACGCCTTAAAGAGTTAGAGATAGTTGATGCAGTTATACCAGAGCCTTTAGGTGGAGCACACAGAGACTATGATACAACAGCTGCTAATATCAGAAAGGCTATCGCTGCAGAGTTGAAAGTATTATCAGAGATGACAGTTGAGGAGAGAAATGCTAAGAGATATGATAAGCTAATGTCTTTTGGAAGATTCAAAGAAGCGTAATTCTCTCAGTTTCATTCTAAATTTAATTCGATGTTTCTAAAAAAACAAAATCACAAGCAGGATTTGGTATCGTAGAATCAATGATTGCTGCTTTGATTTTGTTATTTGTACTATCATCCGGTTTTATATTATTAAATAGTATTCTCGTAAGTATAACTCTTGAAAATAGAAAGGATGAAATAGCTACTGTTCTTGATGAGAGAGTTAGTGTGTATCGTCTAACTGGAGTATTAGATGATTCTAAAACCGACGATGGTATAGAGTTTATCAAAACCGTTGTGCTCGAAAAAGAAAACGATACGAAGCTTCAATAAAAAGAACAGCTTGTGAATAGATTTAAATCATTAAGTGTTGCGGATATCAAAAAAATGGCAGAGAAAGCCGATAAAAAAGCGAAAAAAGATGCTGCTAATAATGTTGATATTGTATATAGGGTTGTAAATATAGCCGCTATTGATAATCAAATGCAAGTAGCTGATAGGGTTAAAATTATTGAGAGAGATGTAAAAGTTAATGATAGCGAAGAGAGTTAAAAAGTCATTAGGTTTTACATTGCCAGAGCTAATGGTAGCAATGGTTGTGGCAGCTATAGTCATGGGTATGGCAATCGGTATATATATCGATATGAAAAAACAATAGCTAGATTGTATTCTCAATGTTTATAGAGATACCAAAATGTACTTCATTAGGTGTCAAGTAATTTAAACATTTCTTAGGTCTATTATTCAAGTCTATCTGTAACTTTCTAATGTATTGATGAGATATATTGTTAAAGTTAGTACCTTTAGGTATAAATTGTCTGATATACCTATTCATGTTTTCATTAGTACCTCTTTGCCAAGGACTGTATGGATCAGCAAAGAATACTTTGATGCCAGTCTTGCTAGTTAGCTTCTTATGTTTAGCAAACTCTTTACCATTATCAAATGTAGCTGTTAATATTTTATGACCATTAGATACTTTGTACAATATTCTATTGATTGAATTAGCTGTTCTATCTATAGACTTGGCTAAAATAGTAAATCTGCTAGCTCTATCGACCATTGTTACAATAGCACTTTTATGGTCTTTACCAACAATAGTGTCACCTTCAAAGTGATAAAGATTTTTTCTATTAGCACTGCTAGGTCTTTCAGAAATACTCGCTCTATCCTTTATCTTAACTTGTTTAGAGTCACCTTCTTTTTTGTATTTATATTG
>NZ_WBSX01000025.1 GCF_009823375.1 Francisella noatunensis subsp. noatunensis | reverse complement strand
ATATCTTAGAAGCCTTAGCTTCTCACCGTTAACATCACTCGTCAGCCGTTGAAGACATATAATACGCATCCTCCAATCAAAATGCAACACCTTTTTTAAAAAAAATTAAACTTTTTACAACTTTTTTTATCCAAATATAAAATCATCTATAAAACCAACACCCATATAACATTTTTATACACTCTACATCACGTTTTAACGCTTTTGGGACACAATAAAATTTCAGCTGTAAACATATAGCTTACATATAAGAGCTTATGTAAAATGCTTTCAACTACAGATTTTAATTATAGATTTAAGCAATGATAACTATTAGTAATATAACTGACTTAAATATAAACAATATAATTAATCAGTTAGCTTCGAATCTTGCAGATGATAGCATTACACTCTCATCTGCTCAACTTGCCTGTGAAGTTAATAATTATATAATTACTCATAAATTAGAAAATATTGACATTATCAATCTACAACTTAAAACTACTAAGGCACTATATAAGAAAAGTTTGATATCCGTCCTTAATTATAAGAAGTATCAGCAATATTGTAAAACTACTCAACTCAAAAATAACATTGATCAATTCACATTATATTTCTCATCAAGTAATAAAGACTCTCAAAGTCTAGAATTAGCTATTTTAGAATTAAAGAATTCGTACCAATCAGATTTAATTCTTGAATTATCTTATGATTACATCAAAAAAATAGACAACCTTCTAAACATTATTGATAATGCAATACAAAGATCAAGTTCTCTGAAAAAAAACATTTTAAGAGAGTTCAACGAATTAAGAAACAATCTTTCGAAATATATTGCATACAACTCAGTACTGCAAAAACAAGAATTAATCATAAATATAAAACCCATCAATCAAAACTTTGAAACCGAAAATATTAACTTTATATCTACAAATAACAAGCAATACTTTAAACAAAACTCTCTTACACTCAAAAACTCACATATCAAAAATCTAGAAGTCCGCGAAAACATCTATGGAGTAAGTGGAGACTTAACTTTTAATTTAGCATATATAAACAATCATAAGGATTTTGATTTTCTATTAATTCCAAATCAACCTATATTAATAGATATTCAAATTAACGATAGTTTCAATTTCTATAAGAAGGACTCTAAGAAAGAACATCACTCTAGATCAAGTCGATTTGTCGTCGTGGGATTTAATTCAAACAATGTAGATATCAATGAAGATTTTGAGTATAGCATTTACTCTTACTCTAAAAACATTTCTTCAGGTGTAAAGGAATTTAAAATAGAATTTCACGATCCTTTGAAAGCATTTTGGTCGAAACACAAGCCTTCTTATATCGATATCAATAAAAGTTTGGATGATATTTTTAAGGATAACTTTTTCTTTAGTAGTTTATTCTCTCTAGATACAAACAAAAGTGATAGCTTAAAAAACCGTATACCTCAGGTATTCATTTCAACAGTGAATAGAAGTTTTTATGATTTTTTTATTGATCAACTTGAGCAAAATAAAAACTACTTAAAATATTTCTGTGACAAGAAAAATGGTAAGGTAACATACTATGTCGTCGATGAAATAGATAGCTCCTTACAAAATAATATTTCAAACTCTGATGAGAACTTAAAAACTAAATTATCTCCTTATGATATAAGCTGCTTTAAAAAACAATCTCTAATAGCTAATAAACCGAATCTCTATATTAAAGAAAATGACATCTCTCCTGATGTAACTATCAATAACAAAAGAAAAGAAGAACGAAAAACTTCTAATGCCTCAGCAAAAGCTTTCTCATCGATATATAAAGATAATTTTCAAGCCGTACAATATCTACAAAATAGTAACAATGAAAATAAAGAAGTTACCTCTTCAGAATTTCAAATATTATTAACCTCAAAAAATACCCTTCCACTTATGGATAGTGAGATTAGTTTATCCAAGCTAGAAAATGATAACCGCTCCATCTTAGGCACAACAAATATAAAAAATCTATTCATATGTGAGAGAAAATTATCATTTTCAAGAAGTAAATATAGCACTAGAGAGTTATACAGGAATCTAGATAGATTACATTACAAAACTAATTCTGAATCAGATGTATATGAGAAAATAGCTTTTACAAAAATTCTTAATCGAACTCACGATAACTCAGTGACATATAGAATTAAAAGCTATAGCAATATAGCTCCCGAGTATCCTAACTATAAGACATTTGATAGATTTTATATTAACGGCAAAATAACAATCGGAGAAAACGTTAATAACGATTCAAAAAAAGCTTATAAATTCTTTAAAAACTATAAACCTGAAGAAAGCTCACTCTCAGAATTTCAAGAAAGTGGAGAAAAAGGAACCTCCATTATACAAAATAGCAAGACCAGTATTTTTTATACGGTAGAAATCGCTAAAGAGATATTGCCTGATAAATCCTCTGAAAAGCCAATTATATACCTACCTATGAAGGTAAACATGAATTCTGCTAACAACCAATTTATGCCTCTTAGAAATGATGATATTATATTAATTGAGGTTCAATCACTTGAAAGTGCTGAAATAATCCAACTAATATCAAATTCAGCAATTTCAACAGAAAAAGCACAGCAACAGCTTTTACAAAGGCAGCTTCTTGGTGCTAAAGAAAACTGTGAAATGGCATATACACAAACAAGTGATGGCGAGACATTCTCACTAACTCAACTTAATGAAGCTTGTGAGAATTCTTTTTTAATAAACAATAAAAAAGGGATCTTTCTTAGATACAAATCAAAAGGGAATTAAAATATGACTTTTATAAAAAATCATCAAATATTAATAATTTCTCTAGCAATAATAGTAATTATATTGTCAGTTATGGGTATTTTCTTTATAAAAAGATGGCTAAAAGCATTAAAATCTTCTAACAAAAAACCTATTTCAAAAATTGTAAAACGAGCAAAATCAGTTATTAAAACAAATAAGATAAAAAATAACTTGGGTGGGCTTTATATATTCTATGGAGACTATTTAGCAGCAAAAGATTATATAATGAAAATAAAGCCTGATGCTCAAATCATTGATAATGATGAATTACCTCTAATAGTTATTGATAAAAACAACCCTTCATTAGTATTCGCAAACGATGATCTTTCGAATCTATACAAATTTAAAAACAAATTAAACTTGCAATTTTATAAGCTTAATTTTTGTATTGATATCTCTAATACTCACGAAAATAACAATATAAACGAGATTTATAAAGAACTATCAAAACTAAGATTAAAAAACTTTATTATATCTTTCTATACATCATCTGGACATTACCAAAGCTATAATAATGCTATTGGTAAGAAGTCAATATTCAAATTAACTTCAAATGAAAATTCAAATAATACTGATGAAGCTATACTCTTAAAAATCCTTAGCCATAAAGATGATGTTAATGATAAATATCATAATATTAAAATATTAAATCAAATAAGAAAAACGTTAAAAAACATCTACCCTCAGTTAAAATCAATTGACAAGAATGTGTTTATTAACTTTAGTCTAAATATACCAGATAACATAATAGCTAAAGGAGATACAATCTTTTTTAGTAGTTCTCCCAAAGGTATTATCATTAATTTAATATCTCTACTATTTAGCTGTATATTTATTATTAATATTTTTCAACAGATTGGATTGAAAGATAAGATCTCTATAAAAAACTTAGATCCTTCATCTGAAATTAATGCTCATCAAATTTTAAAAGAGGCTAGAAAAAAAACTGATGATACTTTGCTTCTTGATATTTTGTATCCAAAATCAATAAAATATCATTTTATTTACGAGCAATATGCTAATGCTCTACTAAAGAATGTAATTTTACCAAGGTATAATGACTCATATGATTTATCAATGGTCACATCATTCTTAGTATTTTTTGAATATTTAAATAATAAAGATGTAAATCAAGAAACTGACGGTATGCTTAGAATAATAAGCAGTTTCACAAACCTGTCCGAAAAGCAGCTAGAGGTTGTAATCAATTATACAAATCGCGATTTGAAAGTTGAAACAATTAAAACTGCTATTAGTAGAGCTAATAAGTTATATACAAATCACCTGTTAGTTGTAGGAGAAGATTCTGAGAGTTATTTAAGTACACAGGGCTTCAATGCTGAGTATCTAGGAATATCAAATACTAAAAGAGCGAATTTCATAAATGATATATATATAAAATACCTGTATAAATGTACCATCGACAACTCCATACTAGACTTAAAAAATAATTACATAATACCAATTAAAGTAAACAACATTTTCTCAATGTATCAAGAACAATTTGACACATCATCAAAAAAATCATGTAATTCATCATACACAAGCTCAGTCACAAAAAGTGTCTCTTTAATATTTAATCAAAAGGAAAGTGAAAGAAAATTTGAAAGCTTTAGTGATATGCTAGATCACATTTATTATTTAGTAAAATCTTTAGAAAAAAATGCTAATGACATTACTGATGAAGGCAAAGAGCAAATAGGATCGATGACCGTTTCTCTAGTACATTATGTTCTAAATAGTGTCGTCAATTCTACATATAATAAAGATGAACTTCCATTAACAAATCCTGTAAGTAAGAAACTGTATATGGAATTTACACCTAATTTCTACAGTAAAAAAATATTAATATCCCCTATTTATTCAAAAGAATATATTAAAGATAACATAGAGCCTATCAACAAAAAATTCGATAGACTTCTTAATAGTCTTAAAAGTAACTTTAACATAGAGCCTGACTTTATGATTGCTATTTATAAGAGCTCTATAAACAATTACAGTGCAAAATATATAAATTCTTATAATAGAATGATAGATCGACTCAACAATGATACTGAATTTAGTAAAAACATCTCGAATAAAAATGTTCTAAATCTTTATTTGCTAGCTATGTCATCGAAAGACTCTTCTTTCAATAGTTTAATAGAGTTCTATAGCTCAAATACAGATTTAGTAAGCGATGAATCTGAAACAAATCCAACTAGAAAAATCAATAAGCTTCAACAATTCTATGGAAAAATAGTTAAATTAAGCAAACAAAATGATTCTAAAGAACAGAATGATGTTTCACTTTGGACACCTGTAGATAATTATTTTAAAGAGAATGATGAATACCTTAAATCAAAAAATTATATTGACTATAGAGAAATCTATAAACAGTTAAACAATTTAATAAGAGAGCAAGGTTATTCAGCTACTTATAAAAAAATTAAGCAAGGATACAAACCTCTACAAAAAGTTTATTCTGACCTTTCAGAAATAAATAGTCCAAACAACAATAAATTGTATAAATTACTGAAAAAGCATCTCGATGTTGCTATTGACACTATCAAAACCATAGCTATACAAGATGCGATAACTAAACTTGATAATACTGTCAATATTAAGTACGAATTTATAAATAGTCAATTCCCATTTAATAAAGATAGTAATACTATAGCCACAAATGAAATGATAACTAAAGATTTTGATAGTAATGGTTATATATATTCAACATTTGTAGAGCAATTATCTCCATTACTATCTTATGATAAGACCGATGATAAGTGGCGCAGTGAAGATTTTTCAACTTCTGAGCAAATAGATTACTTAAATAAATTTAACAAAGTTTACTTATTAAACAAACTATTATGGGATGAAAAAAGAAATCCTCAAGCTATCAAGTTTGAGATAACTCCTATACCAAATAAAGATAATGATTATACCTTCTTCAGTATAATTCTCGATAAACAAAATTATGTAAATTCTCTGAATATAGCATACTCAAATAGTATGGAAATTAATTACAATTGGAACTCTCTTGAATCAACGACTATAACTATAAAATTTGAAGATGGCAGTACTGATCAAATAAGCTACCATGGTAAATGGTCTATATTAAAAGCAATTAAAGATGCAAATTGTGATGAAAATAATATTTGTACTTGGGAAGTTAAACATAATGGTAAAACATACCCTGTAAGCTTTAAAGTCGAATCAAAATTTTTACAAGTATTAGATTGGCAAAAACAAGGAGATACTGATGTACAATAACTTATTTAAAAAAGTTTCATTAATATTAGTTATAGCTCTAGGGCTTAGTAGTTGTGCAAGTGATGGTTTGTATATCAACAATAATGTGCCTAAAACAAAAATAGTCCTAGAGTCAAAACCTAACAAAAATACTTTCTACTCTGATAATTATCAATCAATTTCTCAAAGAATATATGATGATAATGTAAAAGTGTTAAATCTAAAAACTGGAGACAATGAATTCCCACTTGATAAAGATAGTAAAGACTACGCTTTGTATTTCATATTACCTGATAATAAGAGCATTGAGAATTGGAAATACATAATAAGCTCAGATTCTGTAAATGAATTTACTATAAAAAATGATAGTAGCATAGAAAAAGACTAAGAGGATAGCGTTATGTCAAAAGCAGACCATATTTTTAACCTAGAAGAACAAGGTTTACTTATAGATATAAAAGATGAGTCAAAAGGCTGTACTACTAAATTAGAATCCTCAGGAAAAATTTCTCATAACGCGACAGAATCTATAGAGTCAACAGCTGAAAAACAAATAACTGAAAATGTCAAAGATTCAAAAATTTCTATAACTGAAAAAGAAATACTATTGGCTACTAAAAAATCAAGTATTATGCTCAACGATAGTAAAATCGTGATCAAAATAGGTAACTCGACTATTGTGCTTGATGACTCAAGTATTTCTATAGAGTCTGGAACTATTAATATAAAAAGCTCTGCTAATACAAATATCCAAGCATCACAAGATATTGGAATAAAAAGTCTAAACAATAGTATAAAAGCCGATGTAAGTCTGAATGCTGAAGGTGTAAACGTAAACATCAAAGGAAGTGTAACAGCAAGCATAAAAGGATCTGCAGGAACAATGGTGGGATAATACTTATGGATAATACTGTCGATAAAGACTTTAAAGATTTATTTGAAAATATCAGTATATACTATGATCAAGAAAGATCTTTTAGAATAAACAAAATTGACGAATGTATCGACAATATTATCAAATTTCAAGATAAAACTAGTTATACAAAGTTTGATTTGTACAATCTTAAATATCTTACTGAAGATATTAAATATTCAACAAATCTTATATTATCTGATACATCAAAAAGACTTTGCAGGCAAATATTAAAGGTTACAGATAATATTTTAAATTGCACTGATACTGAATCATTTATAAGTCACTTTAATGGTTTAAAAAAATTACTTAATGACTACAAATTAGCAGTTAATAAAGATATATCGTATAGGATAGAGCTTACAAAAACTAAAAAAATTAATGAATTAGAGTCTATACTTTTTAATATTTCAGAAACTGATGATTCAGAAAGTTATAGTGACAAGCTTATCCGACTATATACTAGAACCATTAATAATCCTGAATCTGAGAGTCTTATAGAGAAATATAAAGAATATTTTTATTCACTCAAGAATTTTATAAAAAATTATCAAGGCATAAATAATCTTCTTCCTTTTAAAGAAAATCCTCTACTAAGCTTATTAAACCTAGCTTATGTAATCAAAAATGGAATTTACAAAACAGATACCCTCTTAACTAGTGATCTTATACTTTTAAGAGCTTTTTATTCGACGATACATGATACTACAAAATTAAATATTATTAATAATAAAACAAATACAAACTTTATTACTTCATTAGCATCTATAAAAGAAGAACAACCTTCAGAAAATTTAGAAAAAATTATCGATTTTATAGATTTACAAATTTTTAGCATATCTCGATATTTTGATGATTTTGACCTAGAAGATATTTTCTTTCACAAAACTACAAAAAACACTTCCAAACCAGAATCATTTGAACAACTAGCATTAAATCTAAAAAATATCCCAAACATTATCTTTGATGAAGAAACTTTGTACGAAATGATTAATCAAGAGAGTGAGCTTTATAAAAAGTTATTCGTAAATGACAATCACAATAATCCCATAGAAAAAATCATAGAAGAATCACCTGCAAATTTACTGACTAGAATATTTAACAAATATTTCCAAGCTTTATTAGAAATAGCTACATCGATGAACCTTGCATTATTTGATGAAGATTTTGAACTGATATACCCTTTTGTCGAATTTGAAAAACATCTAAAAATAATTGCTATGGAAATAGCAAACAAATCCTATTTTAATCGAGAAAAGATAGAGAAATCTATAAAAGAAGTTCATAAAACATATCCCCTACTAAAATCTAATTACTCCTTATTGGAGGCTAGAGAGCAAAAAATAATTAAAGAAAAAAATGGAATAGAAAAAATTAGTCTTTTTATTGATAAAAAAAACTTTTTAACATATAAGCAAATCAAAACATCTATACCCAGCAATAAAGGAGTAAACATAGATAAGCACTTAGTAAAAATAAATAAAAATATTTCTAACTCAAATTATGCAACTGCTACAGAAAAAGCTAAGGAGTTAACTATCTTTCTTTTAAATCAAGCATACTATAAATGTCCTTCTCTCATCGGAGTATATGATTTACCCCCTTTTTCGAATAATTACTTCTTAGCACTTAAAGAGATTACAGATAGTCCAACTATAGATAAATTAAAAAATAAGCAAGAAGCTTACTGGAGTGTGTAATGCTAGATATTATAAATGACTCACTAAAACGATTGGAAACAATATCTAACAATGATGAAAATATTAAAGGCTCAATATCTAATCTGGTATCAGAACTCAATAATATAAAAATATTACTAAGTCCAACAAAACTTAATCTGTCCAGTAGTGCTTCTACGTTGACACCTTCGATGACTGCGCAAATCAAATGCTCATTTAGTCTCGCACCTGGAGTCTATTTAAGCACTAGAGTAAAAACACTGGCAGGTAATTTACCAGCTTCAAATATTACTGATTCTAAACTTGGGGCTAATATACTTCCTTTTGCAGGATGTACCAACCCAGCAAATCCAACAATGAACCCTTTTGTTTTTCCTTGGGTTTGCATACCGAATCTTTCTCCTTTTATACCAACAAATCCAACTACTCTATTAGAAGGAGCACCAATAAATACTATGAATAGCAAAGCAATGTGTACTTTTGCCCCTGGAGGCATTGTTAACTTCATAAGTAGTGGACAAATTAATGTAAAAACATCTTAAAAGGTACAAACATGAGTGAAATAAAAAATAATCTAAGTACAAATGATGCTGCTATTTTAAAGAAAATTTTTGATAAATTAAGTATCGATATAAAAGCTGACTTTAATAAAAGAATTTCTGACTATAGCAACAGCCTCTTATTCAAATATTATAGTAGTTTATATTATTTTCTCCCCAAATCATGTTTATTAGAAATAAAAGATAAAGGTCATAATGGTTACTATATTCGTCCTCAAGAATATTTTTTTATTGAAGATAAGAGAACTAATAGATCTTTAACATATACAACCAGATCAGAAAGTCTTATCTTGCCATTAAAAAATATAACTACAATTAAACAAAGCGATACTTTAATAAACTTATCTTTAGAGTTCGAGAATAATCTTGAATATGACTATATTACTATTTGGCTAGATCCTAGATTCTGTGAAGAAGATCCATTTTTTGCAACATATATTTTTAATCAAATATTAGCAAGTAATAGCTCCGTAAAAATTAAATTTTCTGATTATTCCTATACGACTAAAGATATAACAACAGAGCCTATTAACCTACAACTTAAACCTACTGAAAAGTTAGTACTAAATATTCACTCCCCTAGTTTGATGTATGGATTCAATATAAGAATTAAAGATCTGTTTAAATATAAGCACAACAACTTAAAAAAAATAGATCTTAGCTTCAATATTAAAACCGATAACTTTAGTGAAGAAAAATTATCCTCACTGTTTAGAGCAAACTTAGTACCTATATTTAATAGTTTTGATGATTATTCAAGTGCTACATTTACTACATTGAACTTATCAGATAGTAAACTTAAACATCATCAAACAGACAATGCCCAAGCAATAGAAGTATTATCTATATATGAAAATAATAAACCCTGCTCCTTCGATGGTTTTCTTTTTTCGGGTCAAAATGAATATTACCTCAATAGAAATACTCAATCACTAAATTACAGCATCGTTTTTCCTGAACTTGATAATAAAATACTAGAAACAAAAATCCATACTTATACAACATGGACACAATTAGCTGAGGTTTCTGATCTTATTGAAATTAATTCAAATGCAATAACATCTATAAACTCAAGTATTTCTCCAATATTTATAAATAAAACTATAGAAAACTACAACAGCAACTCTAGAGATATGTTTAATATTGTAGATATGATTATATCTAGGAATATGTACTCAAAAACAACATTTCTAGCTATAGCAAAACTTTTAAAGATTGATGATGATGATATATCATTACTATCAAGTCTATTGGATAAAGTGGAATTAGACTCGGTAATTAACGAACTAATTCTAACCACAAGCGATAGATATAATGAGAAATATAAATATTTCTTAGATTTTTTTATAGGTATTATATGTAAGTTCATAAACCAAAATACCTTTAGCTTTATAAAAAAAATTGTTTTGAATAACTCTTGATAAAGGATATAAAAATGGCAGATTTTGTAGAAATAGAAATTATTCTAGACATTATAAAAAGTACAATAGAAATTACTAAAGAAAAGCATGTTGATAATGAACAAATTGCATACTATCGTAACAATATTAGAAAAAGTATATTTTTTCTTCAAGAAGAGCTATTAGAAAAATATAGTGAAACAATATGTAAATACATAACATTTCCAATAATTACGTATGTCGATGAAAAATTAATGATTCTAAAAGAGGAATCAGGAAGTGGTATTTCTTGGGGACTATTACAATTAGAATACTACGATAGAAAAGATGGTGGCGAATATGTTTTTGAAATAATTGATAACCTACTATCAGATAATATTTATCCACAATTATGTTGTCAAACAGTGTCACTAATTATCAACAATGATTTTTATGGTAAATACTATGAAAATATTTATAACCATAATTTCCTTGCATATAAAAAAGAAGTTATTAAACATATAGATAGATCTGTAGTTGACTCAATTAGTTTTATTGATACGTCTAATAGTCCAACACCTCGCAAAAGATATCACAAAATTGCGAAACTCTTATTAAGATTTGGTGTTCCTGTTGCCCTATTCCTTGTAAGTTTATTAATTTTTTTAAGTTGGTAATATAGGAGAGTTTTGTGAGTAAGTTGATATCAGTTTTAAATAACATAGAGCTAGAAACTCAAGATAGAATAAATCTTATCAGTAATATGCAAATTCATGCAAAATATGAAAACGCAGAGTATGATCAATTTATAGAGAGAGTAGTTACTAATACTAATGACACAAAAAGCATAGATATATACAGTTTATTCCTTTGCTTAAATTCAGAAATATGTTTGACTTTAGATCAAATTAACAAAATTCCTGAGATTATTGAGAGTTATTTTTCAATTTTAGAAAGCAAATTTTATAATATTAGTCCCTCAGACTCTAAACAAAAAAATGAACTAGCGGAAAAAGGTATAAATAAGTTCTTAATTATAGTTGATGCTAACCTTAGTAAAATTAAAAATTTAGAAACTATATCTTCTGCCAAGATAGATAATATTATAGACCTAATAAATAAACTGATAGACTTGTTTGATGAGAATAATATAATTTATGATTCTGATTTAAAAATACAACTTAGTAAAACATTAAATAAGCTCAAAAACACACTTACTCTTGAGGAACAAAAAAATCAGAATGATGAACAAGTACCTATTCAAACAACTGAAGAGGTAACAACGAATAGTAAACAAGCCAAACCAGCTACAATGGCAAATACTCAAGGTTCTGAGAAATGGCTGTCTCTAGTTGAGAAAATAGAAGTACTAAAAAGCCTAGTAGATAGTCAAAGAATATTTGAGACATCCATAGTTTATGATGATATCCAAAATTTATTAGCCAACTTTGATCCTAAAGAATATTTCCCTGAAGTTTTTTTCCCATTATACAAAAAGATCGCTCCAATCATTGGCGATATACATAAGAATATAGATTATTACTCATCTAGTATCCAATGGAGCGTAGCAAAAAAAATGTATGAAATTGACTATAATCAGTTTTTAGATAATCTTGAAAGAATGCCGGAAAATAATTTTCTCAATAACCCATCATCACAAGCTCAAGATCATTTCTATGAAACAAACTCTGAAGCAAAAAAGCAATATAGAGAAAATAATAAAATATTAGAAGATAGTGATGCCCATAAGTCGAATATAAATATAAAAACAAAGATTAAGAAAACTACGAACGATCCTCAAAATATTATGGATTTGGGGGATGATATTGAAAATACTAATAATGACAATATTAGTAATGATGATTTAAATAAACTATTTGACTTTTAAAAGCATATAAATAATTTATGAATATAGAAAATTTAAATAGAATATGTCATAAACTTTCTCTGAATCATCTTCTTAGAATTTTTTCAGTCTACAATATTCAAACTAAAAATATGAGATTTGAACCAATCTTAGTGGATAGTACAGCAGCAGCCACTATCCTTAGAATCTCGAGAAAACAAGAACATATATATATTGATATAAATGTTTTCAAACTCAAACCTTTTGCTGGATTAGAGGTAAGATATCAGGAGTACATCTATGATAATAACGATTTAGCTCTTGAAGTATTAGAGTATGGTACTAGATCCTTATTGTATAGATATATTATAAGAACTAAGGAATTACATAGATTAACTCAAAGCAACTCTTATATTAAAGCAGCCCATAAGTTTACTATTGATAATACAATAAATGCTTTATATAAAGCTTTAAGTGAAGATTACTGTACTATCATAAACTATGAAAAGGAACTAGTTAAAATCAAAAGGTCTCCTTCTCTTGTTGGGCAAAAAAATATTGGCAATATCTATCTTGGTGGATATATAACTTCCTTTATATATTTAATTAAAGTAAATATAGTTCTTTTAAATAAAAATCATAAGGATGTAAAGCGAATAAAAACTAGAATTAAAATAATTAAAAAAAATATTAGAAATAACTCAATAAGAATAAAACTAAACATAGCTGTAGAAAATAATAAGCCCAATAACAAATATATTGGTGACACATACCTATAACAAAAACTTCTATTAGGTAAATGCTATAAAGAAATCAAAGTTTTCACTACCTTCAAAGGCTGTAAAAACCGCACTACTATCCGCAAGTATAAAGTCCCATTCCGAGCCTTTTTGAATTTCATATATTGCATCAATATTATCAACCCGTGTTGTAAAATTCATCATAGAATACTCAACTTCAACGAGTTTCACTCCAGAAAGAGAGAGAGTTACAACGTTTTTATTTCTACTTATACTTGTTATTCTCATAGCTTTTTTATTTTCAAATTTTACATTAGCTGGAGCTATTGCCTTTCTTTTGATGAAAAGATAATACCTAGTAGCAACGAAAAACTCTTCGGGGAAGTTTTCACATAAATATTTTTTTCCTTGCAGTTCAAATTTAATAAAGTTATTAATTTTTCTATATTCACAAAGAGTCAATAATCTATCAGCCAATAAGTTTATCTTCCTTATAGATTTATAAAAATCAAACTCAATATTATCAACATCCCCAACCTTATCTAAGTTAAGCTGGATTAAACTATAAATATCATGAATTAGATCAAATATTTGCTTAGGAGAACTATTTAACTTATTAGATTCAGCAAATTTAAGTTCTCTTTCTAATTTATTAATTAAGAATACAAGTAAAATTGCAGCATATGATCTTGAGGTTGAGAAAACAAAACGATTGAAAGATTTTAATTCAGAAACCATTCTATTGAGCTTTATAAAAGTATCATGCATCAAATAGTGATTAAGAGTTAGTAAAGGAAAATCATATGTATCTGATACTAACTTGCCTCTATCTAACTTAAATAATGCAATTTGCGTACTATACTTAACACTATAATCATACTCTAATGAAAGTGATAGTTGATTATATATGTACTTAACACCTTCTTTTTCAACTATCTTCTCCTTAACATTCAAGAATAGAGGGATATCATTAGTTAACTCATCTGTCATTACCTGCAAAGACAGAGGATAGCATTTATCATAAAAAATAAATGTTTTTTCATCTAAGTACAATACAAGATCTTTTATTAGAATAAGTCCCGTCTGCAAACTCTCCATATCTAAATCGAAACTAACGATACCTTTATTAAGATTAGCTGGCAAATAATTTGCAGACTTTGACCTTTCTAAAATAGACAAATTTGATTTGTCTAAGATACCTTTGTCTAATCTTAGACCATCTTCCCAACATATCCTTTCGAGAAACATTTTAATAATATAACTCCTATTTACTATACAGCTGCTATGTACCCTATTCTAACAACTCCTTTATCAGTACTTGCAGCACAGCATACAGGCAAGCTACCTTGTGAAGTTGTAAGTCCATCAATAGATACTACATGATATCTCATACCATCTTTCGCAACCCCCATAAGTTCAGTTGGTTCTATTTTTATACTAAATGCTTCTGCACTAATAGGATATAATTCTAAATTAGATATATCAATCATAATGCCCCAAGCATCATCTGTTTTGTACTCTTGTTTTTTGTTCGAGTTACCCAATTTTATTTTCATATCAGTTGCCCCTGCTTGTAATATACTTGATACAGCACTTTCAAGTAGAGTCCTAGTATTTGATTTAATCAAAGCTCCAAGTGTAATACTTATTGTTGGATTTATAGAGCCTGGAGTTATAGATAGGCGTATAACACTGGCTGCAGCAGTTGCAGAATCTGCTTTTGTAACATCCTCTCCGCCTTCTATAGCAACAATATTCTTATCAAGATCAATTCCTGCCATAGTAAATGAGTCTATAAATAATCTACGATTTGGATGAGATCCTATACACGCTGTAGGATCAGTCCAAACATAAATAATTTCACCACTTGTAACTTGCTGTCTTGTTATCATCTCGTTCATAATCATTCTCCTTGTTTTTAGTTATTATTCGCGCCAAATAATTCTGGTTCTAACCTAGTATCAATAGTCATTGTAGTATCCATACCTTCAAATTGAATGTGAGGAATCACATTTATTTTACATGAATACCACCCTGGTTTACCCGGTATAGTTTTAACATCAATAGAAACATTCCTAAAAGGATATCTTGCCATCTCTAAAGGCGTTGGTTGATATACAGTAGTAACAAACTCTGATATCCAATCTGAAAGAATATTTTGAATTTGCTCAGCACCTACAACACTTCCTATCTTATCTCTGATAACACACTTAATATAATGTGAAATTCTGGATATACACATAGTATAAGAAAGATTAGCAATCAACATTGAATTAGCAGAATCAAAACTATCTACAAACTCTTCAACTTTCTTAGCTGAGTTCACACTAAAAAAACAAGCATTACTTGTACCTTTTTCACTTACAAATGGTATTAAACCAATATTTGTAAGTGATAGCTCCATATAATCTGCAAATAAAGCATTCAGTGGCGGCTTTGTTTCTAAGACACCTTTATTATCATAAACACATGACACTAAGTTTCTTACATAACCACCACTTTCAACACCTCTTATGTATTGAAACCATCTAGTTTTATCATATGATCTCACCATATTTTTAACTAACTGAATAGATGAGGGTCCCCATAAGTAGCTATCATTATTCTTATGATCCACAAACTCGTTAAAGCCTTCCATAAGCTTATACTGAACTGGGTTATTCTCAGGATTATATGGCTGACGTAACATAAAATCTCCGATAGTCAAACCGATATATGCAGCTACATCTAGGTTTCTAAAGTCATTCCACTCTTTATATCTAGGATGTTCTAACAAGGATTCAAAACTCTTTATGTGAGTTATTTCTGATAGATCTTTAACACCAAAAAATGACTTGTCTATTGATGCTATAAATGGCGCATGAGAATTCTTTGCCACCATGCCCATCCCTGTCAACCAAATTATATCATTTGTAGTGTTTTCAAAATTATACAAGCCGAGTATTGCGCCATATGGTTCACCACCATATTGATCAAATTCTGCAACATACACTTTCTTAAAGAAATCGCTACTAGATATGTCATATAGATTTCTCTCAAAGTCATACTGTAATTCTTCTTTCTTAACGTCTAATATACTTACTTCTACATTATCACAATCATCTTGACAAACCTCTTGTACCTTCAACCACTCTTGCTCAAGAGATCTAAACTCATCATTTGATATAATAGCATTAACTTGTAAATCAATGAGTCTATCAATTACCGTAATAACTTTCTGGATATACTTTTGGTTATAATTATTTATACTTTCATTATTTGCTAACACAAGAGATAATGCCATAAGGTTTCTAGCATTATAATCTGAAGATAAAGAAAGAACTTTAGATGCATCACCTGAAACATCAAAATCTATATTTTTAAGTACGCTATCAATCTCAGCTGAACCACCAAAATTGTTTAAAAGTTCATCTGTAAGACTTAAACTATTTTCTGTCATTCTAAAATTCTCCTATTTATCCTCTATTGTCTTTTGATTGCTTGACTCTTGAGATTCTACAGCTTCTGCATCATCAGAATCTTTAATCGTATAGTTTGTTAAAGTAGGAATCTTACTCTTTAAAGCTTCTAGCTCATTATTATCTGAAAAAATCATATCTATAGTCTTTTTAAGATTGCGATTATTTTCAATATTCTTAGCAAAAGATGCTAATATCTCTTTCATTTCGAGTAGTGCTCCGATTTCTGGAACTTTTTTAGCAACAGCATCAGGTTTAAAATCTTTTACACTTTGGATTCTATAATTAACTTTTAGATTACTAGGATCCTTTGAAACAAAGTTCGGAGCTTCAAAGTCAAAAGATATATTCATATCTTCTAAGGCTCTATCAACACCATTATTTACTCGTCTAACAGCTCTATCAATAAACTCTTTTTTAGCATCTACGGATCTTCCTTTCGACAAATCACCAACAACTAAAACTCTGTAAGGCAATTCTTTTTTCTTTAGAACCCCATCCACTTTAGTTTCATAATTTATCATCAACCTTGAATTTGGAATCTTATTTTTCGCCATTATCACTATCTCCTCCTTAAGAACTTTCTAATATAAAAAGTACATTATCATTTGCTATAAAACAATACTTTAAACAGCTAGATTGTATTCTGAAAGTTTTAAATAGTTGAAAGAGAGTTCCAAATATAGTTTATTAGGTTTTGACGAAACTAAAATAAACGATAAGGAACTAAAAAATGCCAAAGCACTTAACTCTTTCAAATAGATATTGTATAGAAGAATTACTTAAATTAGGATACCAAACATCTCAAATAGCCAATAAAATTGGCTATAGTGAAACAGCTATAAAAAAGGAACTTAATCGCACTAGTATAAATAGTGACTATAATGCTGAGATAGCACAGAAGCTATATCAAAGCCGCAGAACTTCAAATAATCATAAGCTATCCTGTAAAGTTAAAAAGCTA
>NZ_WBSX01000024.1 GCF_009823375.1 Francisella noatunensis subsp. noatunensis | reverse complement strand
TAGCTTTTTAACTTTACAGGATAGCTTATGATTATTTGAAGTTCTGCGGCTTTGATATAGCTTCTGTGCTATCTCAGCATTATAGTCACTATTTATACTAGTGCGATTAAGTTCCTTTTTTATAGCTCTTTCACTATAGCCAATTTTATTGGCTATTTGAGATGTTTGGTATCCTAATTTAAGTAATTCTTCTATACAATATCTATTTGAAAGAGTTAAGTACTTTGGCATTTTTTAGTTCCTTATCGTTTATTTTAGTTTCGTCAAAACCTAATAAACTATATTTGGAACTCTCTTTCAACTATTTAAAACTTTCAGAATACAATCTAGCATATAAAACTATCAATTTTTAGTTTCATCAATTACATCAGTATCTTTAGGAATGTCGAAATCAAATTTAGTATTATCTATATTAATATCGGTTTTGACATCTGAGAAAGAGATTTTAGTAAATTGATTTAAAGAAGTAGATATCGCTAGGTATTCAAGATTTTCATTATCAGAGAATTTAATTTGTATACTATCAATCATTTGATCATTCTTGGGTTTTAGTAGGTATGTGTTCTTATCTAGTTCTCTAACAGTAAATAGTTTATTTATATTGTCGGTGTTTTTAGAAAGCAAAATAAGATAAGGGAATTGTGCGATATTGTTAGATACTTTTTTTATGATGACTTGTTCTAAGTCACCATCATAGATCCAAAGCTTTGATCCATTTGAGATGATTTCTTGATTATTAGGAGAAGTAGTTATCCATCTAAAGAACTTAGGCTTTTTTAAACTCATATAGCCTTTTGAGCTAATATTATCACTAGCTCTTCCACCATTAATGAGTTTTTGATCAAAGCTTGCGCTCATTGAGTGAATGTTTTTGATTTTATTTATAAGATCATCACTAGCATTAGCAAAACTATAGTTGATGCCAAATATAAGAGTAACGAGTAAAACTATTTTTTTCATTTAAGAATCTCTTTTAATTAAAACTTCACGCATGCCGTTTTGGTTCATTTCAGAAACAATACCGTTTTCTTCCATTTCTTCCATCAATCTTGCAGAGCGGTTATAGCCTATCTTTAATTTGCGTTGGACTGCCGATATAGATGCCTTTTGTGTTTTGATAACAATTTCTACAGCTTCGTTGTATAAAGGGTCTTCACTATCTCCACTACTACCAGAGCCCCCACTGCCATTATCAGCATCCTCAGAGGCTTCTAAAATATCTTGGATATAGTCAGGCTCACCATACTCCTTCCATGATTCTACTACTCTATGTACTTCATTATCATCAGCAAAGGCACCATGAATACGCATAGGAGCTCCAAAGCCGGGCTTTAAATAGAGCATATCGCCTTGTCCAAGAAGTTGCTCAGCACCTTGCTGGTCAAGGATTGTTCTAGAGTCAATCCTTGAAGATACCTGGAATGACATTCTTGTTGGAATATTTGCTTTGATTAGTCCTGTCACAACATCAACTGAAGGTCTTTGAGTTGCTAGAATGATATGAATCCCGGCAGCACGAGCTTTTTGAGCTAGTCTTGCAATTAGTTCCTCAACTTTTTTACCGACAACCATAATCATATCGGCAAACTCATCTGCAACAACTACAATGTATGGCATTTTTGTGAGTAATGGTGCTTCATGAGCTCGTTCTGGATTCATTTTGATAAACATAGTGTCTTTGAGAGGTTTTCCAGCTTTTCCAGCTTGCTCAATTTTGTCATTGAGTAATGCGATATTTCTAACTCCAGCAGCAGACATTAGCGCATAGCGGCGCTCCATCTCTTTAACACACCAGCGCAAAGAGTTAGCAGCTTCTGTCATATCTGTAACAACTGGTGTTAGTAGGTGAGGTATGCCATCATAGATAGAAAGCTCAAGCATCTTAGGATCAATCATAATAAACTTAAGCTCATCAGGGCTACACTTGTATAGCATGCTAAGAATCATCGCATTTACACCAACAGATTTACCTGATCCGGTTGTACCAGCTACTAGTAAATGAGGCATTTTAGCAAGCTCAGCAAATGTTGGCTTACCGGATATATCGACACCTATCCCCATTAGGGTAGGGGCTTTTGACTTCATAAATTCAGGTGAGGCAAGTACTTCCTTGATACGTACCATTTGTCTAGTTGGGTTTGGTAATTCTAAACCTACATAAGGCTTGCCAGGGATTACCTCTACAACCCTAACAGCTGTGGTTGATAAGGCTCTAGCCAAGTCCTGAGCAATATTGGTAAGTTTACTAACTTTTGTACCTCTTGCTAAATCTATCTCATATCTAGTAATAACAGGGCCAGGATAAGCAGCAACAACTTTAGCGTTTATGTTAAAGTCATTTAGTGTTTGCTCTAGTAAAGATGATGTTTCATTAAGTTGTGCTTGAGAAATAATAGTTTGCTTAGGTTCAGGTTCTGTTAGCAAGTCTAATGATGGTAAATTTGCTTTTTTTAAAGGTTTAATAATATGTTGAGTTTGGGTGATTGCTCTTAAATCTTCCTTTGTCATTTGTGGTAAAGTCGACTCTGAATCAAAGGGATTGCTATCCTCGTTGTCATCAAAATCAATATCAAGTTCCGAGATGGTTTCTTCATGTATATCTGTACTGGATTCTTTTTTAGGATCTTTAAATGATAGTTCATTATCAACTTTAGTGCTTTCTAAAACATCGCGGAATGTATCGTTTTTTTTAGGATTTTCATCTTTTCGTAAGCTAATAGAGGTTTCTTGATGATTGTTTTTTTCAAGATTCTTTGTTATAGTTGTTTGTCCTTCAAAAGCATCAAAATCATTTATGTCTGGAATATCTTTATCATCCTTAGGTCTAGCTTTTGTTAAGTAGTTTAGAGCTCGACCTAAAAACATTACTATATTTTTGAAAATATATATCCATGTAGTGCCTGAATATAGTATTAAGCCGATAGACAATGTTATCAGTAGTGTGAAAGAGCCGCCTACTGTGCCTAAGTATTTTATAATAAATTTTGCTGTTTCATAGCCTAATATTCCTCCAGAGCGCTGAGGTACCCAGTAATTAAAAAAGTTTAGGTAAAGCTCAGATAATCCACAGCAAGAAAGTATAAAAGTAATAATACCAATTGTTTTGATTGTAAACATCAAGTAGATTAGGCTTTCTTGTTTTCTTTTTAGAAGTAGGATTCTGACAAAATCGATAAGTAGAAAAGGCAGGATGAAGCCAATAATTCCAAAAATTGCGAGTATAAAACTGGATATGTATGCTCCAACTGGACCAGCGTAGTTTTTGATTGTAGTCTCAGAAGATATGCTGCTCCAGCCTGGATCATTTATATTAAAGCTAAATAGTGCTATGAAAAGATAAATTATTATGGCAGTCAATATAACTATAAGAGTTATCTTTAGTCTACCTATCGCATGATTTGTTTTATTTATATTGTTGTCAGCCATAGTTTTATAAAATGTTTAAAATTTAATGATAAAAACCAATTCATAATTCTAACAAAAAAAACTCTAAAAATGTTAGACTATACTACTAATTTATTGAGCTTAAGGTTTAAAGGGGCAAGATTTGGCTAGATTTCATATTATTTTAGGATTTATAGTTTGTTTTTTTGCGTGGATATTTTTTCTAATATTTCCACATCTTGATATACAAATAGCGGGTCATTTCTATAACTTATCTGCGCACCAATTTATTGGTGGATATGATGGTTTTTTAGGCTTTTTGCATTGGTTTGCAAGGTTTTTTCCGATATTTTTCTCTATCGCTGTTATTTTGTTCCTATTGGGTTCATTTTTTATTGATAAATTCAAGATTAAGTATAGGAAAGCGATATTTTTTGTAGCTGTGTGTCTCTGGGTTGGTCCTGGTTTGATTGTTAATTATGTATTCAAAGATCATTGGGGTAGGCCTAGACCTGTTATGGTACAAGAGTTTAATGGCGATAAAGTATTTCAGCCACCATTCGTAATATCATCACAATGTGATAAAAACTGCTCTTTTGTATGTGGAGATGCTTCAATGGGCTTTTGGATATTTGCCTTTATGCCATTAGTAGCTACACGTAGAAAAAAAGCTATAGTGTTTGCTGCTGCAATATTTGCTGGAGGTGGCTTGGGATTGATGAGAATAGCTCAAGGGGGGCATTTCTTTAGTGATGTGGTGTTTTGTGGCATATTTGTCTATATATGCACATGGATCGTTTATGCGGTTATGTATCGGCAAAAATAACATTGATTTATAGGTCATAAACATACATAATTGAAAATTGAAGATATTGGTTGGAGTAGCATTATGGATTTAGGTTTTATTTTTATGGCTAAGATTTGGAATATTTAGAACGTAGACAATACGTCTCTAATATTCTATTGATTTCATCGCTTTTAAAAAATCTTAAAACTCCTTAGATACCAGCCGTAATTGTGAAGAGCAAGTTTTTACTTTTGATTCTTCGAATTTTTAACAATGCCTTTGGGGAGAGAAATAGTAGATGTCACAAAAGCTCAAACGTGGATTACATACTCGACATATGTCAATGATAGCCTTAGGTGGCTGTATAGGTACAGGCTTATTTGTAGCACTTGGTGGAGCCATAGCAGATGCAGGACCTGGTGGTACGGTTTTAGCATATATTATAATTGCTGTAATGGTTTATTTTTTGATGGCTAGTCTTGGTGAGATGGCTGCTCATAGTCCTGTTAGTGGAACATTTTGTGAATATGCAACTCGCTATGTTGATTCTGCTTTGGGTTTCAGTACAGGTTGGAGTTATTGGTTTAATTGGGCGATAACTGTAGCAACAGAAGTAATTGCGGCTGCGATAATTATGCAGTACTGGTTTCCAGGAAGCTCTATATTATTATGGAGTGCATTTTTCTTTGTACTGGTATTTGCTTTGAATATATTCTCAGTGAAAGTGTACGGTGAGGTTGAATGTTGGTTATCATTTATCAAAGTTTCAACAGTTATTATATTTATTGTAGTCGGTTTCTTATCGATTCTTGGTATAGTTGGAAATCATGGCAGTGTAGGTTTTGAAAATTGGCGTATAGGCGATGCACCATTTCATAATGGCTGGTGGGGATTTATCTCTGTATTTATGATTGCGGGATTTTCATTTCAAGGGAGTGAGCTTATAGGTGTGACAGCTGGTGAGGCTAAAGATCCTGATACGTCTATTCCTAAGGCTATTAAACAAACTTTTTGGCGTTTGTTTATATTTTATATATTAGCAGTAGTGATAATTAGTTTCTTAATTCCATATAATAATCCTTCTTTGATACAGCCTAGTGCTGGAGATGATATTTCGGTTAGTCCGTTTACGATCGTTTTTGAGAGCGTTGGCTTAAGCTCAGCAGCTACTATTATGAATGTGATTATTCTTACTGCGATAATATCAGCATGCAATGCTAGTATGTACAGTGCAACTAGAGTTTTATGGCATTTAGGTAGAGTTAAGCAAGCACCACAATTTTTTGCTACTACTAATTCAAAAGGTACACCAATGATTGCTCTTTTAATTACAGCTTTAATTGGTAGTTCATTTTTCTTTGTGTCATTTGTTGGTAGCGGACAGATCTTTATATGGTTAGTTAATGTATCAAGTTTGGCTGGATTTATAGCATGGTTTACAATTGCTCTGAGTCATTATCGTTTTAGAAGAGCATATATCAAGCAAGGTAAGAGTCTAAATGATTTGCCTTTTGTCGCTAAGTTTTTTCCTTGGGCACCTATTATTGCATTAATTTTGGTTTCTGTTGTTATAGTTGGGCAAGGTGTAACTATGCTAACAATGGAAGGTAGAAGTTGGTCTAGTGTTATAATTGAGTTTCTATCAACTTATGTAGGTTTCTTTGCATTTGTGATACTATATTTTGCATATAAGTTTATTAAAAAAACGAAACTGATAAAATTAGAGGATTGTGATCTTTCAAGAGAGTCATAGTTTTATTTATTATGAACACTTTTTTTATTCAAGGTAGGGCTGGCCAGATTGAATCAGCTTATGATAAAGTCAAAGATGCTAGTCAAGAAGTCGTGGCTGTAGTATGCCATCCTCATCCACTATATCAAGGTAGTATGCACAATAAGGTTGTAACTACTATCTCTAGAGCTATGAAAACACTTAATATTGAATCGTATAGATTTAACTATAGAGGAGTTGGGGATAGTCAAGGAGAGTACGGAGATGGGGCTGGTGAGTTAGAGGATCTGATTTCTGTCTGTGATTGGATTAGGGAAAATACTCACTTTAAAAAAATCATATTGTGTGGATTTTCATTTGGTGGGGCCATAGCATATATGAGTTTAAATAAGATTGATAATGTTGTGGGTTTAATAACTATAGCACCAGCAGTTGATAGATTTGATTTGACTAAATTTGATGAGCCTAAGAATCTTCCATGGTTAGTCATCCAAGGTATAGATGATGATACTGTAAACCCTAATTCTGTTTTTGATTTTACTCTTAAAACAGTTAAATCTGAGTTGACATTGGTTAAAATGAACGAGGTTGGGCATTTTTTTCATGGTAAGCTTATACAGTTAAAAGATGAAATAGAAAATTTTCTTATACCAATTGTAGATAAAATATAAAACAAAAAGGATCAAAGCAAATGAATAGAAATGTGGCACTAGAGGCAGTAAGAGTTACTGAGCTAGCAGCTCTAGCATCATGGAGTCAGATGGGTAGAGGTGATAAAATTGCTGCAGACCAAGCAGCAGTTGATGCAATGAGAAAAGCACTAAATGAAGTGGCAATCGATGGTACTGTTGTTATTGGTGAAGGTGAGTTAGATGAAGCGCCGATGTTATATATCGGTGAAAAGGTCGGCTCTGGTGGGTGTGAGGTTGATATAGCTTTAGATCCGTTAGAAGGTACGACTATAACATCTAAGGGTGGTCCAAATGCTCTGACAGTTTTAGCAGTAGCTGATAAAGGTGGATTCTTAAATGCACCTGATGTATATATGCAAAAAATTGCAGTTGGAGGTATTGGTGCTCCTAAAGGTATTGTCGATTTAGATGATTCTGTTACAGAAAATTTAAGAAGAATAGCTGAGTTTAAGGGTGTGCACATGTCTGCACTAGTTGTTTGTACTATGGATAGACCTCGTCATGCACACTTCATTAAAGAAGCACGTGAGTGTGGTGCTAGAGTTGTTCTTATTGATGATGGTGATGTATCTGGAGTTATCTCTACAGCTACAGAAGGCTCTGGTATAGATGTTTTTATAGGTACTGGAGGAGCTCCTGAAGGAGTTCTTTCTGCAGCTGCTCTTAAGTGCCTTGGCGGTCAAATGCAGGCTAGATTAGAGTTTCATAGTGATGAAGAAGTCCAAAGAGCTCATAGGTTAGGTATAACAGATCTTAATAAAAAATATGATATTGATGATTTAGCATCTGGAGATATTGTTTTTGCAGCAACAGGTGTTACAGATGGTAATATGCTTAGAGGTGTTAAGAGAGTTAACAGTACTCGTAGAGGCTCATATGCAGTTACTCATAGTGTAGTTATGCGTTCAACAACCAAGACTGTTAGACATATTACCGCAGAGCATAGCTTTGGTTTTAAAGATGGTGTTGAAAAATTCATGTCTTAATAATCATCTGAATATTGTAATTTTCTTTTATTTAACTTGCTGGTAAATATTATTAAATCAGTATTTTAAAATACTTTGTCAAGAGATTCTCTCATTTAAACTTCTGTTGTAAAACTTTCAAATAGCATTTGAAAATGTTAAGTTTATAGAATGTGTTTTTAAAATAGTCATTAGGTAATGAGTCAAAATAGCATACTTTGGGTTACATTTGTAATATATATTCTAATTGTATTTAGCATCGGAATATATTCGTATTTTCAAACGAAAAAAGTTTCGGATTATATGTTAGGAGGTCGATCCTTAAGTGCGCCAATAGCAGCATTAGGTGCCGGCGCTTCAGATATGGGGTCATGGTTACTGTTAGCTCTACCAGGGGCATTTATGGTTTCTGGTTTTAACCAAATATGGTTGCTATTAGGTTTATCCTTAGGAGCTTTTGTTAACTGGGGTGTTATCGCTAGAAGGTTACGTATTTATACGGAAATTGCTAAGGACTCCATAACAATCCCAGCATATTTTGAAAATAGATTTCATGATAATAAAGGTACAATAAGATCATTGACAGCAGTAGTAGTTGTTATTTTCTTCACTATTTATACAGGAGCGGGATTTGTTTCTGGAGGAGTGCTGTTTAGCTCAATGTTTGGTATCTCCTATCATGAGGCTTTATTACTAACAGCGACGATTATATTTGTCTACACATGTGTTGGTGGTTTTTTAGCAATATCATGGATAGATTTCTTTCAAGGAACTTTGATGCTTTTAGCTTTGTTGATTGTACCAGCAGTTGTTTATTTCAATTTAGGCGGTACAGATATTTCAGCTGCGTTATCAAATATAAAAGTGGATGGTTTCTTTGATGTAACCTCTGGAGTTCCTTTGATCACTATAGTGTCATTACTTGCGTGGGGATTAGGATACTTTGGTCAGCCTCATATTATTGTGCGATTTATGGCAATAAAAGATCCGAACAAGACTTCGCAAGCTATGTGGATTTGTATGACATGGATGATATTGGCATTAATAGGAGCCGCTTGTGTAGGTATACTTGGAGCTGCTTATTATGATGATAGTTTAGCTAATCCAGAATCTGTATTTTTGAAATTATCATCAGTGTTTTTTAACCCTTGGATGAAGGGTGTACTATTAGCAGCTGTACTATCAGCGGTCATGAGTACATCATCTGCACAATTACTATCATTATCTAGTGCTTTTTCGGTAGATGTATATGCTAAGTTTATCAGAAAGAATGCCTCTCATAGAGAGCTTTTGAATGTAAGTCGTTTGATAGTATTATTAGTGGCAATATTTGCAATTATCTTGTCATATAATCCTGAGACGAGTATTTTGAATTTGGTCGGTTTTGCTTGGGCGGGTCTTGGTAGTTCATTTGGTTCAGTAGTGATATTTTCATTATTTTGGTCTAGGATGAATAAAAATGGTGCTATTGCCGGAATCCTTGTGGGTTCATTGACAGTTTTAGTTTGGCCACTATTTGGTCATTTAGGTGGCTGGTTTAAGGTTTATGCTATGGTTCCAGGATTCGCTTTGAGTAGTATATGTATAGTGGTATTTAGTTTATTAACCTCGAAGCCAGAAGAATCTGTGCAGTTAGAATATCAAAAATATAAACAATCATTATAATTACTTATTGTTAGTGGTACTTTTTTGGAGTAAAATTCTCATCATTTGAATTCTATGATTTTTTATGAAAAAACTGTTATCTCTTATAGCAGCTTTACTAGTTCTTTATGGTCTTTCACAAGTTGGTGAGACTCTTGCAAGTATAGCGCTACTATCTTTTTTGTGTTGTTTTGTTGTCTATCTATTTGTGACATCTAAGTCTCGCAAGTTAAATCTTATAACGATAGTATATGTATTATTAAGCTTTATTTTTGTGGTATTTACTACATGCGCGATATTGAGCGTTGATTATAGTTCTCATCCATTTGTATCAATGTTGATATTGTGTATATTGTTACCTACTTTCTTTTTACTTGGTTATAGAATTATTTTAAGTGTTCATTGTTTCATTGATAGTCTTTTTGGTAAAAATAAGAATTTTCAGGAAACTGATGAAGAGCTAGGATGTTCTGTCGTTATAACTACACGTAATGAACCTTTTGATGTTTGTAAATTAACTTTTGATTCGGCAGATCAGCTTGATTATCCTACTGATAAAATCGAGATAATAATTGTTGATAATAGTGATTTAGATCATCCAGACTTCTTGAAATGGCAAGGTTATGTTAACAAGCATAATATGCAAGATGGTATAAGTTGTAAGTTTATCCATAGAAATGGGACAGAGGGTTTTAAGCCACGTAATCTTGATATTGCAATGCAACATATTAATTTTGATTATGTATTGTTTTTGGATGCTGATTCGACTTTACCTCAAAGTGCATTAAAAGTAGGCTTACCAGAGTTTAAAAAAGATAATAGACTTGGTTTTGTTAGTTTCTTGATAGAAAGTACTAACTACAGTACTAATTTAGTTACTAAGGTTGCTAGTATTTTCCAAAATACAATTCGCTATTTTAATGAGTTTGTAGGTAAATATGGCTATTGTAACTATCAAGGGCACAATGGTATTTGGAGTAAACAAGCGTTACAAGCAACATCTAAATGGGAAGAATATTATAAATCTCAAGTTATGGTTACAGAAGATATTGCCGCTGGATTTAGGTGTTATGAAGCAGGATTTAATAGTAAGCCTATTTTTCTTAAAACAGGAGAGTGGGTTCCTACATCTCTCAAAGAGTTTGAGAAAATGTGGTTAAGATGGTCTTTTGGTGGTATGCAAGTAATGCATAAATATATGTCAAATATTATAAGCTCATCTAATCTAAATTTTAGAGTGAAGCTTGATATGTTATATTTACTATTTAAGGTTGTAGCATCAGGCTTTCCAATATTTGCACTATTATTAGTTATTTTCCCGAGAAACAATATAGCTTTTGTGTCGATAGTGAACGTGACACTTATTCCATTGCTTATCCTAAGTGTTTGGTATTATCTATACGGTGATATAAAAGGTAGTTTTATAAGTAAAATTTCTCAAATTTATATTGCGATGTTTATGTTGTCATCATTTGTGTTTTGGTGTGTTATAAAAGCAGAACTAAATTATTATCTAAATAAACCTCAGGGTTGGAAACCAACAAGTAAAGTTTTTGATAAAGTCGAAGGTTGGGCACAAGTTATATATGATAATATCGGTAAGTTAAGCTTTTCTTTTGTTAGTTTGATTATAGCTATTTATTCTATTTTTACACTTTATTCTCAAACTGACTTTTATTTGTATATGTTATGTATGTTGCCAAGTATACTACTTTTTTTGAATACTATTTTATGTGTGCTAGTATTAGGTAGAGCGAGATACTAGAGAAATATTAATGATTGAATATGATAATGTTGTCTATCTAATTGTTGCTTTTGGATTTGTTTTACTTAATGCTTTTTTTGTTATCGCTGAATTTTCACTAGTTAAAATAAGAAGCTCTCAGGTTGAGATTTTAAGTAAGAAAAAAGGGTTAAAAGGTAAGATACTCTATAAAGTTCATACTAATATTGATATTTATCTTTCAGCTTGTCAATTTGGTATCACACTAGCATCATTAGGTTTAGGTTGGATTGGTGAGCCTGCTTTTTCTGAGCTTTTGGAACCTATTTTTATGTTTTTTGGAGTGACAGGGAGTCTGTCAAAGATCATTGCTTTTGCAACTGGGTTTGCGATTATAGCATTTTTGCATATAGTGATCGGTGAGCTTATGCCTAAATCGATGGCTATTAGACAAACAGAAAAACTATCTTTATTGACGTGTATACCTTTGTATATATTTTATTGGTTAATGTTTCCTTTTATCTGGGTGCTAAATGTTACAGCGAATAAGCTTCTAAAGTTGTTTAAGTTAGATACAGTAGCAGAGGCTGAATATGGCTATACTACAGATGAAGTCAAAATTATCCTAAAGAGTAGTTATCTTAAGAAGCCACTTACAGAAGAGCATCGGGATATATTGCTGAGGATTGTTGAGTTTTCGCATCTACAAGCAATTGATGCTATGAGACCTATCGAAGAGATGGTTGTGATTAACTATAATCTATCAAACAGAGAAAAACTTGAAGTAGTTAAAGAAAACTTGTATACAAGATATCCCGTTTATCAAGGCAATAAAGATAATATCATTGGAGTTATTCATACAAAAGATATCCTTTGTGCTTTGGATAATGATTTACAACAAGAGAATCTTAGACCAATATTGAAAGTATCTCATCATGATCAGTTGATTGATGTTTTACGTAAATTTCAACAAGGTAAACCACACTTTGCATTAGTTTACAAAAAGAACAAGCTTATAGGCTTTAGTACATTAGATAATTTGTTAACAATAATGCTCGGTAGAGTTTCAGATGAGTTTCATCTTGTTAAAGAGCCATGGATAACCTTAGCAAATAATAAGTTTTTGATAAAAGCTAACGCACCTATGTACGCAATAGAAAAATTAACAGATTTGGATCTATCTGAATATCCAGTAGATACAGTTACTGACTTATTAACTAATTTATTCGGCCATTATCCAGCTATAGATGATATTTGGGAGCAACAAATGTTCATCGTTCGCCCATATCGTTTTGAAAACGGCTCTTTAGAAGAGGTTATTCTAGAGCTTAAATAAGATATTTAAAATTAAACCTCTGAAAAAGTGACTTGAAAATATAGCTGTGTTAGTATATGGCAGAAATTTTATTAAGAAAAAATGATTGAATGATTAAACATAAGTTTTATAAAGCGAATAAACAAAAAGGAGCATCTCTGGTCGAGAGTATAATCTCATCAGGATTGATTTTGTTTGTTTTATCATCATCATTCTTGATAATAAACTCATTAATAACAACTTCAGTAATAGCAGAAAAGAAAACACAGCTAATACAGCAGTTAGATAAAAAAAATAGCTGTTTATATTTTAACAGGTAAATTTAATACAAAAGCTATTGGCGATGATTATTTCTCTCAGAAAAGAGTTAGTGATTCTAAAATGACTAAGTTTGTCACTAAAAATAAAGATTTTAATATATGTGTTGCTAAGGAAATTATCAAATATGGCTCAAACTTATAGAAACCGAATTATTTGGGGTTTTACATTAGTTGAGCTTATGGTTGGTATTACTATTTCGATTATTGTAATTACAATGGCTGTTAATTATGATGCTCCTTATACACTGGGTGATGGAGTAGGTTCAACTAAATCAGTTTTAACAGCTAATGTTACCAATAAGCCAGTTATTATCAAGAAAAATGCAACACAGTTTTATATAGTCTATTTCAATAATAATACTGTCTATAAATATCTATATAGTTATGGAGTATCTTCACCATCTCTAGTGTTGACTAATATTTTTTCTGGACAGACAATTCAAAAAATTATAGCTAAATATGGAGCATTATTTATTATCACTAATAATAATATATATGTTGAAGATGTCCAAAATTCAACACTGATAAGCCGCGTGGCTATATATGGAGCAAATTATCAAATTGCTAGAGATAGTAGTGGTAGGATTTATGCAATGCCAGATGGTTTTACTTGTACTATCAATGGCAATTGTAATACTTCTTCTAGGGTTTATCTTGATAGTGGATGTGGAGAATATAGTGGTGGTTGTGATGCAATGGCTGAGCTTAATAATGTTTCACCATATTTGAATATAGTTTATAAGAACTTCAGTTATTAAGATTTTTTCCAAAAATATTAAAATTTAGTTATACTGATAACTTATATTATAAGATTCGAGAGATGGACTTTTAGTTTATGATTTTTTATAACTCTTTATCTGGTAAAAAAGAAGAATTTAAGCCAATTGAACCTAACAAAATCAAGATGTACGTTTGTGGTATTACGGTTTACGATTATTGTCATATAGGACATGCTCGCACAAATATAGCCTTTGATGTTATTAATAGATACTTCAAGTATCGTGGTTTTGATGTTACTTTTGTGCGTAATATTACAGATATTGATGATAAGATTATCAAAAGAGCCAATGAAAATGGTGAAACTACAGATCAGTTAGTTAAGAGAACTATCAAATCAATGCATGATGCATTTGATAAGTTAAATATTCTTCGACCAACAAAAGAGCCAAGAGCTACTCAAACTATCCCTGAAATGATAGCTATGATTGAAACTCTTGTTGAGAAAGGATTCGCCTATCAGGGTACTAATGGTGATGTGTTTTATAGAGTTGCTAAGTTTGCTGATTATGGTAAATTAAGTAAACAAAATTTTGAAGCACTTGAGCAGGGTTCGAGAGTTGATGTTGTTGAAGAAAAAGAAAATCCTATGGATTTTGTACTTTGGAAAATGGCAAAAGAGGGTGAGCCTGCTTGGGATTCACCGTGGGGAGCTGGTCGTCCAGGTTGGCATATTGAGTGTTCTGCAATGTCTAAGAAACTATTGGGGGATACTTTTGATATCCATGCGGGTGGTTCTGATTTAAGATTCCCACATCATGAAAATGAAATAGCACAATCAGAAGCTTGTAATGAATGTACTTTTGCTAATTACTGGTTACATTCTGGTATGGTCAAAGTTAATGCTGAAAAAATGTCAAAATCTTTAAATAACTTCTTTACAATCAATGAAGTGATAGAAGAATATCATCCTGAGGTTATAAGATATTTCTTGGCGTCTACTGTATATAGAAGTGAGATTAATTATTCAAAAGAAAATTTAGATAATGCAAAAGCATCTGTAGAGAGACTATTTAATGCTCTTCGAGATATTGAGCCAATTGAGGTAAATCTACCTGATGATGCCAGTGAGTATGAAGAGAAATTTATCAAAGCAATGGATAACGATTTTAATACTCCAGAAGCTTTAGCTGTTTTATTTAGCTTAGCTAAAGAGATAAACACCCTAAAGACCACAAATAAATATAAAGCAAGTGGTTATGCATTTTTATTGCGTAAGCTCTGTGATGTCTTAGGTATTCTATTTACTGATATAGAAGAGTATTTCAAGCAGGGTGATGATGTAGATGTTAGCAAAATAGAGAAACTTATAGCAGAACGTGCTCAAGCTAAAAAAGACAAAAATTATGCTAGAGCTGATGAGATTAGAAATGAGCTTCAAAATCAAGGAATAATATTGGAAGATAGTGCAACTGGTACTACGTGGAAGAAAGGTTAATAAATGTATTCAAATGAAAAACAACAAGATATTATAGATAATCTACATACAATCAGAGATTATATCCGTTGGACAATTTCCGAGATGACTGCAAATAATGTTTACTTTGGTCATGGATCAGAGTCTATTTGGGATGAGGCAGTACATCTTGTACTTAGTGCAATAAATATATCTCATGATATTGATAGTAATATGGTTGCTGCAAGACTTTTAAAAGAAGAAAAGCAAAAAATCATAAATTATGTATATCAAAGAACATGTGAACGTAAGCCATTACCATATATTTTAAAGAAAGCATGGTTTGCAGATATGGAGTTTGATATTGATGAGCGAGTTATTATTCCTCGTTCTCCAATAGCAGAACTTATACGTAATGAGTTTTCACCATGGATTAATGATATTGATGATGTTACTAATGTATTAGATTTGTGTACAGGTAGTGGTTGTATAGGTATTGCTTGTAGTAATGTCTTTGAAGATGCAAATATAACTTTGGTAGATATATCTGATGATGCTTTAGCTGTAGCAAATCATAGTATCAAAAAGCATCAGTTAAGTGATAGGGTAAAAGCTGTGAAGTCTGATTTATTTGATAATCTTCACGGTCAAAAATTTGATTTGATTGTCTCAAATCCTCCTTATGTTGATAGAGAAGATTTAAGCAGTATGCCACAAGAGTATCATTATGAGCCTAAACTTGCTTTAGAAGCTGGAGATGATGGTTTAGATTTAGCTAAAAGAATAATTCTTGAAGCTGACCAGTATATGACAGAGAAAGGAGTATTAATAGTTGAGGTTGGTAATAGTCAGTATGCATTTATGGACTTATGTCCAGATATTCCATTTACATGGTTAAGCTTCGCAGATGGTGGAGATGGTGTGTTTTTACTTACTTATGAGGAGTTAGTTAAGTACAAAGATTCATTTAAAAAATATTTCCAAAACTAATACTTAGTTTATAATCTCTTCAAAATTTAATCTTTTAAAAATTTAGGATTGGCATTATGTCTAATGATCCTTTTAAAAAATATCATCTGATAAGACGGTTATTCTCATAATTTGTCTTTTTGGTTTGATGTCACAATTTGCTACTGACAGCTTCACACCATCACTACCACATATCGCTGATTATTTTCATGCAGCTGCCAAAGATATTAAACTAACTGTTGGGATATACTTTTTCGGTATGACATGTTCAATGCTTGGATTTGGTTACTTATCTGACAAATATGGTCGCAAACAAGCATTATTGGCTGGATATTTGGTATTTTGTATCGCAAGTATTTTGTGTATGCTGGCTCAAAGTGAAAAGCAGTTGTTACTTTTTCGCTTTTTACAGGGTATCGGAATGGGTAGTTCTTTTGTATCTTTTCGTGCAATTATGAAAGATGTTTTTAGTGATAACCAATCACTTGCAAAGGTTAGTCTTGTAATCACTAGTATAGTTTCATTAACTCCACCTCTAGCTCCGATTACTGGAGGAATTATCCAAGAGACTATTGGTTGGCGTGGTAATTTTGCTTTGCATTCAATAATGGCATTTGCGATTACAGTTTTGATTGTTAAGTATTTACATCTAGAGGCTATTCCAAAAAGTAATTATAAGCTTCTAGAGTCATATAAGAGAATATTATCTCATAAAGTCTTTGTCCTTAATGCAATATGTAGCGGTTTGGCATTATCGCTGGTTTTTGTATTTGCAACACTTTCACCATTTTTCTTCCAGGTGAAATTAGGATTTTCTGCTGTTGAATTTTCATTTTTATCAGCAGCTGTAATTATACCTTCAGCAATATTTTTAATAATCTTTAAAAATAAGATTAGTAAACTAAATATGGATAGGGTAATACTTTATTGTGGATCTTTTTCTGCACTAAGTGGTATATTACTGGCTTTATCCTATTTTATTTTTGGATTAGATGCTAAAGTAATTGTTATATTATGTGCTTTAGCTTTTTGCGGGAATGTTTTTCAATATACAGCTACTTATATTTGTGCTTATAAGGATATACACACAGAGATTGGCGTAGCATCGGCAATATTCGGATTTATACAGATAGCTGTAACTACTATTTCATCATCACTTGTTTCTAGTATTAGCCTTAATAATCAATTTTTATTTGGATTATTAATGATGGTACCACCATTATTGATAGTGATTTTAAAAATAATTGATCTTAAAAAACTTTTGTAAATCAGGCGTATATGATTAAATTAGAAAAATTTACAGAAAGCAATATATCTGATCTTTTGTCTGAGTTAAAGAAGTATGATATTCGTTTTTTATATCAGTTTGGTGGTATTAATTATCAATTTCCTCTTGATTACCTTCAGATAAAACAAACCATGGATAATAAACTAAACTTACTCTTTAATGTTGTAAATGATGAAAATAAATCTATTGGACATTGTCAAGTAATTAGATTAGATCAGGCTAACAAAAAAGCTTCTATAGGTAGGTTACTTATATATGAGCAATATAGAGCAAAAGGCTTTGGCAAGTTAATGATCAAAAAGCTTTTAGAATTTGCTAAATCTATTGGTTTACAAAACATAAGCTTGAGAGTTTTTGATTTTAATAGCTCAGCAATTAAATGTTATGAAGCTATAGGATTTGAGAAAACTATAGAAGAATATATTGATATTCCTAGTTTAAAAGAAAAATGGAAGATAATCTCAATGGAGATTGAGATTTAAGAAAAGATTATCCTTCTATAACAATATTAGGGAAGTGAGCCTTAACACATTTAGTATAGTCACCTTCCGTAAATGCTGAGTATGGTGTTTGATAACCAACCAATTTACAGGCAAACGATTTACCACCTGGGTTATCAGCATAATGATCAAAGTCTTGCTCCCAGTAAATCTCAGTAGCACCGGCACCATTAGCATCAAATTGCTTCATACCTTTACAACCCAGAACTTCAGTGCTTCGAATATTCAAGCCAAGATAGTTCATGCTAGATTGTATTCTCAATGTTTATAGAGATACCAAAATGTACTTCATTAGGTGTCAAGTAATTTAAACATTTCTTAGGTCTATTATTCAAGTCTATCTGTAACTTTCTAATGTATTGATGAGATATATTGTTAA
>NZ_WBSX01000023.1 GCF_009823375.1 Francisella noatunensis subsp. noatunensis | reverse complement strand
TCTATTTGAAAGAGTTAAGTGCTTTGGCATTTTTTAGTTCCTTATCGTTTATTTTAGTTTCGTCAAAACCTAATAAACTATATTTGGAACTCTCTTTCAACTATTTAAAACTTTCAGAATACAATCTAGCTAATCATTGAATACTACTAATGCGAAAAACCACCTCTTTCGATATCTTTAGATTTATGCTCTAAAGAGTCAATAACATTTTTTAGATCCCTAATCATAAGCTCCGCTAAATCAAAGCTAAAGCCTCTTCTAACAAGCACTCGCTTAACTACCAAGTCTTGCCTATCTTTTGGCATCGAATAAGCTGCTATCTGCCAACCTCTAGCACGAATTTTTTCAGAGATATCAAACAAATCATAACTTTTGCCTGCCTTAAGTGACCAACTCACCGCAGGAATAACACATTTGCCAGCATGAATAATATCAAAGATACCCATACCCTTAATTTCTTTAGCAATATATTTTGCAACATCATAACTAAGCTTATGGATATTTTTATACCCTTCAAAACCAAGCCTGACAAAATTATAATACTGGGCAACTATCTGACCACCAGGTCGAGAGAAATTCAAAGCAAATGTCGGCATATCACCACCAAGATAATTAACATTAAAAATCAAATCTTGAGGCAAGTATTTCTTATCTGCCCAAACAACCCAACCCACTCCTAATGGCGATAAGCCAAACTTATGTCCTGATGAATTAATTGACTTAACTCTTGGTAATCTAAAATCCCACTTCAGCTCAGGCTCTACAAATGGTGCCAAAAAGCCTCCTGAAGCAGCATCTACATGTACTGGAATATCAATACCTGTCTCTCTCTCAAATTTATCAAGTGCTTCACAAACAGCCTCAACAGGCTCATACTGACCTGTAAAGGTAACACCCAAAGTAGGGCACAACTCCGATTGTATTTTCATCACAGTACTTAAGCATAGTTTCTGGAGTCATTATTAAACTTTCACTCGACATTGGAATCTCTCTAAGCTCAATATCCCAATATCTAGCAAATTTATGCCAGCAGACTTGCACAGGTCCTGTGACAAGATTAGGTTTTGTATAATCTTTACCTTGTGCTTTCATCTTATCTCTCCAGCGTCATTTCATCGCCATACCGCCAAGCATAGCAGCTTCAGATGAGCCAGTAGTTGAGCAGCCAATTGCATTTTCTGCTGAAGAGTTCCATAGGTTTGCTAATATATTGACACATCGCGACTCTATTTCTGCAGTTTGAGGATATTCATCTTTATCAATCATATTTTTATCAATGCAATCATCCATAAGCTTGTGAATGAAATCATCAACTTCTGTTTGACAAAATGTCGCCAAATTCTGCTTTGAATTACCATCGAGCATTAACTCATCTTTGATTTGTTGATATGCTTCGAAAGCATCATTTGATTTTTTGGGAATTTCAAATTTTGGCAATGATTCTTTATACAACTTATGTTTCATATTATTTTTGGCATGTAAAGCCATAAAACTACCCCCTAGTAGTGTTTATTCTTATAAATTCAAGATTCTGAATTTCGTATAAATCTATTTTTTGATTAGTGATATTTTGACAACAAATCGAAATTATTAACTCTTGATAATTGAAAGTAAAAAAATCTTCCGGATAGTTATTACTTATCCATCGTGTATTTTGCTTACTAAAGTTTGCATCAGACAGCCCCCTAGCAATACCTAAAGCACTTCTTTTTACCTGAGCTTCTTTTAATGTCCATAATTTATAAAACTGATTATATGTGTCTTCGCTAGTTTTTAAACTTTGATACTCCTGTTTAGTGAAATATCGCTCTGCTATCAAAAGAACATTCCTCTTTGAGGATATCTCCTCTGCATCAACACCTATATCCTTATTCGCAAAGACTATTATCGCTTTATTTTTAGTATGAGTTATATTGAAATATAACTTATAATCCTGCAAATATGGCTTATCATGCTTATACTCAAATATTGGGGTAGCAATATCATAAAATTTCTCTAATACAAAATAACGAATAAACTGAGAAAATATTTTCTGCTTGTTATTTAGCTTTAGCAAATCAATATTATTTTTAGAAGAAAGATAATTTCTAAGATCCTCAGCTTTGTATTTTTCAAAATCTAAAATAAAAGCTGAAACTTGAGACACTGAAGTAATTACTCCGTTGCAATTTGCGATATTATATCTGTTTTACCAAGAATATTGTTTATGTACTCAACATCCTTATAAGTCAAACCACCCTGCAATTGCTTCAATCTAACATAGTCCTCAACATAGTTGAATATAGCATCTGCAAATGAAAGCTGGGCTTGTACAAGTATTGCCTGACGGTTAAGTAAGTCAACGATAGTCTGCGTACCAGCCTCAAAGCCAGCTAATATCGCTTTTACAGAAGCAATACCAGCATAAACTGACTTTCTATAAGCATCTATTCTGACAGCATCTAAAACAACCGTTTGATATGCCTCTACCGTACCAGCATAAACCTCTCTTTGTGTTTGAAGTAATGCATAATTAGCTGCTTGATTATTATAACTTGCTTGTTTAAGCTTCGCATAATCAGAACCTCCTCTTAATAAGTTCCAATTAGCTTCACCACCAACATTAGCAACATCATACTTAGTAGGAATTCGTACAGTTTGCTGAGGATTACCAGAAAGTGCATTTCGTGACATTAATATACCGCCAGTTAAATTAACCTTAGGAAAAAAATTACCCCACTCAATACCTACACCCTCGCCAGCGGCCTCATACTCAAATTTTTTCTGCGCAATATCAAGATTATATTTCTCAGCAGTATTTAACCAGTAGTTGATATCATCTGGTACAGGATTACCAAACTCCGTATCTTTTGAAATATATAATATAGAGCCTATACGTTTACCAATAAGTTTAGCCATCACTGCTTTTGCATTAATGAAATTCATTTGAGCATTAACTCTATCAGCAATAGCCTGACGATACTGAGCATCAGTAGTTTTAAAATCTGCGTACGAAACCATACCAAAGTTATATTGATACTTCTGTGTTAGATATAACTTCTTGTTCCATGCTTCGTTTGCAAACTGAAATTGTAGCGCCTGCTCTGCTCTAAGAAGCTCAAAATATGCTGTTACAGTATCAACGATAAGAGTCTGCTCTGCTTTTGCATAAATCATTGCATAAGATTTTTGCAAGTACATAGCTTGAGTATATGTTTTCCATTTACTCCAATCAAAAAGCACTTGAGAACCACTAAAGTTAAGATTGTTTGCTGTATCATTAACTCTACCACCGAACTGATTGCGTCTAAGATTATAGTTAAAATCAATCTGCGGTAATAATGCACCCAATGCTGCAGGCACTGTTTCAACATTAGCTGCAAATGTTGATCTAGCAGCTTGATAATCTGCATTATGCTCAGCAGCTAGCTTGTAGATATCAACTAGACTATAGAATTTATCTTCAGTATTACCAACCATTGCAACTTCATCAGCTTTTTTAAGATCATAGAATTTGTTATCTACTTTAATCTCATCAGCCTTAGCATACTGTTTCTCTACACTATATGGATTCTGAGTTATATCTGTACCAAGAGGTCTTCCGGCATATTTGTATTCTAGCACAGGAGTATCCTCGTTGGCAAAAACCATAAAAACTCCCAAAAAACCCAAAATATATAGTGCTATTTTCTTCATACTTTTTTATCTATTATAAACATTAAAAAGAAAATTCTTCTGGTATGTTTCTTTTACTGCTTTAGTTATGAGATAGGCTTTGTCACACACATCAGTTCTGACAACAAAAACCAATCTACCACCGACTTCAAGAAGATCTAATAAAGACTCATCCACCTCATTTTCTTCTACAACATTTGATATATATATACAGTTATATTTTTTAGCATTTTTTATGATATTTGTCAGATGCTCAGCACTATTAAACTCGACATTATAGACATCTATTTTTGCTAAATTACGTCTTGCTATAGCTAATCTTTGTTCATCATAATCAACAAGCTCAACACTATTACATAGCTTTGCTATTAAGGCTACTGGATACCCTGTTTCTAAACCAAGCTTTAATACATTATCAGTTTTTTTCATGGCTAAAGCTTCTATTAGCCTAGCTGTAAACATGGGGCATCTAAGCTCTCTATCATCTATCACAAGATTAGTATCACAGTAAGCTAAAGATTGATATTCTTTGGGTAGAAAAATCTCTCTAGGGACATCTGCCATAATCTTTGCAACACCATCTAAAGAAAGACCTTCAGTGAGGACTTGTTGCTTTACCATATTCTCTCTAGCAAGCTCAAAATTCATATTAGCCCCTATTAATATTAAGAAGTAAATTTCATCTACTATTTAGAAAAAAGATAATATCATAATACCACGGTAAAAGGAACCTTGCTAATTTTTGCCATTTAATATTATTAAGATATTTGAAAGAGATTTTTAATAGTATCGATCTTTGCTGACTCCTTTGTTTGATAAACATAATAACTATCAAGACTAGCTAACGATAACTCAGTATCCATATTAACTAAATCTTTATGTTGTTCAGATTTAACAAGAAACGTTGGTAAAAAACCATAACCAACTCCTTGTATTATTGCATTATAAACACTTAAACAACAATCAAAGCTTATTACATTTGATAAACGAAATTTATCTCGATATTTACTTTCTAAAATTAAAACTGAATTTCTAAAAACTGTCTCTAAACTACCATAACGCTTTAATAACTTTTTTGAAACATACATTTCAAAATCAATTCTATTGTATAACTTGACATTATAACCTTTATTCTTAAGGTCATGTACCTCTTCATCGCTCATTACTGCCAATACAACATCTACGTCATTGTTCTCTAGTTTTTCTATTAATCGAGTTTTTTTACAAACTTTTAAATCATATTCAAATATAGTTTCATTATCTATACATCTATTTATTGCATCAAAGATACTTTTTTCAAAATATTGGTAACAGACCTATTCTAATCTTTGACTTTCTATTCCTCAAAATTAGAAACTCTTGAGACAGCAATTACTGAAGCTCATGCGCAAGGCAAGAAGATAATGCTAGCTAATAATATAGCTCCACATAATGCTAAAATCAAAACTTACATCAAAGATATAGCTCCTGTACTTGCTCTTAAACCTGATGCAATGATTATGTCAGACCCTGGTATGATTATGCTAGTTAGAGAAAACTTCCCAGACCAAGAGATACATTTATCAGTTCAAGCCAATGCTGTGAACTATGAAACTGTTAGATTTTGGCAAAAATTTGGTATTACACGCGTTGTATTATCAAGAGAACTATCTCTAAAAGAAATCGCAGAGATCAAAGAGCATGTTCCAGATATCGAAATTGAAACATTTGTTCATGGCTCATTATGTATGGCTTACTCAGGTAGGTGTCTACTATCAGGATACTACAGTCATAGAGATCCTAACCAAGGTGTATGTAATAATGCTTGTCGCAATAATTACAAAGTTGCTGAAGCAAAACAAAATGAATGGGGGGATTTCGAGCCTGTTGAAGTCAAGTCAACTCTTGGTATAGGTACACCTTCCGATAAAGTAGTGCTTATTGATAATGACAAAGAGCCAGGACAATATAACCCAATGTTTGAAGATGAGCATGGTACTTATATTATGAATTCAAAAGACCTAAGAGCTATACAACATGTAGAAGCAATGATGAAAATGGGTGTTGATTGCTTTAAGATAGAGGGTCGTACAAAATCATTTTTCTATGCCGCTAGAACAGCTCAGTTATATGATCAAGCTATCAAAGATGCTCTTGCAGGCAAGCCTTTTGACATGACGCTTATGGATAAACTTGAAGGTCTAGCTCACAGAGGTTATACCGAAGGGTTCTATCGTCGCCATGTTCATGATGAGTATCAAAAGTATGAAAACTCAGACTCACGTAGTTCTACTCAACAGTTTGTTGGTGAAGTAACAAACTTCGATGAGCATACTGGCTATGCTGATATCAATGTCCGTAACAAAATGAAAATCGGCGATAGTATCGAACTTATGTTGCCATCTGGTAGTCGTGAGATAATACTAGACAATATGCTAGACAAAGATGGTAATCCTATGGAAGAGGCAAAAGGTAGTGGTTATCAAGCTAAAGTTAGATTTGATAATGTCACATCTGATGATATGAAGTTCGCCTTAATGATAAGAAATTTATGAAATAAATAGTGTCTAGATAGCTTTAGAGTATAGTTTTAATCATGGAGATTTTACGAGCAAACATTTTTTGATGGATCGTACTCTCTCCAAGGATCACCATTTCCTGGAGTATTTGAAGCATCTGCATACCAACAAGCTACATATGACATATAGTTCTTTCCTCCATCTACCGAATATATTACTTTAGGGTACAAAGTTGGATTATATTTGACTTGATATATTTTTGAACCATCCCAAACACCCGCATCGTAAGTATACTCAGCTATTGGCTCAGGAGCTTTACCTCCTGTGAGGGTAATATTAAGCTCGCTTGGTGCTACTTTTGATATTCTACAAGTAATGCCCTGCCCTTGAGTATCAATACTACATATGCCATTAGCTTGCTTTGGTGTTACAGTTTTGTATGAACCATTCGGAGATGAGATTTCAACATTCAAATTTTGATAATATTGTGGATTCATTGGAACACTCTGCATAGTAAAAAAGCTTGCATCTTGCTTCAATGATCGTATTATCTGAACATTTGGTATACGGATCTCATACTGATTTTGAGTATCAAGATTAAAAGTATTGATGCCTTTTTCAAGATTCTTATCCCCATCAGTAGATGAATGAAGCTGCAATCCCGGTGTTTCAGATTGATTATCAATATTCAAAGTGAATGGTGTTGCTAAGGCTAATGTTGACGTAAATAGCGCCACTACAACCAGTGATGTTTTTTTCATAGTTTATCCTTTGGTTTCTTATACAATCAATTATTGAAATTAGAGTATCTAACTTTTGCCTTTGATCTATAAGAACATCTATATTTATTCAAAAGGCAATAATTAAGGTTATGATGACTCAATACCAGTGATTCTAATTTATTTCAAAATAGATAAAAATATCTATATGCGCATAGCTGTCATGCATATATGCATATTAAAGCTTAAAGATTGACAGAAACTAACCACAGTTCATAAGACTATGCTTCACGAGCATTATTAAGTTAAGATTTAAAGAAAACTTCGTATATTATTATCAATATCATAAGAAAAATACCAAGGTATCTTATTGGAGCAATTCTTCTCCACGAATCCATATACCAGTTCCAGTAAGAGCTCCATATCGATTTGACTGTACTAAATATAGTTTTTAATATTTTTAGCATAAGTAACATTTACAAATATTAGCTATTCTTTTGTCTGTATGATTTTGACTAGAATTAACAATGAAGCCGCAATAATAGAAATAATAATCATTGTAATTGCTATTGGTAAAGAGCTAGTTGCTGGGAATAACATAGCTATGCTGCCTATAGTTCCACTAATAGCAAACTCCATAGTTCCAAATAATGCTGCTGCAACACCCGCCATTTCATAGAAAGGCTCCATGCTACCACTAGCGCCAGTACCTGCGGTAAGGGCACAACCAAATATAGCTAAGAAACACGGAGCAAAAAAGCCCCATAAACTTAGTCCCCATATTTCATATATGCTAAATGACAAAACACCTGCAATAAACACACACACCACACCAAGAAAGGCAGTGTTATAGACACCAAGTGCATTAACAATAACTCCAGCAAATATTGAACCTATCAGAAATGCCACACCTGCTGAGCCAAATACAATATATATCTCTGAAATTGGATAACCCAAATAATTAATAATATATGGTGTCATTGAAAATAATATAAAAAACGACACCATTCCTGATACAGCTGCTAGCGAATACGCCCAAAATTGTAAAGACTTTAACACATGTAAATATCTCGCAAAAACACTCCAAGTCATCTTCTTGCGTCTTTCTATAGGTAAGCTTTCTTTGACAAAAAATACGATTATCAAAAATGAAACAAAAGCTAATATAGTCAGAAATATAAAAGCTGAATACCATGGAAAATGTATCGCTAACTGCACTCCAATTAGTGGCCCTACTATTGGTGAAACAGAGATTATCGCATTAATAAAACTATATATCATCGAACTTGTTTTACCGAAGAATGCATCTCTAATAATTGCAAAAGCACATACTGATAGACCACAACAACCCACAGCCTGAACAACTCTCGAAAATATCAAAAACTCAATATTTTGAGAGGTTGCACATAAAACCGACCCTATCAAAAATATAATAGATGATATTAAAATAATTTTGAATCTACCAAATTGATCTGATAATGGTCCTAGAATAAGCTGACCAACTCCGGTAACAACCAAAAACAAAGATAATGTGACTTGCACCATTTGCTGAGTTGTATTAAAAGCTTCTCGCATATCTGGTAGAACAGGCATATAGACATCCATAGCTAATGCAAAAGCAAAAACCATAGGCCCTAGAATAAGAATAGTTTTAATTGGAGAATATTTCCACATAGAAACACCCCTTGTATTTTATATGTAAGTAGCGGGTTATTATATCAGATTAATATAAATATGTTACTCATTTAGTATAGTAGTACTACCAAAGCTAAAAGCTTAGTTTATTTTCTTAACTCTCTAGCTGACAATGTTATAATAGCGCCACCGATAATTTTTATTTAAATATAATGTTTAAAAAACTCCTACTTATAATATTTACAAGCATGTTACCTATATTATCATTTGCTGAAGGGGCTAAGTCTCTAAGTGCGGTGAGTGTTCATGTTATTGACCAACCACTAGCAATTGCTGCTGTTGTGGTTTTTGTAATTGCTTATTTATTTGTTATGACCGAAGACTTCACTAAACTCAATAGGTCTAAACCTGTAATCCTCGCAGCAGGTATTATATGGACATTAGTAGCAATAGTTGGCAAATCAGTTGGCGCGGACAATATTGTACATTCAAACTTTGACCATATTATGACTGAGTATGGTGAGCTTTTATTATTCTTATTAGTCGCAATGGCATATATCAATCTAATGGAAGATCGAAATGTCTTTGCTAAGCTAAAAAGTACACTACTAAGAGCTGGCTTTGGATATCTAGCAACATTTTGGCTTACCGGCATTATAGCTTTTTTTCTATCGGCAGTTGCTGATAATTTAACAACTGCTCTAGTGATGAGTACTGTTGTAATATCTATTGGCAAAGACAATAAAAAGTTCATAACTATGGCTTGTGTTAATATTGTAGTTGCAGCAAATGCAGGTGGAGCATTTTCGCCATTTGGAGATATTACTACGCTGATGGTCTGGCAGACTGGAGTTGTAAAATTCACAGAATTCTTTGCTATATTTGTACCATCATTAGTGAACTTCTTAGTACCAGCTATTATCATGAGCTTTTTTATACCAAAAATGGAGTCTCAATCGATAATAGAGGAAAAAGTAGAACTTAAACGTGGTGCTATTCCAGTTATTTTGCTATTTATATTAACGATCGCTACTGCTGTATCATTTGAGCATTTACTTCACTTACCACCATCATTAGGAATGATGACTGGCTTCGGATATGTAATGATTTATAACTATATCTACGGACTGAAAATTGCCTATGAGAATAGGAGTCCTAAAAAACACAAAATGCCGCCACATGCTTTTGATATTTTTGATAAAGTCAAAGAAGCAGAGTGGGATACACTATTGTTTTTCTATGGAATATTAGTTTCTGTACAGGGACTAGCAGCTTTAGGCTATCTTGGTTTAGCATCTCAATATATCTATACAGATATGCAATCAATTGCACCAAGCCTTTTCTCTGCACATACTCAAGCAAATACAATTATTGGCATACTTTCAGCAATTATTGATAACATCCCTGTTATGTTTGCTGTCCTTAGTATGAATCCAACAATGGAACATGCTCAATGGTTACTAATAACTCTAACTGCTGGGGTTGGTGGTAGCTTACTAGCTATAGGCTCAGCAGCAGGTGTTGCTGTGATGGGTAAATCTAAAGGTAAATATACTTTTATGGGACACCTCAAGTGGACTTGGGTTATTGCCATAGGCTATTTCGCTAGTATTATTATCCATCTTTTAATCAATCATTAGAAAAATCTAAAAAGCTATCATGGTATTCTCTTACTCTCTCACTATGACTTGTTGAGATATATGTAAATCCTTTTTCTTGTAGAATTTCATATATTTTTCTTTCAGAGTTTATATCAATATTTGAAGTTGCCTCATCAAGTAATAATAAATCATACTCTTTAACAAAAATCCTACAGAAATTAAGCTTTTGCTGCTCACCAGACGATAGAAAATTTCGCCAATCATTTATTGTATTTATGTATTTTGCTAAGTAGCCGACATTTAATAACTCAAGAATCTCGATAAACTTATCATCTGAAGGTATTCCCGACTGTATTGGATAAAAAATAGCTCGCTTAAAATCATCTTCAGGGTAATAAGGTTTCTGAGGCAATAAACAAATCTTGAGACACTTCTTGGCAAAGATAATATCTCCTTCATGACTACCACACCCCACCCCTGCAATAGCTCTTAACAGAGTACTTTTACCAATGCCAGAATGGCCACTTATAAGCAATCTTTCTTGATTCTTTAGCCTAAAACATATGTTATCCAACAAGAATGGTGAGTTTTGTGATTTTTGCAACGAAAAGCTATTTACCTCTAAAATACTTTCTTCGCAATTAAGCATATCTATCTCATCAGAATTTGTTTTTCCTGAGGATATTTCATGCTTTAGCTCTGTAAGTCGTGACATACTAGCTCTTAGGCTAGCTAAGGTCTCATATACATATGTCAAATAAACCATTGGAAATATCACTTGCATTACTGCTGAGTTTACCTGCATCATCTGACCAAAGCTTATCTGTTTTGCAAAATATCTAGGTAATGACAAGATTGTACCAATAATTGCATAGACTTGACTAAATAGCGTATTTACAACATCTATTTTTGCATTACGGAACATTAAACTATAGAAGTTAGTTACAATTGCTTTGAAATTCCGTCTAGAACGAGCATACTCATATCTTTCAGCATTGTAATCTCTAACTGAGAGTCGATTGTTTCTAATGGTCGATAAGTGGTATCTAAAGTTAGCTTGTAACTTCTGTTTTTGATACACTAACTTTTTCAAGGGTCTACCAACCCAAAATACTACAACAATATTCAAAAGACCCAATAAAAAAGCCACCCAAAAAAGATAGCCATAGATGGTAATATCTACACCTAAAATATTGAAAGTATAGTCTCCTGATAATCCCCACAAAACTACCGCAAATGAGAAAAAACTAAAAATACTTCTTGTGATTCCTAAAAATAATGACTGTGAATCGGTAATAAATCTTGTGACATCTTCATCAATCCTTTCTTCTGGATTATCAACCTGTTTACTTCTATAGTATGATCGTGAGTACAGCCAATTTTTAGTATAAAAATCAGTCATTGGTTTACGGATAAAAATGACAAAAAACTGCTTAACTAAATATGATAGAAAGAAGTTGAACATCATTAATGATATTAAGACAGTAAAAATGATTAATTGATGTATCAACAATGCTTTGTTGTATTCTTGAATTGAGTTATAGAACCCAACATTCCAAGAGTTTAAGTAAACACTCAGAGCAACACCAAGTCCCTCAAGAACTAGCAACAAGACTACTATTGCTAAAGCTATTTTACCGTACTTACTTTTCCAGAAAAAATCAGATATATGCCAAAAATTTCTAAAAAATCTCAACATCCGTTATTCTGCCTTATACGGTACAGAGATAACCACTCTAGTAGCTGTCTTATTATCTTTTTTATCCATTGCAGCAATAGCTAATTTAACCATGCGCGAATTTTGGTTATGTAATAAGAAGTGCCTCCATTTTGTATTTACAACCTCAGGAATTATTACTACAGAATATCCTTTTTCAGGATCTCTCAAATCATTCTTATGCAAAATCTGTAATACAGGTGTGATAAATGAATTATAAACTGGTCGCATAACGAGAAGCTTTTCTTTGAATGCAAGATTCTTCCACTCAGTCTTTATTTTTTCTATTTTCTTTTCATTTGCTGAAACAAATACTGGTGTTATATCATCAGAGATATTTCTCGCCAATGTCAACGCATCTATTGTACCACGGTGAATACGAGAGATTAATATAACTATTTTTGGTTTTAAATTCTCATGTATACATGCATTTACGACAGCCTCATCGATACTTAAAGCTAGATTATGTTCTCTTTTAATGTAGTGCATTTTAATTGAATATAAACCATACATTATTATAAATATGGCAATTATTACAATCCAAACGCCCTCAAAGAATTTACTCTCAATAATAGTAATCAACACAACAAAGGTTGCTACACAGCCAAAAGCATTAATAAAGGCTCTTAAGCCCCAACTCTTATAAATACGCTTATTTTTATACCAGTATTTGACTAAACCTGCTTGACAAAGAGTAAATGCAATAAAAACACCGAATGCATATAAAGGGATTAATCTACTAACTTTAGCATCAAAAATAATAACTAAAATAGCTGATAAAACTGTCAAAATAAGAATACCATTTCTAAAAGCAAATCTATCACCTAGACGCTGAAGCTGTTCAGGTAAATAATTATCCTTACTCATAATTGCAGCAAGAATAGGAAACCCTGTAAAGCATGTATTAGCAGCCATAAGCAAAATCAAACATGTTGATGCTTGTAAAAAGTAATAAAAAAATCCATTTCCTAAAACTTGGTGAGCCACCTGAGATAGAACGATTTCAGAGAAATTAGGAAGTATCTGTGTTTTTGCAGCAATAAAGGTAACTCCAGCAAACATTACAATAGATAAGAAAACCATTAGTAATAGCCCAACAATAGCCTTAGATAGTCCTGGCGACCTATAAGCAGAAACACCATTAGCATAAGACTCTATACCAGTCAAAGCTGAACTTCCTGAAGAAAAAGCTCTAAGAACTAGTGTTATTGTCAAAACACCCATCGATGCTTGCATTTGATTAAGATAATCTTCTTTATAGCTGAAAGTCTCTAGAGTGCCATGATTATACTGATATATACCCACTATTATCATCACAATTATTGACACAATAAACATATAAGTTGGCCACACAAAGATTTTTGCTGTAGATTTTACCCCTCTTAAATTCATAACCATCAAAAATACTAAAAAACATAAGGCTAACTTAGTACTATAATTCTCTAATCCTGGAAATGCTGAACTAATAGCTACTGCAGCTGTTGAAACCGAAACTGCCACAGTAAGTATATAATCAATAATCAATGATGCTGAAGTTAGTAAAACTAATCTTTCACTAAAATGTGCTTTTACTATTGAATAAGATCCGCCTCCCTCTGGATGCGCTTTTATGACTTGAGCATAAGAGAAACCCATCAATAGCATCAATAGTATAACCATCACAGATACTCCTATAGAGTATTGTGAAACAGCTGCAGCACCTGCTGTAGCTAAAACTATAAAAACTTCTCCAGTTGCATAAGAAACTGAAGATAAAGCATTTGATGATAATATTGCAAATCCGGCAAATAAACCTATTTTTTGATCTTGTTGCTTTGCATTAGGAATTGGTGAACCAAATATTAGATTCTTTATTTTCATCTATCATTTACTCTTGCTTCTGTAAAAACTCATTAAGCTTTTTAGCTAATTCTTCTGTTCCTTTTTTCATAGCTGCCGATATCATGTGATAATTACCCTCATAGCCTATCTGTTTGACAAACTCCTGGCACTTTTCTTCTACTTCATCAGCCAACAAATCAATCTTATTAATAACTAAAAATCTAGGCTTATTATATAGTTCTTCACTATATTTTTTAAGCTCTTTCTCAACTGCAAAATAGTTATCTACAGGATCTGACTCATTAAATGGACAAACATCTACTACGTGTAATACACATCTTGCTCGAGTTAAGTGCTTCAGAAATCTAAGACCAAGCCCAGCTCCTTCAGCAGCACCTTCAATTACACCAGGGATATCCGCCATTACAAAACTATCTACACCGACTTTAACCACTCCTAGATGAGGGTACATAGTTGTAAATGGATAATCAGCAACTTTTGGTGTAGCCTCAGATACTGAACTAATAAGTGTTGATTTACCAGCATTTGGCAAGCCTAACAATGCAATATCTGCTAACAAATTTAGTTCTAGGCGAACTTCTTTATATTCACCTTCCTCACCTAAAGTAAACTTTCGTGGAGCTTGATTTGTACTACTCTTGAAGTGGGTATTACCTATCCCTCTCTTACCTCCTGAAACTAGCTTAAGAGTTTCACCATTATTTAAAACTTCACCAATTTTTTTGTTCGTTTCAAGATCAAATACACTAGTACCAACAGGTACTATTAGATACATATTCTCACCAGCTTTACCATAACAGTTACGTCCCTCTCCTGGGCGTCCATTTTCAGCGTAGTATTCTCTTTTGTAACGATAATCAATCAAAGTGTTTACATTCTCATCTGCCTTGAGATAAATACTACCCCCATGACCGCCATCTCCACCATCCGGTCCACCACGAGGAACATATTTTTCTCTACGGAAGCTCACACAACCATTACCACCCTTACCTGCTTGAAGCTCAATCACTACTTCATCTACGAATCTCATAACTCTATAATCTTATACTTATAAAAATGCTAATCATACATTATATATGTTCTAGCTTAAATTATCATCGACTATTTAAAAACCAGTAAATGGATTGATATCGAAACACAGATTAAAAATTTGAAAAAATATTACTATGCTTCCCATTGATATCACATAGATATTTGAATAATACACCTTAAGATCTGCCTTTCTACTTAAAAATGCTGGCGTATAAACAAATATTATTACAGCGAATATTGCAGCATACTGTAACGCAAGTATAAACCCTCTAGGGTAGAAAACAGTAAATACTAAAGGCGGAATGAAACAAACAAGACCTAATGCTAAATTAGTTATTTTCTTATTATAACGAGAGAATAAATCACGAATATAATGCATCAAAGAAATTCCAACACCAATAAAAGATGTAATGATAGCTATATGGATAAATGCATTTAGACCAGTTTCTAAAAAATCAGAGCCCGAGACTTGTCTAATTTCTGAAGCAAGTCCCATAGGAGTATTATTATTAGACATAAATAATGTTTGGTAACTATGCAAACCTTGCTGAGGAATAAGAGCCAAAGCTAATAAAATCCAAATTACATATATAATCAAAACACATAAACTGCCTATAAGTATACTTTTTTTTAGACTTTTAATATCTCCTTTTTGATACTCATAAAGAACAGGAATTATATTATGAAAACCAAAAGATGGCAAAAGTGTTGGCCATGCGAATATAAATGCCGAAAAACTAAGAGGTGCTCTACTTAAATAACTCGTATTTATATACAGCAACATAATAACGACAGCTACTGCAAAAAACACAAACTTAAGTATTACAAAAGCCCTATTTGCATAGTCACTCACTCTATAGCTAAACATTAAAGTACCAAATATTAGCGTAAAAATAATAGCCGCTAACGCTACGTCAAATTTCGAAGAACCTTCAAGACTTCCGATTGTAGCTACTAATGATGAGCCTTGTGTTGTATATGCTGACATTAATGAATAAAGCAATAACAAATAAATTACCGTAAAAAATATCAGATACCCTTTAGATACTCTTGACTGCATCATTGTTGTGAAATTAACTCCAAGAGGATATTCTGCACAAACTCTCAATAGCTTAATAGCTGTTACATACATCACACTCCATGATAATACAAGAAGAATTATCGCCATAGTAAATCCACATGAAGCAACTATCAAAGGTAAAGATAGCATTCCTGCTCCAATAGTAGTACCTATTATCAAAAAAACTGAGCCGATAGATTTGGAGTTCATAAAATTTATTATAATTTTTTATTAAGCGCTGAAATAATAACTCTATTTTAACAACTAAGCAAATAATGCTGACTTATCTAACAATTTTTTCATATAATCACGGTCATAAAAACCAAATTTGTTAACACTATGGAACTATTCTCTAAGCTACTTAATATACAGCACTTTAAGTATGAGTCCAAGAGCGGCAAAAACTCTCAAACAGGTTGGAATGGAGATGGATATGGTACTGTTACATCTCAACAAAAAGATAATTGTATATACTTCAAAGAAGAAGGTTGCTTTACACTAAATAGCTCAAATAAACCTATAAGTATTTCTAACGAATATATCTGGCAAAAGATAAATCCACAGCGCATAAGTTTATCTCATGCTCGATTTGGTTATAACAATCTCATCAAGCTTTTTGACTTAATACATATAGGAGATAACTACTGGTGTAGTGAACAAGAACATATATGTGTTGATGATTTATATTCAGCTGAACTTTACAATTTAGAGAGTGAGATTAGTCTAATGTGGAAAATATCCGGACCAAAAAAAGATGAGCTTATAAATTATAAGTATACTTTCTAGTCAGCTGGTATAAAGCGATAGCCTATAGCATTTTCTGTAACAATTAATGGTTGCTTTTTACAGGCAGAAAGCTTCTTCCTTAACTGTCCAATATACACTCTTAGATACTGAGCCCCATCTCCATAGCAATCTCCCCAAACCTCATGCAAAATAGCATTCTGCATTACTAACTTACCAGAGTGTCTGACTAGATAGCTCAAAATCGAAAATTCTTTTTTTGATAAGTGAATTTCTTGGTTATCCAAAATAACCTTATGATCATTTAAGTCAACTATGAGATTATCAAAGCTATATACATTAGCTATTTCAAGATCATTTTTAGTAGCAGGGATCAGCTGCCTTCTAACTCGAGCAATCAGCTCAGGCATATCAAAAGGCTTTTTAACGTAATCATTTGCACCATTTTCTAAAGCTTTGACAACCTCTTCTGTATCATTTCTTGCTGACACTACAATAATAGGTACGTCATTACTAACTCTTGCAGCCTTAAGCCAGTCTTGACCATCTTGATCAGGAAGTCCAAGATCAAGAATGACAACATCAGGATGATATTGCCCTAGTAGGCTAGTTGCTATTGAAGCTGTTGGTGCACTCTCAACATCATACCCTAGTACCAAAAAAGTTTTTTCTAAAAGCTTCTTAATTTGTGGTTCATCTTCTACTATTAGTATTTTTTTATCATATTTAAACTATCTATATTTACTTATTATTTAAGTTTAATTGCAAAGGTAATGTAACTTTAAAAACACTTCCTTTACCCTCGCCATCACTATAAACACGTATTTTACCATTATGTGCAGCAACAATCCCTTTACATATAGCCAAACCTAAACCGTTACCATGGGTATAGCTATCCCTTTTTTCAATTCTATGAAAAATTGTAAATATCTTCTCCATATTTATCTCTTTTAAGCCAATACCTTGATCCTTACTTCAAAAAGACAAGCTTCATTACCTTTTCTTACAAGAGAAACAATGACTTCTTTATCAAAAGCAGCTATAAATTTAACCGCATTATCAATCAAATTAAGAATAACCTGCTGAAATAAGATAGGATCTAATTGTATTTTAAATGGCTCGCGTGGCACTATAAATTTAAACTTCTGCTTGCTATAGACTCTTTTACAAACCTGTTCAATTTCTGCTAGGAAATCTCTGAGTTATTGTCAAATCTAGTGTATGGGAATTAAGCGGCATAATTTTTATCCTGTTTTATTTTGTCAACTTCATGCTCAGAAATGCCATCAATAAAAGTTACATTATTTAGCATTTCATTAATTCTCTTATAGCCATTTAATCTATGCCATTTTTTCTCAGCTTGTATAGCTAACTTAAAAAAAGCAGCCAATAAAGTCTCCTTAGAGTAACAGCCTCTAGCTTGTTTAGTCCTGTGTTTTATAGTAGCAAATGTAGACTCTATAGGATTTGTAGAACGAATATGTTGCCAATGCTCGGCTGGAAAGTTATAAAACTCCAACAACTTTTC
>NZ_WBSX01000022.1 GCF_009823375.1 Francisella noatunensis subsp. noatunensis | reverse complement strand
CTGTTTTCAAGTCATTATATTTGACTAAAAAATGGTCTATGCCTGTGAGATATTGGAATGAGGCTATGCCTTACTTCGCTATCGAATTTGAAGATAGAATTCAGAGGTTTATGTAAGTGAATTTACACAGCTAATTGGAAAGGCTCTAATAAAGATAATGATTTGTATAAAATCACGTCTAATCTAGTAAAATAAAGTTATCTAAACCTAGTCAAATTGTTAAAAATACACCTTACAATATCGATACATTAATAAATCTTAATTTTTTTAGACTAGAAACACTACAAAACTGAATTTTTCATTTATTATGTACAATATTAGGATCTCATCTCAAATAAAACTCAATAGTTTCTTTAAACATTTTCTCAAAATCCTGAGATGGTTTCCAGCCTAGCTCATTTTGGATCTTGCTATTATCTATAGCATATCTCCAGTCATGTCCTTTTCTATCTTCAACAAATGATATTAGTCTATTATGTGGAGCATGCTCAGGCTTATACTCATCCATTAGCTTACATATAGTGTTTATAAGTGTCAGATTATCAACCTCATTAATACCACCTATATTATAAACCTCTCCTATCACACCCTTTTCAACTACTGTTTGTATAGCATCACAATGATCTACCACATACAGCCAATCGCGAATATTTGAGCCATCTCCATATACTGGAATAGGCTTTTGGTTAATACAGCTATTAATCACAACTGGGATTAGCTTCTCAGGATGTTGATATGGGCCATAGTTATTTGAGCAATTTGAAATCGTAACTGGTAATTTATAAGTATGATGATATGCCCTAGCAATATGATCAGATCCCGCTTTAGATGCAGAATATGGTGAGTTAGGCTCATAAGCCTTTGTCTCTGTGAATGCCGGATCATCTTTTGATAATGTACCATACACCTCATCTGTAGATACATGATGGAACTTACAATTAGTCTCATCTAATCCTAACTCATCCAACCAGTATCTTTTAGCACAATTTAAAAGTGTAAATGTACCTATTACATTTGTCTCCAAAAATACCTTAGGATTAGCAATTGAGTTATCTACATGAGATTCTGCTGCAAAATGTACTATAGTTTCAATATTATGATTCTTAAGAGTTTCATATACTAAAGTCTCGTCACATATATCTCCTTTGATAAAAGTATGATTATGTTCATTTTCTAGATCTTTTAGATTATCTAAACTACCTGCATAAGTAAGTTTGTCATAAGATACTATTTTCACATCATCATATCTTGATAACATCATACGCACATAATTGCTACCTATGAAGCCAGCGGCTCCAGTCACCATTATATTTTGTGGTTTGTAGATCATTTTTTATTCCTTTATGTCATTCCCACGCAGGTGGGAATCTTTGTCCTAAATCAGCTAGTTATGTTATACCCGCCTTCGCGGGTATAACATTTATTTCACGATTAACATTCATCATTCAAAATTCTATAGATACAGTCTCTTAGTGAATCTTTCCAGTACGGTATTTCTATATTAAAATCTGATTTTATCTTACTCTTATTCAAAACACTATAATGCGGACGCTTTGCAGGAGTTGGATAATCTTTAGTTTCAATTGGATTAACCTGACAATCAACATTTGCAATAACCATAATTTCTTTTGTGAAATCATACCAGCTTATTACACCCTCGTTACTATAATTATAAATTTTGAATTTTGAATTCTGATTTTTTGGCAGTATCTCTAATATTACTTTTGCCAAGTCTTTGGCATATGTAGGAGTACCTACTTGATCATATACAACACCCAAAGTGTCTCTCTCTCTACCCAAGCGAAGCATTGTTTTGACAAAATTATTACCATAATATGAGTAAACCCATGATGTTCTGATAATTATCGAGTTTTTAGGATTTATATCCAAAATTGCTTGTTCACCAGCAAGCTTGGTAGCACCATAAACACCTTGTGGGTTTGTAGCATCCGCTTCAATATACGGCTTATAATTTTGGCCATCAAAAACATAATCTGTAGATATATGTACTAACTTAACGTCATGCTCTTTTGCAACCATAGAGATATTAGCAACAGCAAGATGATTTATCTTATCTGCCATTTCAATATCAGTTTCAGCTTTATCCACAGCAGTATATGCTGCACAATTAATAATAGCCTCAATGTTATTATCAATAATAAATCTCCGCACAGACTCATGTTCTGTTATATCTAACAACTTACTATCTGCAAATATAAAGGTATAATTTTGAATTTCTAATTTTGAACTAGACACTAACTCTTTTAATTCAGAGCCTAACTGACCACTACTACCTGTTACTAATACATTCATAATTCTTAATGCTTATTAAATATCTTGCGCTATATCAAATTACTCATCAACTACTAATTCAAAATTTACAATTCAAAATTCAGCATTAGTAATAATTTTTACCATACTCAAACAAATCGAATGTCTCGCCGAGTTTCGGCTGAACTTTATCTTTTGCTGAAAGCATGAGTTTATCAATAGGTATCTGCCAGTCAATAGCTATATCTTTATCATCGAAGGCAATACCTCTATCACACTCAGGAGCATAATAGTTATCAACCTTATAAGCAAAAATTGTATCATCTTCTAAAACTACAAAACCATGAGCAAATCCTCTAGGAATTAATAATTGTTTTTTATTCTCGGCACTTAATTCAACCGCAACATATTGACCAAAAGTAGGACTACCCTTACGAATATCTACAGCAACATCTAGCACTCTACCTTGAATCACTCTGACAAGCTTAGTCTGTCCATATGGTGCTAACTGATAATGTAAGCCTCTAAGCACGCCATAAGAGCTCTTAGACTCATTATCCTGGCAGAAGTTAATCTTATAACCTAAGAAATCAAAGAGCCTATCTTCACGAAAAGTCTCTACAAAATAGCCTCTGCTATCACCGTGAACAGTAGGCTCACAAATAACAACATCATAAATGCGCGCCCGTGTAAATTTCATCGCAGTACTGCTCGCTCTTTTGCTCTTTTAATCAAATACTGGCCATATTGATTTTTCTTGAGCGGTTGAGCTAATTTAAGAAGTTGCTCTTTTGAAATATACTCCATCTCATAAGCAATTTCTTCAAGACAGGCAACCTTCAACCCTTGTCTGTCTTCTATAGTTTGGATAAAGTTGCTGGCTGCGAGCATACTTTCATGTGTACCAGTATCAAGCCATGCATATCCCCTACCCATAGTTTTAACTTTAAGGCGTGCTTCATCGAGATACATCTGATTAAGTGTAGATATTTCCAACTCCCCTCTCTCAGATGGTTGTACTTGCTTAGCCTTAGCAACCACATCACTAGGATAGAAGTATAAGCCCACAACCGCATAGTTTGATTTTGGCTTCTTCGGCTTCTCTTCGATACTAATTACACTTCCATTCGCATCAAAATCAGCAACACCATATCTCTCTGGATCATCAACATAGTAACCAAAAATGTTAGCACAATTTTCTTTCTCTACATTTTGGATACTTTCAGCAAACATTTCTGGTAGACCATGACCATAGAAGATATTATCACCAAGCACAAGACAAGCTGAATCACCTGCCAAAAACTCCTCAGCTAATATAAAAGCTTGAGCAAGTCCATCTGGGCTAGGTTGTATGATATATTCAAGATTGATGCCAAGATCAGTGCCATCTCCTAAAAGATTCTTAAAACTAGGCTGATCTTGTTCTGTTGTAATTATAAGTATATCTTTCAGACCAGCCAACATAAGCACAGAAAGCGGGTAATAAATAAGTGGCTTATCGTATATTGGTGTAAGTTGTTTACTTACACCTTTTGTAATTGGATACAGTCGTGTACCACTGCCACCAGCTAGAATTATACCTTTCATAAAAACACCTAATAAAACAATCTCAACATTTATATGATAGTATACGAATAGCCAGCCATAATTTCAATCGAAGAACTAAGTATGTTAAAAATATTATGAGAAATAAAAGACTTTGAATATTAAATTAGAATTTAAGACTTTAATAGATACCAGTCGTAAATTTTTCTAATACCATCTTCAAGCTCTACTTTGTGCTTCCAGCCAAGCGAATGCAGTTTAGAAGGATTTGTGAGCTTAACCATAGTACCATCTGGTTTATCTACATTAAATTTAAGCTCTCCTTTGAAGCCAATCACACTCTTGATAAGCTCGGCTAACTCTCTGATAGAGATATCAACTCCAGTACCGATATTTATATGAGTATTTCTTATCTCTTTAGCATCTTTAAAATAGGTATCTTTGAAGTCTCTATTTTCTAATAAAAACACACATGCATCTGCCATATCTTCAGAGTATAAAAATTCTCTTCTTGGCTTACCTGTTCCCCATATTTCAATAGCAGTGTTGAATTTTGAATTTTCAATGTTTAATTGTATACCGTACTTCTCCAGTATAGCTAAGATTTCTTCTTGAGAAGATTTATGATCTACTCCTTCAATAGGACTAGTTTTTAAGTCGGCTCTAATAGCATCCCAGTTGTTGCTTTCAAGACACTTACCTAAATGAGCCTTTCTTATCAAAGCTGGAAGAACATGAGACTTCTCAAGATCAAAATTATCATTAGGCCCGTATAGATTTGTTGGCATCACAGATATAAAGTTTGTTCCATACTGCAAATTATAGCTCTCACACATCTTAATACCAGCTATCTTAGCAATAGCATACGGCTCATTAGTATACTCTAATAGACTAGTTAATAAGCAATCTTCTGGCATAGGCTGTGGAGCCTCTTTGGGATATATACATGTACTACCCAAAAATAAAAGCTTCTTCACACCGTTTACATAACTTTGATGGATAACATTATTTTGAATCTGAATATTATCGTAGATAAATTCTGCTCGATAAGTATTGTTCGCAACAATCCCACCAACTTTAGCTGCCGCTAAAATCACATACTCAGGCTTTTCAGTCTTGAAAAAATCCTCAACTGCTTTTTGATTAGTTAAATCAAGCTCTACATGAGTCCTCATGACAAGATTAGTATAACCCTTAGATTGAAGATTTTTAACAATAGCTGAGCCAACTAAACCTCTGTGTCCAGCCACATAAATCTTAGCAGATTTATCTAATGTTGAATTTTGAATTTTGAATTTTGAATTATTTTCCATCTATTTTCCACCCAAGTTCGTGAGAAATTTAAATTTTGTTTTGACAGCTTTTTATTATGTTTGTTAATAGCTTTACTATTTCATCAATATCATCGACAATTGACTGAACATGCTTATCATTTTTGTCCAAATAATCTGTCTTAATAAGAAGGTTTATCCACCAATACTTGGTTTCTTTTGCTTCTTTGCTAGCTATACACATTTTGGCAATAAAATCAGCTTTTGATTGACCAGCTTGAGCCTCATTAATATTAGCACCAATTGATGTGCCAGAACGAACTAGTTGTTTAGATAAAACATACTCTTTCTTATTCTCACATAGATATTTATAAAGTTTAACAACTCTAATAGAGAAGTTAAACGATTTATCAAGTATAAGATTATCTTTCATGGATTTTACTTAGAATTTAAAATTTAGCATTTAGAATTTATAAAAATTACTCGAAGTAACTATTTATTCTATAGCCACCATCTTTTAGGTAAACATCCTTCGTCATCAGCTTTAAATCACTTTCCATCATATCATTTACAAGATGCTCAAGATCATATTCTCTACTCCAACCTAATTTTTGTTCAGCTTTTGTAGGATCACCTAATAATAGATCTACCTCTGTAGGTCTGAAATATCTAGGATCTACACAAACTACTAGTTGACCTTCTGTGATATGAGATAGGTCAACACCTACTTTTTCAGCTCTAGCTAAATCTACAGAATCAACCACACCGATCTCATCAACACCTTCATTTTCAAATCTTAAATGTATACCTGCATAAGCGAATGATAATTTAACAAAATCTCTAACTGTAGTAGTCTGACCGGTAGCAATCACCCAATCTTCTGGTTGATCTGCTTGCAGAATCATCCACATCATTCTTACGTAGTCTTTCGCATGACCCCAATCTCTTTTAGCATCTAGATTACCTAGATACAGCTTGTCTTGAAGATTAAGCGCTATCTTAGATGCCGCTCTTGTAATCTTTCTAGTCACAAAAGTCTCACCACGCACTGGAGACTCATGGTTAAATAAAATACCATTACAAGCAAACATGTCATACGCTTCTCTATAGTTAACTGTAATCCAGAATGCATACATTTTAGCTACTGCGTAAGGTGATCTTGGATAGAATGGTGTAGTCTCACTTTGCGGAATTGCTTGAACCTTACCATAAAGCTCAGAAGTACTTGCTTGGTAGATTTTAGTCTTTTTCTCTAATCCAAGAAGTCTAACAGCCTCAAGAATTCTCAAAGTACCAGTACCATCAGCATTAGCAACATATTCTGGAGTTTCAAAAGATACATGCACATGACTCATCGCAGCTAGGTTATAGATTTCATCTGGTTGAGTACCAGCAATAATTCTCGTTAGATTCATAGAATCAGTCATATCACCATAGTGTAGAATCAAATTTCTATTCTCAACATGAGGATCTTGGTATAAGTGGTCGATTCTATCAGTATTAAAAAGTGAACTTCTTCTTTTGATACCATAAACAATATAGCCTTTTTTTAATAAAAACTCAGCCAAATATGAACCATCCTGACCAGTAATACCTGTAATTAATGCTACTTTTTTCATCTGCAATCCTTATATTTACTTTATTAAATTCTATTAAAATCATCTTCTAATCTAACGATATCATCTTCACCAGTGTATTCACCGACTTGCGCCTCTATCAGCACTACTGAAATCTTACCATTATTTGCTAACCTATGCACTTCACCCATACGAATATACACAGACTCATTAGGCCTAACAATAAACTCTTGATCTCCCTTAGTCACTGTAGCAGTACCTGAAACCACTATCCAATGTTCGCTACGGTGATAATGCTTCTGCAGAGACAATCTTTTGCCAGACTTAACTTCTATCTTCTTAATTTTATAACCAGGAGTATCCTCTAGCACAGTATACGTACCCCAAGGCCTATGTGCTGTTAAGTGGATATTTTTAAGATCATCACTTAGAAGCTCAACAACTTCTTTTACTCGTTGTGAACTACCTTTTTTAGCAATCAAAAGAGCATCGCCACTGTCAACAACTATCAGATCCTCAACGCCAATAGTAGCAACCTTTTTAGGACCTTTTTCACTATGGATCAGGTTATTCTTACTATCAATACTAATATGATTACTATTTATCGTGTTATTGTTGTCATCTTTAGGTAATTGATCAAATAGCGAGTCAAAGCTGCCCACATCATTCCACACAATATCAGCAACAACCATCTTTATTTTGTTAGATTTCTCCATAACAGCATAATCTATAGATTTAGCTGAAATACTCATCATATCATCATATTTGACAGCATCTGAATTCTTTAGATCGCTTTTGTCGTATGCTTCAACACACGCATCATATATTTCTGGAGAATATTTTTTTAGTTCTTCTAAGAAAACTCCTGCCTGAAACATAAACATCCCCGAATTCCAGTAATATGAGCCATCTGCCAAAAACTTCTCTGCTGTAGTAGCACTTGGCTTTTCATGGAAACTCTCTACATCAAAATTACCAGCTGACTTGATATATCCAAATCCAGTATTAGCAAAAGTTGGTGTAATACCAAATGTAACAAGAGAACCTTCTTTTGCTAATTTCTTAGCTTGAACTAATATACTTCTATATTCATCATCAACATTAATAACATGATCTGATGGGGTTACAAATACTATTTCTTGCGGATCTAATTTCATACATGCCAGAGCAATTGCAGGAGCTGTATCTCTACCAACAGGCTCTTCTAGAAAGATACTTTTATCTAGAATACCTAACTCATCCAACTGATCTTTTGCTAAAAATAATTGCCCCTCATTTGAAACAACCATTGTCGAATCACACAAACTAGAATTTCTCTCAACAGTTAACTGAAACAATGATTTATCACTAAACATCTTTACAAACTGTTTTGGCAAGAGCTTCCTACTGATAGGCCAAAGCCTAGTACCACTACCACCACAAAGTATTAGGTTTACCACTACTTATCCTCTAACATCGCTTTAGACAACGAAATTATACATCCTGAAATTATATTACTTTTAAAAGCATTTTTCTACAAACCAAAACAGTCTAATTACGCTATTTCTTGTATACCATATTACCAAAAACTTTATTCAAAAACCCTATCTTAGTTGCCAGTAATTTGATTAATGGGTTAAAAATAACTGTTAGATATGTTTTTTTACCCAATTTGTGTCGATATTCTTTGATAAATTCTGAGGTGCAAAAGTACTTATCATCTTGAGGCAAGAATGTCCCTGCATAATTATTGTTTAGAATATCTTTCAATTGACTAACAAGATTATCAATATGTATAACACTTCTTTGATTTGCTACTTTAGGGAAGATAAAAGCATACTTAGCAAGTCTAGCAAGCTTAGAATAGTTACCTTTTGAGCCATCACCATACACCATCGGCGGTCTGATTATTGCAACACTAAAATCTTCTGACACTAGAGTTTTTAGTTTAAGCTCTGCTTGAAGCTTACTATCTCCATAAAAATCATCCGGTTGTGGCAGGGTATCTTTTGTAATGATTTTTTGCTGCTCAATTGGCGCACTATCTCCGTATACAATTATACTACTCACAAACACAAACTGTTTGACACCTGAGCTTTTAGCTATCTTGGCTAACTCATAAGTTAATTCAGTATTTACAGCATAGTATTTTTCTTTTAAAGAAGGATCTTTTGAAGTATGTGCGATGCCAGCAACATGCAATATAGTATCATATTTACTAAAATCTAATGTTTGCCATGATTTATCTTTTAGTGATATTTTTTCGATTATAAAATCATCTCCGCAATTCTTCTCAAAAGAATTACCAATATAACTATTTAAACCAGTAATTAGAACTTTTTTCATTATTACTTATTATCTTTTTTGTTATCTAGTGAACCAGTGCCACCTTCAACTACGCCTTTACTAGCAAATACTGAAAAGACTGTCAAAAATATGCACTTAATATCAAACCATGTACTTTTGTATCTGACATAATCACCATCAAGTTTGGCTTTTTGAGCAATCGGCAACTCATCACGACCATTGATTTGCGCCCACCCAGTCAAACCAACAGGTACATCGTTAGCACCATACTTATCTCGCTCAGCGATCAAGTCATCTTGACTCCATAATGCAGGTCTTGGCCCAACGATACTCATTTCACCTTTTAGGATATTTATAATCTGAGGCAACTCATCTAAAGAGGTCTTTCTCAAAAAAGTGCCAACTCTTATAATACATTTAGATGGATCTTGTAATAAGTGTGTCGGCATATCTTTAGGCGTATCTATATACATTGTTCTAAATTTGTATATATAAAAGAACTTCTTACCCTTACCATAACGCTTCTGCTTAAAGAGTATCGGACCTTTTGAGTCTTTTTTTATCATTAATATGACAATCAAAAATACTGGACTTAAAAGAACCAAACCCACGAAAGACAAAACAATATCCAAAAATCTTTTCAGAAATTTATACAACATAATTATCTACCCATTTAACTTATGATCAAACTTTGGAACAATCGTTTTTAACAATACCAACTGTTTATTTGGCTGCTCTTTAAACAACATTTGAAGATTACTTTCTAATACATTGATATCATAGAATGTTCTTTTACCAATGAAAATATCTTTGTATTCAGTACCAATATCGTTTTCATCAATAAGTAGCTCTTCATACAGTTTCTCACCTGGGCGCAGACCTATTATCTCGACACTGATATCATCTCTACCTGATAGTTTGATAAACTGCTTAGCAAGATCTAATATCTTAACAGGCCGACCCATATCTAACACAAAAACTTCGGAGTTTTTGGCAATAGCTCCAGCTTGTAATACTAACTCACACGCTTCCGGTATAAGCATAAAATATCTTGTAATCTCTGGGTGAGTGACAGTAACAGGACCACCGTTTCTGATTTGCTCTTCAAATTTTGGTATAACACTACCACTACTTCCTAGCACATTACCAAACCTAACAGCAGCAAGCTTGGTATTTTTTGGTTCAACATTTTGTAGGTATAACTCACAAACCCTTTTGGTGGCTCCCATAACATTAGTCGGACGCACAGCTTTATCTGTAGATATCAAGATAAATGAGCCAACCCCTGAATCAATAGCTAAATCTATAGCATTTTTTGTGCCTAGAATATTATTTCTGATAGCTCGAGATATATTCTCCTCAACCAAAGGGACATGTTTATATGCCGCTGCATGAAAAACTATATTTGGCGAATATTTGCTAAAAACTTTGGCAAATGATTCTCGATCACATACTGAGCATAGGATACTTTTGATATTATATCCATGACATTCTTCTGTAATCTTATATAAATTAAACTCACTATGATCAAGTAGAACTATCTGTTTTGCCTCATACTTAATACATTGTCTAACAATCTCAGATCCTATACTACCACCAGCACCTGTGACTAGGATAACCTTATCTTTGATAAATTTTGAGATAGATTTTTGATCAAGGCTCTTAGAATCTCTTGATAGAAGATCATATACTGAAACAGGCTTTAGTTGCGACATAAAACTTTCGTCTTGAAGTACATCCTCAAGAGGAGGCATAATCCTAATCTGATTAAAGTTTGATTCTAGTTTTTTATAAATTTTTTTAACTATATGATTAGCGCTTTTAGGCAACGCAACAACTAACAGATCAAACCTTGAAGAACGTAGCTCTTTACGCAATTTCGAGCTTGATAAAACTCTCTTGCCATCAATACTTCTCTTTTGTAACGCCTTATCATCATCTACAAAAAATTTAATACGATAACCTGTCGCTGATAACTCTTGAGCTATTTTTGTTCCAGCTGCACCCGCCCCATAAATGACAGCTGCTTTCGTTTTCTCTATTTGACTTCTATTTGTAAGGTACCAATAAAAATATACACTCAAATTGATTAAAAACACATAAGATAGAAACTCAGAGAAAATAAGTGCGAATCTAACCTGACCATAAAAGGCAGAAGCCACGATAAAAAACACAGGAACATTGATAAAAACTTTACGCAAAAAAGTCTTCTGTGTCGACTTACGCCAACTAGCCATATAATCACGCAAAAGTAAAAAAGATGTCAAACATCTCAAAAAAATAAGCGAAAGTAGAAGATATGCATTAACATCTTGCTTAAAAATATAAGAAGTCCAGCTAACAGTCACAATAGTCAAAACTATAATCACTGCAAAATTAAGAACTCTTTTATCGTACAAATATTTCATAAAGCAAAAATAATACCTATAGTTTGTTAATTATATCAAAGTATCATAACTATATCTCATTTATGTAAGCTAAAATTTTCTTATATGATACTGATTCGATGGTCTTAACATTCTGCAAATACCACGATATCCACAGCTCTTGTATTAGATTATAAATTTTTACAACAGCAAACTCATTTTTATCAATATGATTAGCTGTTATTTTTTTAGCTAATTTAGATCTTAGTTCATCAACTTCTATTTGATATCCTCGATCTCTTTGGAGATTTAATTTTGCTTTTTCTAACCTATTCTCCGAAGCTTGGAGATAGTATTTATACCTTTGTAAAAACTCTACAGGTTGAGACATATAATCATCTGTAAAAAGCTCATTAAGCTCATTTCTAACATCTGTAAAAAGTTCAATAAAATTAAGTGGTATTTTTTTAACATTAAGCTTTTTTTCAAGCTGCGATTTAAACTTTGTTATTTCTAAAAGCAATGCTTCAACTTTGATTTTATTTGAAGCAAATTTTTGCATTCCTAAAGTATAGAAGTTTTCAAAATCTACTTTAGTATATGGCAATTCAATATTATCAAAAAAACTCAAATCTATAGCTTTATCAATCACACTATCTTTTGAGTCACTTATTTTTAGTGACATTGATAAGCTTGATAGATCATTACTTTTGATATTTTTTGATAACTGATTTTGTAAGCGTAGCTTGATTAGCCTTTTCAGAGCCTCTCGCATGCATAGCTTAGCCTCATCAAATGTTGCCTTATAAGATAACTTCACACCATCTTTATGCTCTTCTAGACAGTTATAGACTTTGACTATTATGCCGTACTCTTTGACTTGACTAGTCATGGCAATATCTGCAAAATCCCAATCATAATAAACCGTCTCATCAATTTCTTGTCTTGGTTTAGCAACAAGGTTTTTGAGCTTTTGCTTTAATATATTAATATCCTTACCAACCGCTAGTGTTTTACCATGCTCATCAACAACTTTTACATTCAACACAAGATGCTTCTCCAGCTCCTCATTTTGCCATACTGTCTCATCAACCACAAAACCAACTATTCGCGTAATATGTTTGGCAATAATAGACTTCAAAGGAGAGTATCTATCCTTATCAAAATCTATTGACTCAAATATAGCCTGAGCATAAGTTGGCACTGGCACACAATTTTTGCGAATATTTTTTGGCAAAGCACGTAATAAAGCGACAATCTTATCATACAAAAAACCATACACCCCCCACTCTAAAACAGCAGGATTTATATCATTGATGAAAACTATTGGTACTGTAACGGTTGCACCATCTCTCTCATCTAGTGGATCAAAATGATATTCTAATGGTAAGTGCATATCTGCGATAGTTAAGACATCAGGAAACTTCTGTTGCGTGATTTCTTTAGCATCATGCTGCATTAGATTTTCTATATCAAAGATAAAGCCCTTTTGCTGTTCTTTTGTAACTGACTTTAACCATTTATCAAATGTTGCGCCACTACAAACATCATCTGGGATAAAGCTATCATAATGAGCAAACATTACTTCTTCATCGACCAAGATATCTTTTCGGCGTAATTTATTTTCAAGTTCTTCAACTTGGTTTATAAGCTGGAGATTTTGCTGATAAAAGTACTCTTTAGAATCAAAGTCACCGTTTACAAGAGCATCTCGAATGAATATTTCTCTAGCCTCTTGAGGATTTATCTTAGCGTATTGTACAGATCTTTTTGAAACTATCTCTAAGCCATAAAGAGTTACTCTTTCATTGACTACAACAGCTCTGCGCTTTTTGCTCCAAATAGGCTCATCATAGTGTTTTTTGATAAGATGCTCTGCTAAGCTCTCTAACCATTCAGGCTCTATTTTTGCAACATTACGAGCGTATGTCTTGGTAGTTTCAACTATCTCCGATGCAAGTAACCATTTTGGCTTTGTCTTAAACTGAGAAGATCCAGGAAATATAAAAAACTTAAGTCCCCTAGCTCCTAGATATTCAGCATTTTCATAATTAAATCCGATGTTACTCAAAAAACCGCTGGCTATAGCTTTGTGCAGGTTTTCATAGTTAAGCTTTTCATTTGACGATAACTTCCATTTAAACTGGTGAATAACTTCAACAATTTGTCGATAGATATCATTCCATTCATTAAATCTAACTGGTGAAATAAAATTCTTTTTAAAATATTCTTTTTTCTCTCTATTTGATAAGCCTTTTAAATCAGAATTTAGTCTATTTGCCAAATTTAAAATCGCTATAAAATCAGAAGATTTATCTTTATCAACAGCATGTTTTTCATCAGCTTTTTGCTGAAAATTCAGAGGTCTCTCACGCGGGTCCTGTACACTTAAAAAGCTAACAATTGAAACGATTTCTCTAAGTGTATTTTGTCTATGACCTTCTATAACTATTTTTGCTAACTTAGGATCTAAAGGCATAATTGCCATTTTCATTCCATCATCAGTAATTTTAGGCTTTGAATAATTAAGCTCGGAGATAGCTCGTAATTCAAACAAAAGCTTAAAGCCATCTTTAACAAATCTTGAATCAGGCGAGTCTATAAATGGAAAATCTTGGATACTTCCTAACTTTAAAAACAACATCTGCAAAATAACAGATGCTAAATTAGTACGTAAAATCTCTGGATCGGTATATTCTTTACGATTATTAAAATCCTCTTCACTATATAAACGTATGCAAACACCTGCTGATAATCTACCACAGCGACCGGCTCTTTGATTAGCACTTGCTTGAGATATTTTCTCTATCGGTAGGCGTTGTACCTTAGTGCGATAGCTGTATCTACTTATTCGCGCTAAGCCTGAGTCTATCACATATTTTATGCGCGGCACTGTTAGAGATGTTTCAGCGACATTAGTTGCTAAAATAACCCTACGTACAGAGCCTTCTGGATTGAATATTTTGTTTTGATCTTTATTTGATAATCTCGAAAACAAAGGTAAAACCTCTGTAAATCTAAGATCTTGTTTATTCAAATATGCTAATGTTTCATGGATATCTCTTTCTGTAGGCAAAAAGACTAAAACATCTCCCCTGCCAAGTTCATCAAGAGCATACAATATTCTTTCCTGCAATGAAAACTCTTCAAAATCCTCATCATTTTGATAACGGATTTCAACAGGATATGTTCTACCACTAATTGTAATATCTTTAGCATTTTGAAAATAATCTATAAACTTCTGATGATCTATAGTTGCCGAGGTAATGATTACTTTTAAATCAGGTCTATATGGTAATATCTTTTTTATACAGCCAAGTAGAAAGTCAATATTTAAACTTCTTTCATGAGCCTCATCAATAATAATAACCTCATACTGTGATAAAAACCTATCATTCTTGATTTCAGATAATAGCACCCCATCTGTCATCACTTTGATTAAAGTATTTTCAGAAGTTTGATCTGAAAAGCGTATTTTAAAAGATACTTTTGATTGATCAGCAATCTCAGTAGCAACTCTACTAGCAATAGATCTAGCTGCAAGCCTTCTCGGCTGAGTATGTCCAATTAATCCGCGTTTGCCTAGCCCCAAATCAAGACATATCTTAGGCAGCTGAGTTGACTTACCAGAACCTGTCTCTCCTGCTACAACGATAACTTGATTATCCTGTATAAGCTTTTTTATATCATTGACTTTCTCAGCAACAGGAAGATCCGAGTAGGTTATCTTAGGCAAGACCTTTTGGCTAGTTTGCTCCGCCAAAAGCTGTAAATCAGTCAGTAACTGCTGTCTTGGTAACTTATTGTTATTAATGGCTGATATAAACTTGCCACGAAGTTTGCTAGGTATCTGATTAAGATAATCAGTAAATAAAGTTTTATTTGTATTCATGCTACTGCATTAGACGCTTTTTTATACCAGTAATTTTTAGAACCTTATTGATTAATCTCAGAAAAATCATCACGACCCTACTTACAAATACAAAAATAGCCAAAAACAATAAAACCAATATATCTTTAAAAATATTCCAAAAAAGCTCTGATAATGATAATAGTGTTTTAAATTTCATAATTTTATCGTAGAAATTGCATATTCTTAATAAAGAATTATAGCATGAATAAGAAATAATTGACTTAATAAAGGACTATAGCTTAGCTAAAATTGAGTTTAGAGTTTTGCTTGGTCTCATTACTTTTGCTAGCTTATCACTATCCATAAAGTAGTAACCACCAACATCTATTTTTTTGCCTTGAGCATCGTTAAGTTCTTTAACAATCTTATCTTCATTAGCTTTTAGTTCAACATAAATTGGCTCAAATTTAGCTTTGATTTCAGCATTACTAGTTTGCTCAGCTAATGCTTTGACCCAATAATAAGCCAAATAGAAATGACTTCCTCTCGTGTCTAACTCACCTACTTTACGCTTAGGAGATTTATCATTATCCAAGAAATCTTGGTTTGCTTGAGATAATGCCTCTGCTAATACCTTGATTTTAGGATCTCTAGTTTTGATTGCTAGATCTTCTAATGAAGCACCTAATGCCAAAAACTCTCCTAAAGAATCCCATCTTAAATGGTTTTCTTCAATAAGTTGTTCAACATGCTTAGGTGCAGAACCACCTGCTCCAGTTTCAAATAATCCGCCACCAGCTAAAAGAGGCACTATAGAAAGCATCTTAGCAGAAGTACCAAGTTCTAAGATAGGGAATAAATCTGTCAAATAATCTCTCAAAACATTACCAGTTACAGAAATTGTATTTTTACCTTCTTTCATTCTCTTTAGAGAATACTTCGTAGCCTCTATCGGAGCCAAAATTTGGATATCTAGACCAGTAGTATCATGTAAAGTCAGATACTCATTAACTTTAGCAATTAAGTTTCTATCATGCGCTCTTTTTGAATCTAACCAGAAAATCGCAGGATTTTGAGTAATTCTAGCTCTATTAACAGCTAATTTAACCCAATCTTTAACAGCGATATCTTTAGTTTGGCATGCTCTCCAAATATCGCCTTTCTCAACACTATGCTCAAATATAACATTGCCTTCTGCATCAATAACTTCAACTTTACCATCTGCTTGAATCTCAAATGTCTTATCATGAGAACCATATTCTTCTGCTTTTTTTGCCATTAGACCAACGTTAGAAACATCGCCCATAGTAGTAACATCGAAAGCACCATTTTCTTTACAGAAATCGATAGTTGCGGCATATACACCTGCATAACATCTATCGGGAATCATAGCCTTCATATCTTGAAGCTTGCCATCTTTGTTCCACATTTTACCAGATGAGCGAATAGCTGCAGGCATAGAAGCATCTACAATAACATCACTTGGGACATTTAGGTTTGTAATACCTTTGTCAGAGTTAACCATTGCAATATCTGGTTGCTTGGCAAACACTTTTTCAATATCAGCATTGATTTTATCTTGGACATCTTGAGGCAGTTGCTTAATCTTTTCTACTGCATCACCCCAACCATTGCGAGGATTTACACCAAACTCTTTAAATTCTTTAGCATACTTTTTGAAAACATCTTCAAAGAAAATCTCTACTGCATGACCGAATAATATTGGATCAGAAACCTTCATCATTGTAGCTTTTAAATGAAGTGATAGTAGTGTGCCTTCTTTTTTAGCCTTAGCGATTTCAGTTTTATAGAATTCTCTTAGTGCTTTTACTGAAATCTTAGTAGCATCAATGATTTCCTTTTCTTCTAAAGCAAGACTATCTTTAAGTACTGTTTGAGTACCTTTGGTATCTGTATGAACTATCTTAACCTTAGTTGCTTTTGGCACAATATAAGACTTTTCATTAGCATAAAAATCATTATCAGCCATACTAGCAACATGAGATTTAGAATCTTTTGTCCATGCACCCATAGAGTGTGGATGTTTTTCAGCATACTTTTTAACTGCATCTGCGACTCTACGGTCTGAGTTACCCTCTCTTAATACAGGGTTAACTGCACTACCTAAGACTTTTGCATAACGAGATTTAATTTCTTGCTCTTTGTCATCTTTTGGCTCAAATGGATAATCAGGGATTTTATAGCCTTTTGACTGAAGTTCTTTGATAGCTGCTGTAAGTTGAGGGATTGATGCACTAATATTTGGAAGCTTAATAATATTAGCATCTGGAGTTTTTGCTAACTCTCCAAGGATTACTAAATCATCAGAGCATTTTTGCTCAGCTGTAAGATAATCACTAAAATTAGCCAATATACGCGCTGCTAGTGATATATCTTTTGTCTCTAGCTCAATATCTGCAACTTTTGTGAAGCTTTCAACTATTGGTAAAAATGAACCAGTAGCTAGAGCCGGTGCCTCATCTGTGAATGTATAAAATATTTTATGCATAAAAAATCTCCTATTGATAGAATTTCACTCTTCAAATACTAACACAAAACTAGTATGTATTTAATATTTCTTGTATTTTCTTGTCAGACCTTGTGCCACTACAGCAAAATTATTATGTTCAATAATCGGTCGCTCTAGTAGCTTAGGATTGTTAGCTACTATTTCTATAAGCTCATCGCTAGTGAATTCACCATCGTTGAAGTTCTCCTTCCAAATAGCTTCTTTAGTACGAATGATATCTGTTATGGAAAGCTTCAATTTTGTTAATAACTCTTTGATCTCTTTTACTGACAAAGGATTATCTAGATATAAATGAGTATCATAATTGATATTATTTTGATCCAAAATTTGCTTTGCTTGACGTGATTTTGAACATTTTGGATTATGATAAATTTTCATAAAAATAGTTATTCAATTAACGTAGTCATTATTATAAATTACATTGGTGTATAAATCATAAAAAAATCAATTAAGACTGATTATTATATAAATACGCTTAAAGACGCTAGATTGTATTCTGAAAGTTTTAAATAGTTGAAAGAGAGTTCCAAATATAGTTTATTAGGTTTTGACGAAACTAAAATAAACGATAAGGAACTAAAAAATGCCAAAGCACTTAACTCTTTCAAATAGATATTGTATAGAAGAATTACTTAAATTAGGATACCAAACATCTCAAATAGCCAATAAAATTGGCTATAGTGAAAGAGCTATAAAAAAGGAACTTAATCGCACTAGTATAAATAGTGACTATAATGCTGAGATAGCACAGAAGCTATATCAAAGCCGCAGAACTTCAAATAATCATAAGCTATCCTGTAAAGTTAAAAAGCTA
>NZ_WBSX01000021.1 GCF_009823375.1 Francisella noatunensis subsp. noatunensis | reverse complement strand
TCTATTTGAAAGAGTTAAGTGCTTTGGCATTTTTTAGTTCCTTATCGTTTATTTTAGTTTCGTCAAAACCTAATAAACTATATTTGGAACTCTCTTTCAACTATTTAAAACTTTCAGAATACAATCTAGCAAAAGTTTAGGAATGGGATTATACTTTAATGTTAAAAAGATAAATATTTTAAACATAAACAGGCGAATAAGAGATGTTGATAAGGTTTACCAGAAATATACAAATATTTTTGAATATCTTAATCAGGAATTTAAAACTGCCTTATGCAACTATATAAAGGTAATTAATAATGACTAATCAATTACAAGAAAAATGGGAAAGAAGAGCAACGGTTAGAAGTCGTCCAAGAATAACTTATGACAAAACTGCGACAGGCTATTATTATCCAATATCAAGAGCGCCTTTAGCTATACACCCTAGTGTTATATCAAAAGGTGAAAAAGCAAGAGAGTTTTTGTTAATTCAATCATTATATAAATACTCAAATGATATCGCCTCTATAGAAACAAGGGTTGTTAATGAAGTAATCCTAAAAGCTATCTCAGATAAAATAAATGGTATTACTTTTGATGATGAACAAAAAATTAATTTATATACGATAATGGTAGATGAAGCATATCATGCATATGTAGCCTTTGATGCGATATTACAAATTAAAGAAGAGACAGGGGTTGCTCCTCTTGAGTTACCAAAAACAATAGAAATAGAAAAGGCTATTAATAATATAAAAAGCAAGTTAAATACTAAGTATCATAATGTGTTTGAATTTATATGTGTTTGTTTAGCGGAAAATACATTAACTAAAGAAATAGTAACAATGACTGATAAAGAAGAAACACATCCATATTTCCAAAAAATAATAAAAGATCATTTAACAGATGAAACTCGTCACTCTGGAGTTTTTTATAAATTACTTTCTTATGTGTGGATGAATTTGAATAGTGAATATAAACAGCATGTAGGTGAAGTGCTGGCAGAATTTATAGAGCTATACCTTGATTTAGAAGTACAAATTGCTTTTGATGAACAGGTTTTAAAATCAATAGGATTATCAATAGAAGAAACAAAAGAGGTTCTTGATGATACATATGGAGAATTTAAATTAACCAAAGAACATCCTATGTTAAAAAATATTTTAAACATATTAGAAAAGACTAGAGTACTAGATGAATATTCGCTAAAAGGATTTCAACAAAGATATTGGATTTAAGAAACTATGAAAGAATTACTTATATTGATTAGTCAGAATTATCAAAATTATGAAGAGTTAAAGAATGAGATTATAGATTTTGGTCATAAAATTTTTGAATCCATAAGTGATCAAAAGATAGATGTCGCAATATATTTTGAATATAAAGATTTTTTAGATACGATAACTGATTCATCTAATACTGTAGAAAGCTGTTTATTAGTATTAGACAAATGTATTTATATTAATTCATCTAAAAGTGTCTTTAAGTTATCAGATGATAGTAGTATTGATGAAATTGTAGATATCTTAATATTATTGTCTAAGGAAAGTTTAGAATTGAGTTCATATCCTTTGATAAATCTAGCTGATGAGTTTAAAGTCAACTTTTCAGAGGATGAATATAATAAAATAGTTTACGATTGGAATAAGACAGATAATGACTATCCAAGAGACAAGACAGTTTATGAATTATTTGAAAGGCGAGTACTTAAGAATCCGAATGCTGTAGCTATAGTTTTTGAGGATCAAGAAGTTACTTATAAAGAGTTAAATGAAAGAAGTAATCAGCTAGCTAGATATATAAGAAAGCAATATAAACGAGCTACCAACCAAGAACTCAAGCCAGATACATTAATTCCATTATGTTTAGAAAGAGGGATTGATATGGTAATAGGGATCCTTGGGGTGATGAAATCAGGAGGAGCCTATGTACCGATGGATCCTGATTATCCTGGGGAAAGATTTAAGCATATATTAAGAGACACATCAGCTAATTTAGTTATAACAGAATCTCAATTAGAGCCTAAGTTGAAGGAACTAATAGTAGAACTAGATAGAGATATAAAACCTATATCAATCAATTTAGAAATAGATAGTCAAAGAAATATATTGAGATATATATATGATAATGAAGATAAGACAAATTTAAATTTCCAAAATAAGTCGACAGATTTAGCGTATGTTATTTATACATCAGGCACAACAGGATTGCCTAAGGGAGTAATGACTGAGCACTCTAGTATTAATAGCTTAGTATTTAATAAAAAGATATGTATAAGTCAAAGTGATACTTTTGCTTTTTTATCATCAACAGTGTTTGATGCTTCAATATTTGAAATTTTCTGCTCATTATTGTTGGGTTCGAAATTGATAATTCCTAAAGATATAAGACATTTAATATCATCAAGTAAAGAATTAGGATATTTTTTGAGACAAAATAAAATCTCTATTTTATGGTTAACAAAGACGTTATTTGACTCTATTTACATACAAAATAAAGATCTTTTTGACGAGCTAAGATATTTAATTATAGGAGGAGAAGTATTAGACGTTAATTTAATTAATAATTTAGTTACTCAAAGAAACAAACCTGAAAAAATTATCAATGGTTATGGACCGACGGAGTCTACTACATTTACTACATTTTATGAGATTACAAAAGAAATAGAGAAGGAAAACTGTCCTATAGGGCAACCGATTAATAATAGAAAAGTTTATGTATTAGATGAATATAGATATCCAGTGCCGCTAGGAGTGGCAGGAGAGTTATATATAGGCGGAGCTGGGTTAGCGAGAGGTTATCTTAATCGAGATGATTTGAGGGCAGAGAGATTTGTAGAGAATCTATTTGCAACGGAGAGTGATATTGAGAATGGTTATACTAGGTTATATAAGACAGGAGATTTGGTGAGATGGTTACCTGATGGTAACTTAGAATATATAGGTAGGAATGATTTTCAGGTTAAAATTCGTGGATTTAGGATAGAGTTAGGAGAGATAGAGAATCAATTACTGAAGATAGAAGGTATTAATCAAGTAGCAATATTAGTAAAAGAGAATGAGGAAACTAATTCTAAATATTTAGTAGGTTATTATGTGCCGCAAGAATTAGGTAAATTTAAACAAGAGAATCTGCTAGAAGAATTATCTGATGTATTACCTGAGTATATGTTGCCAAGTTTATTGGTTGAGCTAGAGAGTTTTCCTCTTACAATAAATGGTAAGTTAGATCGAAAAAAATTATCGAATATAACTACTAATTTTAGTAATTATACTCAGTTTAACCCATATGATAATACTGAAAAATATATAGGAAATCTATGGTTAAAAACTTTACCAATAAAGCCTGAAATTTTAAATAGTCAGAGTAGTTTTTTAAATCTTGGGGGTAATTCATTATTAGTAACCAAAATAGTTTCTTCTATAAATAATGAGTTTGGAATATTTTTAAAAGCTAGTGATTTATTTAAATATAGAACTTTAGGTGAATTATCTCAGCATGTAAGAGACAATCTAAAATTTAGTAATAAATATTTTAACTTTAAGCTTCAAAAAGACATAGATGTTAAACCTTTTAGTCTTACAGATGTACAAAATGCATATTTATTTGGAAGAATGGAAGGTCTAACTTTAGGTAATATATCAACTCATGTCTATATAGAACTATGTTTTGATGATATAAATGTACAGAAGCTTGAATTAGCAATAAATAAGCTTATTAGAAGGCATCAACAATTAAGGACTATAATAAATATTAATGAAAATACTCAATCAGTTATAGCTAATGTACCAGTTTTTCATCTTAATAAAGAAAACACACAAGTTATAAGACAAAATATGTCTCATCAAATTTTTGATATTGGTAAATATCCTCTGTTTGATTTTAAATATAGTGTAGATGGCCTTAATAAATATATTCTACATTGTAGTTTTGATGCTATTATTACCGATGTCTATAGTTTGTCAATTATATTTAATGATTTAAATAGTTTTTATAACGACCATGAACTTCCTAAAATAGAAGTTTCATTTAGTGATTATATAAATTTTAATTTTGAGTTTAAACAAACAAAGTATTACAGTGATGCTAGAGAATATTGGACTAGAAAAATACCTAATTTACCGAAATATCCTCAATTACCATTATTAAATCACCCGAATAACATTAAAAAAGTTAGTTTTAGTAATCTTAATAGGGAAATTTCAAAAGATATTTTTTCCAAATTGACTGATAAAGCTACAAAATTAAATATAAGTGTTACAAGTGTCTTACTATTTTGTTACGGTTTTATTTTATCTAGATTTTCTGGACAAAATGATTGCTTAATAAATTTAACTTTGTTTAATCGAGAGTATTTTCACAAAGATATAGACAAAGTTGTTGGAGATTTTACAACATTAGAACTTTTTGGGTTCTCTTTATCCGATAAGAATAAGTTAAAAAATACTTTATTAAACATACATAATGATCTATGGAAAGATCTTGATTATAAAAGTTATAGTGGTGTTGAAGTTATAAGAGATATTAGAAAATATAATAACTTATCTCCAAATGACTTAATTGCTCCTTATGTATTTACAAGTGCAATAGGACATAACTTATTTCCAGAGAGTTTCCTTGGCAATAAATTTAAAGGAATAAACTTTGAATCAGCGCAAACTTCACAATGTATTATTGATAATATTGCTAGAGAAACTAAACAAGGTATTTCCATTGATTGGTATTACGTAGAGCAATTATTTGATCGAGAAGTTATCTCATCTATGCATAAAACCTACTGTGATTTAATAGAATATTTGGCAGAATCTGATTGGGAAGAAAAACTCCCAGAGTTAATTTTACCTGAATTAGATAGATCTATAATAGAAACTGCGAATGGTTATACTCGGTCAGAAGTAAAAGCTACCTTAGTCGAGTTATTTACAAGCAATTTAGAAAGTAATTTGTCTTCTATAGCAGTAATTGATTATGAGGGTAAGTATAGTTATAGGATCATTTCTGATTATGCAAACTCTATTAGCCTATATTTACATGATAATGGTTTATGTAAAACAGGTAGATTAATAGGAGTATTAAGTGAGAAAAGTCATAGACAAGTAGTGGCAACACTAGGGATAATGCAGAGTGGTTCAGGATATTTACCATTACACGTAGATTGGCCCAGAGGTAGGTGTGATGAGGTATTATCCGAAGGTAATGTAGAAACAGTATTATTATCTAGTTGGGAATTTAAAGGTTGTATTAAAGGAAGTGAGATAGAGAGTAAATATAATTGGTTAATAATAGAAGATATTGTCAATTATAAATCTGATACTAAGTTAGAAGAATTATCTAAACCAAAGTTAGATGATATAGCATATGTAATCTTTACTTCAGGTAGTACAGGTAAGCCTAAAGGTGTAACAATATCTCATAATGGAGCTGTAAATACGATATTGGCTGTTAATGAGAGATTTAATATTAATAAGCAAGATAAAGTATTAGCGTTATCAGAACTAAGTTTTGATTTATCGGTATATGATATTTTTGGTTTATTGGCAGCTGGAGGGACAATAGTATTTCCAGATCAGAAAAAAACTAAAGAGCCAAGTCATTGGTATGAGTTAATAGATAAATATACTATAACTATCTGGGATACAGTACCACAATTAATGAGTTTATTAGTTGATCATGTAATTAATAGTAATAAGCAGCTACCATCATTTAAAGTTACACTGATGAGTGGAGATTGGATTCCATTAAATCTTTCTAAACAAATAAGAGAAGTGTGTCCTAATATAACGATAATGAGTTTAGGAGGAGCTACAGAGGGAAGTATTTGGAGTATATGGTATGAGGTTAACGATATAGATCCAAGTTGGAATTCTATTCCATATGGGCAGGCTATGCCAAATCAGAAAATGTATGTGCTTAATGAAAAAGGTCAACATAATTCTATAGGAGTGATAGGGGAGATTCATATAGGAGGTCAAGGGGTAGCAGTAGGTTATTGGCAAGATCATGAGAAAACAAAAGCTAGCTTTATAGATCATCCAGAATTAGGAAGGCTATATAAAACGGGAGATCTTGGTAAATGGCATAGAGATGGTTATATAGTCTTTGAGGGAAGAAAGGATGGCCAAGTAAAATTAAATGGTTATAGAGTTGAGTTGGATGAAATATCATCTAAACTGTCAAAGCTTCCTGGAGTAGAAAATGCTTTAGTTAAAATTCAAAAAACAAATAATAAGTCATATTTAATTGGTTACTTAGTATTAGAGAATGATAATAAAGAATATTTATCAGAAATTAACCATGACGAAAATCAGAGGATTCAGCATAGAATTAATCAGTCTGGCATAGATAATACACTAGGTATAACTTACTCTATGGATATTGATTTGTTTGAATCTGATTTTAGATTACGTAAAAGTTACAGAAACTTTATAGATACTAAAATTTATAAGTATCAGATAGAAGATAAAATTGATGAAATTCAAAGAAATATTAGTTACCAATATTCTCGATCTGAAAATGTTATTAACAAACAAGAACTATCAGAATTACTTTCAAAAATTTCTGGTTTAAAGTTAGAAGATAAAGTAATTCCAAAATATAGATATCCATCTGGAGGCTCATCCTATAGCGTCAGAACTTATATAAATATTGAGAGTAATATAGCAGATATTGTAGCGGGACAATATTATTATAACCCTATAGAGAAAGCTTTATGCAGAGTTGAAAACAAATCACTAGTAAATAAATTTTTAGATAAAAATGCTTTTCATTTTGTGGCGTATATGCCTGCAATTAGGCCTTTATATAACGACTTTTCTCTTAAATTAACTTATATTGAAATGGGACACATGTTAGGGTTATTAATTCCAGATTTAAATAAACTAGGAATTCCATATAAAGTTGAGTTAAATTCATTCATAGATGAAAAACAAGATAATATACTTTTAGGCTCATTAATATTATTTCCAGTTGAAGAAACCCCTCAACCAATAAAAACGTTTAATTTTAGGATATTAGATCACGACAAAACAAGAAATGCATACATTTATGAGAATAGTAACCTTCTTGCTGAAACAAAAGTTAGTCAACTTTGTTTAAAAGATTTGGTTAATAAAGAGCTATCAAACTATCTTCCTAATTATATGTTACCATATGATTATATTGTGCTAGATCATATTCCTTTAACTGCTAATGGCAAAGTAGATTACAAGCTTTTACCTTCTTTAACAATCAATTTAGATGTTTCTTATGTTAAGCCTCGTAATGATGTCGAAGAAAAATTATGTATATTATGGAGTAATATTTTAGAACTTGATCAGATTGGGATACATGATAGTTTTCTTAAAATGGGGGGTAATTCTTTTACAAGCATTAAATTGATAAATGAAATGAAGTCTAACTATAACGTCAATATACAAGTTTCAGATCTATTTAAATACCCCACGATTGCTGAAATAGTAGAGAATTTTAGTTTTAAAGAAGTCAGCATGATAGATGAAGGTGAAGATGAGGATATTTTATGGATATAATAAAAGCAGCAAAAATAATTTATCAGATTAGGTTATCTGGTGGACAAATTTTTTTAAAAGATAATCGCTTAGGTTTAAAAGGAGAAACGTCAAAAAAATTTCTCGAAGATGTTAAACAAAGTAGTGATGCAATTAAACATTTGTTGAGTTTGAATGAGTCAAATAAAAATGAAGTATTGAAATTATTTACATGTTTATCTAAATCTGAATATCAGTTATCAGACCTTCAGAAATCTATTTTTGCTCATGTAATAAAACTTCAAGATAGTTCAACATATAACGTTCCATTGTGGTTTACCTTCAAAGGTAAAATGGAGTTACAGCAATTACAGCATTTTATTGAATATATTGTAGCTAGCTTTCCTACACTTCGTAGTTGTATTAATGAAGCAATGGAATTATCTTTTTTTTCCATAAAAAGTTTTAATATTGATTATTCAGAAATTAAGCTTAGTGATATTGAAGCCTGGAAACAGAAATGTGAGACAGAAAAGTTAGATTTATTAAATAATCAACTTATTTCCATTAAAGCTGGATATTGTGAAAAAGTAGATGAAATTTATGTTAGCTTTATGCATCATCATATTATTGAAGATGTATTATCTTTGAGCATCATTAAGAAAAAAGTAAAAGAATATACATCAGAGGAAGATATTTCAGAAGTAGAAAATCACTCAAATAAGAATGTACATTATTATGATTATGTATTATATGAGCAAGTTAAAAAGTCTTATTGTGAACCATCAGAATATTATTCTAGAATCCAGAAAGCATTAGTCTTTGAAGAAGATAGTGTAAAAATAGAGTTAGATAATAATACAAACGTAGTATCTGGAAAATCTGTAGTTTTTGAGTTTGATGGTAATTTAATTAAAAGTATTAAAGAATTTAGCAGAAATTTCAATATTACTGAATTTAACCTATTAATTTCTATTTATGCTTTAACGTTATCTAAAATATATGCTAAAAATAGAATCTTTATTTCAATCACACTTTCAACAAGAATACCTGAAGTAATGGAGTCAGTAGGGCCTTTTATAAATGTATTACCATTCTCTTTTGAATGTGGTATTGGAGAAATAAATATCGCTAATTTTCTTTCTTTAAACCAAAGAAATCTTAATGATATGTTAGCGTTATCATCTATTTCATTTGATGATGTCTTAGCACATGTTGATGAAGATAAGCGTATTATTTTACAAGACTTTGCTTTTACAATGTATAATCATCCTAACAATATCGATGATGAGTTACCAGTTACAGATAAATTTAAATCACTAAAAGTTAAGTATCCTCTTTCAGTAACAGTTATACAAATGAGCAAAAAATTATTTGCACATATAGAATTTAGTGAGCGTTTTTATACAGAAAGTATAGTGCAAGACTTTTTTGAAAGCTTTAACTATATTCTTAAGAAAGTAGTTTCAAAAGAATATTGTTCATTAAAAGATATACTTTTATCAGTAAGTCAGAGTCAGAAGAAATCAATAAAACTATTAAATCCATCACTACTAGATAAACCTATTTCTAAAACTATCGTAGATATGTTTGAAGAACAAGTTATAAATTCTTCTGAGAAAATAGCAATAGTGTATCAAGAAGAAAGCTTGACTTACTATGATTTAAATTATAAATCCAATCAACTAGCAAGAGCTATTTTAGATAAACTTTCTGAAAATAAAACTTATAACTATAAAGGTAATAGTAAACCAATAATTGGTATTTGCTTAGACCGAGGAATAGATATGGTTATAAGTATGCTAGCTACCTTAAAAATTGGTGCTGCATATGTGCCAATGGATCCATCATTTCCTCAAGATAGAATAAACCATATACTAAGAGATGCCCAGATAGACTTATTAGTTATTGATAATACCGTTAATAATAGTTTCTTTTTAGAAAAAGAAGATTATTTAAATATTGATTCTCATCATTATAGTTATCAGGATTCACGAAATTTAAATGTTAAAATTTCTGGTGATCGGCTTGCTTATATTATTTATACATCTGGTACTGCAGGTTTACCTAAAGGAGTAATGATTGAACATGCTAGTCTAGTTAATTTTTTATTTGGAATAGAAAATATACTAGGTAATAAAGGCACATGGCTGTCTGTAACTAATATAACATTTGATATATCTATCCTAGAGATTTTTGGTGCATTAGTGAATGGGTTTAAATTAATAATTGCGCCATTAATAGGTAAAAGTAGTAGAAAAAATAATAAGCTTATAAATGAAAATAAGGAAATAGACTTTAGTTTATTCTATTTTGGAAATCATAATGCTGATAGTGATAATCAAGATATAAATAAATATAGACTATTACTAGAGGGAGCTAAATATGCCGATGACAATAGTTTTTCTGCTATTTGGACTCCTGAAAGACATTTTGGCACATTTGAAGGGCTTTATCCAAATCCAGCAATTACTAGTGCTGCTGTATCATCAATAACTTCTAATATTAAGGTACGTACTGGAAGCTGTGTACTTCCTTTACACAATCCAATTAGAGTAGCAGAAGATTGGGCTATAATTGATAATATATCTCAAGGTCGTGTTGAATTATCATTTGTAACAGGATGGAATAAAAATGACTTTGTATTAGCTCCAGAAAATTTTGATAATAGAAAAGAGGTGCTAGAAGATAAGATAGAGAGTGTTAAAAAATTATGGAGAGGAGAGAATGTTGAGTTTCCTGGAGTTGATGGAGAATCTTTATCTATATCTACCTTGCCTCGACCAATACAAAAAGATTTGCCAGTATGGTTAACAGTTGCTTTTAATCAGTCTTTTCGCAGAGCAGGAGAACAAGGTGCGCACATATTAACACATCTACTTGGACAGTCTTTAGAGCAATTAAATGAAAGAATAGAATTATATTACCAAGGACTAGAATCTTCAGGATATGATAAAAAAGATTTCAAAATTGCTCTTATGTTACATACGTTTATTTCAGATGATGAAGAGTATTCATTATCAAAGGTAAAGGAGCCATTTAAGCAATATCTTTCTAGCTCAATTAATTTATTAAAACAAATCAAAAATGAAGATTTAGATAATATTAGTGAAGAAGAAAAAAATGAACTTTTGGAAATTACTTTTCAAAGATATTATTATGAAAATGGTTTATTTGGAACACCAGAGTCTAAGATTGAATTTATTGATAAGCTTAAAGGTATAGGTGTTACAGAGGTTGCCTGCCTTATTGATTTTGGTATAGATGAAGATATTGTAATAGATAATCTTAAGCATTTAAATACGCTACGTAAATTAGCAGTTGCTAATGAAAATACTGACATAACACCAGTAGAACTTATCAAAAAGCATAGTGTAACACACTTACAGTGTACACCTTCATTGGCACAGCTAATCTTTAATTCTCAAGAAGAAAATAATATAAAAAGTTTAGAAAAAATCTTAGTTGGTGGCGAGCCTATGTCAATGCATTTGATGCAAGAAATCTATAGAGCAACATCTGCAAGAATATTAAATATGTATGGCCCTACAGAGGCAACTATTTGGACTACATATGCAAATTTAGAAAAGGTAAAAAAAATTACAATTGGTAAGGCATTACCTAATGTGCATCTGTTTATACTAGATAGAAATTTACAACCTTGTATTCAAGGAATAGCAGGAGAATTATTTATTAGTGGCCCTTGTCTTGCAAGGGGATATATTGGTAATACTCAACTCACATCTGAGAAATTTATACCTAACCCTTTTGCTGATAAGAAAGATATTGAAAATGGTTTTTCCAAAATGTATAAAACCGGTGATACAGTGAGATTGTTAGAAAATGGTGAAATCGAATATTTGGGAAGAAATGATTTTCAAGTTAAAGTAAATGGTCATAGGATTGAATTAAGTGAAATAGAATATCAACTATTACAAATTACAAATATAGATCAAGTGGTCGTAACAGTAAAAAAACGTTCCTCAGAACTAGGAACCATATCTTATATTGTTGCATATTATATAGCCAAAGAATATATTCCTTGTGATGAAATTACATCTTACTTATCAAATATACTTCCTGAATATATGATTCCTAGTAAGTATATGCATGTTGAGACTATTCCTCTAACAACAAATGGAAAAGTTAATTATAAAGCTTTACCTGAGATAGATACAAGCTATAACACCAGCTATGTTGAACCAAGGAATGAGCTTGAAAAAGATCTTTGTCAGATTTGGTGTCAACTACTTAAATTAAATAGTATTAGTATCAATAATGATTTCTTTAGAAGTGGCGGAAATTCTATATTAGCGATTCAAGCATCACATAAAATGAGTGAAATATTGGGTAAACGAGTTAGTTTAAATGATATTTTTCTGTTTAGAACAATACAAAATATTATTGATAATATTATTGATAATATTATTGGTAATAATGAAATAGATATTCCTATTTTAAATCTTAAAACAGCGCCGTTATCATTCTCTCAAGAAAGATTATGGTTTATTCAGCAGTATGAAGATCAAAAATTTGTTTACAATAATCCATTCTTACTTAAGCTGAATGAAAAAACAAATATTATTAAATTTAAGAAAGCAATAGAATCAGTTTTTAATTATCATCAAACTTTTCAAACGATAATAAAGCAGTCAGATAATGGCAAATATTATCAAGAAATCCAAAATATTGACGTACCAATTGTTGAATTAGATAATGTTAATAATAGTGAGTTAGACGAATTAATTTGTGATATAGTAAATTATAACTTTAACTTAGAACAAGAGCCTCCTTTTAAAGTTTGGGTTATTAATCAAAAACCATCTAACGATATTCTTATTATTTTAAATATACATCATATAGCAATAGATGGATGGTCAATAAAAATCATATTTGATGATTTAGTTAAGTTTTATTATAATGAGTGCAAAGGATCACCTATAGAAAATTCTAAACTTCAATTTACTGATTTTGCAACATGGCAAAACCAGTACTGGAATAAAGAAAGGCTTAAAAATCAGAAAAACTTTTGGGTAGATGAGCTTAAAGGATATCAACAAACAAATCTTTTATTAGATTATACTAGACCTAAAAATTTTGATTATAAAGGTAAAGACTTTACTTTTACCATTAATAGATCATTATCAAATAAACTTCGTGATCTTGCTAAGAATCAAGCTGTAACATTTTATACATTAATGCTAAGTGCATTTAATGTTTTACTATATAAGCAAACTGATCAGCAAGATATGGTTTTAGGTAGTCCTATAGCTAATAGATATTATCATGGAGTTGAAGACATTGTAGGCTTTTTTGTAAATACTCTAGCTATTAGAAATACTTTAGATCCAGATCTTTCATTTAAAACATTTTTAGTGAGTGTATATAATAAATTACTTGAAATACAAAAACATCAAGATTATCCTTTTGAAAAGTTAGTTAATGATTTAAATACACCTAAAAATTTTAGTCAACATCCGATATTTCAAATTGCTTTTGGATTACAAAATGCTGGGGAACTTAAAAAACCTAACAATCTCTTTGAGCAACAAGATATATATAAATACTTTAAAGTAGCGAAGTTTGATTTGAGTATATTTATTGATGATAGTCAAGAAGATATAGCCTTTAATGTTAACTATGCGACTAGCCTTTTCAAATATCAAAGTATTGAAATCCTACTTCAACGATTCGAATCACTTCTAGAAAGTATTGTCTTAAATATTGATAAACCTATTTCGGAGCTAAATTGCTATATTGATCAAGATACTTTATGTATAAAAGATAATCAGAACTTAGTAAGTATATCGACTGATGTAATTAGTACTTTTAATGATCAAGTAAAAATCCAAAATCAAAAAATAGCTTTGATATATGGAAATCAACAAATAAGTTATATTTCGTTAAAAAAACAAGCAGAAGATTTAGCTAACTTAATACATGATACATATTCTATAATATATAATCGATCTATACAAAAAGATACTGTTATTGCTATATTTTTAAAACCAAGTGCTGAGTTAATTATTGCTAAACTAGCTATATTAATGACAGGATCAGCTTATCTAACACTATCTATAAATGATCCAGAAGATAGAATCAACTATATTTTAAATGATTCTAAGGCATGTTTAATTGTTTCATCTAATGAAATTATTCAAACAAATAAAAATATAACTTCTTTTAATGTATTAAATATAGATGATCAAAATATTGATAATAAGATTAATTATCAATATCAGAATAATCTTAGTGCAAATAGTTTAGCATATATTATCTATACATCTGGTACTACAGGATCTCCTAAAGGAGTTATGGTAGAACACCAAAATATTATAGCATTAGCTAATAATCAAACAGAGGTTAATATTCAACCTGATCATATTATTGGTCAATTTGCAGATGTGACATTTGATGCTGCTATTTTTGAAATTTGGTGTAGTTTATTAAATGGGGCAACACTTATAATACCAGAAAATAAACAAGAACTATTAAGTGATGCGGTACTGTTAGAAAAATACATTGAAAAAAATAAGATTAATGTATTATGGTTAACAAAAATGATTTTTGACAATTTATTTGTTCAAAATAACTCAGTATTTAAACAATTAGAATATTTAATAGTAGGAGGAGAAGCTTTAAATAAGCTTTTGATAGATAAGATCATTTCTATTAATGAGCGTCCTCTGAAAGTCATAAATGGTTATGGACCAACAGAGTCAACAACATTTACAACATTTTATAATTGTGACAATCAACTGTGTAGCACAGTTCCTATAGGTAAACCTATTGATAATCGACAAGTTTATGTCTTAGATAAAAATTTAAAACCAGTAGGTATTAATATTATTGGTGAACTGTATATAGGAGGGTTAGGACTGGCAAGAGGATATATAAATAATACTTCCTTAACTATGAAAGCTTTCTATAAAAATATAACTTTAAGCATAAAAGATAAACATATAATTTGCGATCGTTTATATCAAACTGGTGACTTAGTTCGTTGGAATTTTGATGGTAATTTAGAATATATTGGAAGAAGAGATAATCAAGTTAAAGTCAGAGGCTATAGAGTAGAAATTCAAGAGATCGAAAAAAATATATTAAAAATTCCAGGAGTTTTACAAGTTGTTGTATTACTTATAGATAGAAAAAATCAGGAAATGAATGATCAGAATATTTTAGTAGCATATTATGTTTCTGATATTGAGTATACAAATCTGGAGATTTCAGAAAAACTATCCTTATATATTCCTGAGTATATGATTCCTAAATTTTTTATTTTTCTTGAAAGTTTACCAACCACAAAGAATGGCAAATTAGATAAATCTCAACTTGAAAAAATTCCACTTTATGATGTTAACGATAATTCTTTGATTATAGCTCCATCAATTCAATTAGAACATAAAATATATAATGTATGGAAAGAAATACTGGGAATTAAGTATTTTAGTATGAAAGACGATTTCTTTAGAGTAGGTGGAGATTCTATTCTAAGTATTCAAGTTTCATCAAAGTTAAGGAAGATAGGCTATAATTGTAGTGTTAGAGATATTTTTAAATATAGAACAATTAAGTCTCTTGCTAGCTTCTTGGAACAGAACAGCTTCCATCAAGAATACCTTGCTGAGCAAGATGTTTTATCAGGAGAGTTTGATTTATTACCAATTCAAAAGTGGTTTTTTGATCAGAATTTTGACTATTCAGAGCATTGGAATCAGGCATTTATGATAAAAACAGATTTACTAGATATTCAACGATTAGAATTAGCAATTGAGAAGCTAAATTCACATCATGATGTTTTACGTATTCTTTTTTCAAAAAATAAACAAAGACAAATATATCAAGCACAAAGTAAAAACCATAAATTAATGTCATTAAATGTAGAAGGTTTATCACCTTTAGAAATATCAGAAATATTAACTAAATGGCAGAGTGGTTTTAATATACATGAAGGTCCTCTATGGAATATAGGATATTTGTATGGATATGAAGATAATAGTGCTCGTATATTTTTTGCTTTTCACCATCTTATTATTGACTCTGTATCTTGGAGAATAATCATAAATGATTTGAGAGATTTTTATCTAGAAAATAATCCGCCTAAAAAAGCAACGAGTTATAGGCAATGGGTAGATATTTGTAAAGAATATGCAAAACAAGTTATACCATTTGAAGAATACTATTGGTTAATGCAATTAAATAATGTAAATCAATCATATAATTTATTAAGTCTTGATAAGACAATAAAAGCGATAGAGTTTGAGTTTAGTGAAAAAGAAACCAGTTGTTTGCTATACCAAGCTAATAATGCTTATAACACAGAGATAGTTGACTTATTGTTGTCAACAATGGCATATATGCTTCGAGATTTGACAAATCATGACATAAATGGAGTAACTCTTGAAGGACATGGTAGAGAAATAATTGATGAAAGAGTAGATCTGAGTCGTACTGTTGGATGGTTTACATCAATGTTTCCATTTTTATTAAATATTGGAAAATCAATTGGAGATACCATAACAATCATTAAAGATAGGTTTAGACTTGTTCCAAATAAAGGTGTTGGTTTTGGTATAATTAAGTCGTATTCTAAACAAATAAAATTTATAGATGAATTACCAAAAGTAAGCTTTAATTATCTTGGTCAATTTGATAATCATCAGAATGGATGGTCTTTTGTTGATGAGAGTGTAGGACAAACAATTATAGATAATCAATCAAAATCATTTTTAAATTTGGATTGTATGATAATATCTGGAAAACTAAAATGCCGCGTAACCTCTAAATTAGAAAATAATTGTATCAAAGAATTATTCATAAAACATATTTCTAAAATATCAGAATACTGTATGAGTATTGTTGATAGTCAAAATAATATTCTGACATGTAGCGACTATTATTATGACATTGATTATGAACCTGTAATATTCTTAAATAGTTCAGAAGTTCATAAGCCTACCTTGGTCATGATACACCCAGGAAATAGTGGAGCAGAAGCTTATATTAATACTATTTGTCCATACTTAATGGAAAAATACAATATTGTTATTTTAAATAATTATCAAAAATACTCAAAAAATAGCCTATCTCCTGATTCTATACAAGAGTTAGCGAAGCTTTATATATATTTTCTAAACAAATATAAAGTTAACTTATCTAACTATTCAATATATGGATTATCTTTTGGTGCTACGGTTGCTTATGAAATATATAATCTAATGAAGTATTTTGATAATCAATGTCCTAAGAATATATTTTTAGTTGATCCAATATTTTTTAATTGGTTAGATTTTAAGTCTAATAAGCAGTATGAAAAATTAAAAAAAATATATCCTGGACATGCTTTATACAAGCCTTCAAATCTGGACTCTGAAGCTTTAAAAAATAGCCTAAAACTAATTAAATGTAATAAGTATTCTACCTACAATATAGAAGATGAGTACTATACTAGTCTAGTAAATCTAATTTGCGATACAGATAGTTGTGGTTTAAAAATTGATTTAAGAGCAGAGAATGTTCTTTATATTGAATGTGATCATGATCAAACATTAGAACAACCATACGTAAAAGAAATAGCTGATTATTTAATAAGTTTTTAAAAATAGGAGATTATTAGAATATTATGAAGCAAACAAGACAGATAGAGACTATTTTAGCTATTATTAGTCCAACACGGATACATTTATATAATTTTAATAAACTACAACTTCCGAAAGTTAATTCAAGAAAACGTTTAATTATTATATCTGATAGAATTGGATTTATGGAACATCTCCCTCCTCACATACAAGAGATTACTAAAGTTGTAAATTTAGTCAATTATAATGAACAGGTAAAATTTTTTTCACTTGATGAAATTAAACTAATCATAGAGGAGTTACTAGAAGAAGGAAATTCAATAAGGATAGTTTCTGATGAAGAAATGTTTTTAGATGATGTTGCTAAGTTAAATAAAAAATATAATCTAGTAGGATTTAAGCCAGATCATATAGATATATTTCGCGATAAATATTTTATGAAAATTGAATTAGAAAATAAATGTATGTCTAATGAAATACTTAAAATCCCGTTCTTTTACAAGCTTAATAAACAGCAAAACCTACCTAATATTAGCTTTCCGATTATATGTAAGCCTTTAAATTTAGCTGGTAGTATTGGAGTTCGTAAATGTGATTCTATTTTAGAGTTGAAATCATATTTAGATAATACTAACGACTCAATTATATGCGAAGAATATATTGAAGGTAATCTGATTCATTGTGATGCATTGGTACAATCCAACAAAATATTATATTTAAATTCTGCCAAATATTTCGAGCCTATGGATAAGGCAACAAAAAAATCAAAGTTCATTGGTAGCGAAATTATTTGTAATAAAGAAACAAAACAGCAATTATTAAAAATTATTAAACTTATAGTCAATAGCTATGATATTCCTGATGGAATGATACATGTTGAACTTTTAGAAAAAAATAATAAATTCTATTTTGTAGAAATAGGAGTTAGACCAGCAGGTGCATGGATATCTAGAATGTATGATAAGGCTTTTGGAATTAATATATTTAATCATCATATAGAAGTGAATTATATGATACCTTCTTATTTTGAGAATGCGATTATTAATAAGTATGTAATGGGGCTGCACTTCCTAGTACAGAAATCAGGAACTATAACAAGTATAATTTCTCCGGAGATTGAATATAATAACTTTAATTATTATGTAGTTAATTCTAAGTTAAACAACTACCAATATAAAACAAACTCTATGTTAGATTGGGTTTGTGAATATATTATATTCGATAACTCTAAAGAAAAATATTTAGAAACTTTTAATTTAGCAAAAAGCACTAACGTCATTTTTAAGTAAAAAAATTATGGATTGCATTTATAGTAATATATGTATTTTCATCAATATTGAATATGAATTTTTATGTACTTTTTTGATTTTGATTATTATACTACCGATTTGCACACGTATTCCGACTAATCCCCTAAAGGTGTAAACCCTTAATCATTTTTTTTATTGCTAGATAGTATTCTCAATGTTTATAGAGATACCAAAATGTACTTCATTAGGTGTCAAGTAATTTAAACATTTCTTAGGTCTATTATTCAAGTCTATCTGTAACTTTCTAATGTATTGATGAGATATATTGTTAAAGTTAGTACCTTTAGGTATAAATTGTCTGATATACCTATTCATGTTTTCATTAGTACCTCTTTGCCAAGGACTGTATGGATCAGCAAAGAATACTTTGATGCCAGTCTTGCTAGTT
>NZ_WBSX01000020.1 GCF_009823375.1 Francisella noatunensis subsp. noatunensis | reverse complement strand
AACTAGCAAGACTGGCATCAAAGTATTCTTTGCTGATCCATACAGTCCTTGGCAAAGAGGTACTAATGAAAACATGAATAGGTATATCAGACAATTTATACCTAAAGGTACTAACTTTAACAATATATCTCATCAATACATTAGAAAGTTACAGATAGACTTGAATAATAGACCTAAGAAATGTTTAAATTACTTGACACCTAATGAAGTACATTTTGGTATCTCTATAAACATTGAGAATACAATCTAGCGGATATTAAAAGCAAGAGGCGTTGGAAATTTTTTACTAGATCTATAATTATCTTGGTTGTCTTAGTTATAATTATTCCTGGCTTATTTAGCTCATCAAAGGAGCTTACATCTCATATAGGATTAGTTAAAATTGAGGGTGTAATAGCCGAAGATGCTGAGGCGAATGCAGAAAGAATTAATAAAAGTCTAGATGATGCTTATGCTACCAAGGCAGTTAAAGGCGTGATTGTTGAGATAAATAGCCCAGGAGGCTCACCTGTACAGTCTGATGAGATATATTCTCATATGAGATATCTGCAGAAGAAATATCCAAATATCCCTATGTATGCCGTATGTACAGATGTTTGTGCAAGTGGGGGGTACTATATTGCAGCAGGTGCAAAAGAGATCTATGCTAATAAAATGACTATAGTAGGTTCTATAGGAGTTATAGGCAGTGGTTTTGGCTTTACTGGGCTTATGGACAAGCTAGGTATAGAGCGTAGGACATATACATCAGGCTCTAATAAGGACTTTTTAGATCCTTTTTATCCAGAAAGGCCGGAGCAAACAGCACAATTTAATAAGCTTTTAGATGAGACGCTCAAGTGTTTATAACAGCTGTTGAGCAATCAAGAGGTGATAGATTGAAAGATAAGGCTATGGATACAACATTCTCAGGAGAGCCTTTTAGTGGTATTCAAGCATAAAGGATGGGACTAATTGATGGCTTTGCTTCGATTAATCAACTTAAGCGCGATAAGTTTAATAGTTTAGATATCGTTGATTACACGCAGCCATTAGATTTTTTGACAGCAGTGTCAAATAAGCTTGGTAATAGTATTTATTATAGGGCACTTTCAGAAACAAGCTTTAGTCTAAAATAAATACATTAGGTGTTGAAACATCTGATAACCATGATTATAATCGATATTATACTAAGTTTTCTAAACTAAACATAACTAAGGAATAGAAATTATGAAAAAGACTATATTAGGTGCGATGATTGCTGGTGGTCTAATGGTATCTGCAACTACTGCTATGGCTGGTGGTGTGGGTTTCGCTAACGTTCAAGATATATTTGAGACTTCACCTTTAGGTAAGGCAAAAGTTACTGCTGATGAGAAGAAGCTTAAGCCACAGATGGATCAACTTAAGCAAAACATCACAGCTTTACAGCAAAAAGTAAACTCTTATACTGAAGAGAAAGATGATGTTCAAGCAGATGATGCCAAAGGTGATACTAAAGATGCTCAGACAGCTGAAAAAGCAGAAACTCAGGATAAGCAACAAGCTCAAGCTGATCTTGAAAAAGCAATGAGAGAATATCAGAACTTGATGAATCAGGTTCAAAAGATGGCTTCTGATGATGCAGATGCATTTAAAGATGCTTTAACTAAAGCTTCTGCTCAAGTAGCTAAAGATAAGCAATTAGATGCTATCTTACCTGCTGAAATGAGTTTATATAACGTTGATAGTATCAGCGTTACTAAAGATGTTATTGCTAAAATGCAATAAATTCGATTCTACAAATAATTCAATATCTTTTTTCTAAAACTCTTTTAAACTTACTAACATCTAAAAGTCGCTTTTTTTTAACTATAAAGCTATGTATAATCTTAGTTTAGATATAAGTAATTAATTGAAAAAAGAAAATTTAAATCATGGAAAATTTGGGCTATTTTGTATCACAGAACTTACTGTTTTGTTTGTCGTTTATATTATTATTAGCTATCTATATTGTGTTTGAGTTTACACAAACTAAGAAAGCTCAGTATACGTTATCAGTAGCAGATGCTGTAATCACTGTTAATAGAGGTAAGGGAGTATACTTAGACACAAGAGACCAAGAAAGTTTTGCTAAAGCGCATATTGTTGGAGCGCATAATATTAAGCTAGAAGAGATAGCTCAAAAGCAGAATAAGCTAGCTAAGTATAAGTCTAAACCTATAGTTATATACGGCGATAATCCAGAAAAAGCGATGCAAGGGTTGCGTAAAGAAGGTTTTGAACAAGTTTTTGTACTTAAAGGTGGTTTAGCAGCATGGCTACAAGCAAGCTACCCTGTTAAATCATTGTCAAAATAAGAAAAATTATAAAAATTATTAAGGATCATAGAATGGATCAGCAAGCACAACCTCAGTTTCAAATTCAGAAAGTTTATGTAAAAGATATGTCTTTCTCTGCTCCTAACTCGGATAAAATATGGACTACAGCATGGAAGCCAGAGCTACACACTGATTTAAAAATAGAAGCGATCAATCTTCCAGAAGAAAACACTTATGAAAGTATTCTGACTCTTGAAGTCAAGGTTAAAAATGAAGGTATAGTTGCTTTTGAAGCAGAAGTAAAGCAAGCAGGAATTTTCACAGTATCAAATATGCAAGAGGCTCAAATTGAGCATGCAAAAAAAGCATTTTGTCCTAATATTCTGTATCATTACGCACGTGAAGCTATTTCTGATTTAGTCAGCAGTGGAGGCTTCCCTCAGCTATGTTTATCTGCTGTGAATTTTGATGCTATGTACCAAGATTCTTTAGAAAAGCCTGCTGATAGTAAGCAACACTAAGATTTATAGGAGTTTTAGTTAGTTATGAGTAAAGAAAAAGCTCTAGAGTCCGCACTCTCTCAAATTGAGAAGCAGTTTGGTAAAGGTTCTATCATGAGATTAGGCGATCAAGAGACTGCTCATGATATAGATGTTATTCCTTCAGGGATTATTGCTCTTGATGTCGCATTAGGGATAGGTGGATACCCTAAGGGACGTATTATTGAAATATATGGACATGAGTCATCAGGTAAGACAACTCTTACTCTTTTAGCAATTGCTCAATGTCAAAAGCAAGGTGGCACAGCAGTATTTGTTGATGCAGAGCATGCATTAGATCCTAAATACGCTAAACTTTTGGGGGTGGATGTCGATAATCTAATAGTTTCTCAACCAGATACTGGTGAGCAAGCCTTAGAGGTTGCAGATATGCTAGTTCGCTCAGGAGGTGTTGATATCGTTGTCATAGACTCTGTTGCAGCACTTACACCTAAAGCCGAGATTGAAGGTGATATGGGTGATTCTCATATGGGTCTTCAAGCAAGACTGATGTCACAAGCTCTTAGAAAATTAACAGCAAATATCAAACGCTCAAATACTTTGGTAATGTTTATTAACCAAATACGTATGAAGATCGGAGTAATGTTTGGTAATCCTGAAACTACTACTGGTGGTAATGCTCTTAAATTCTATGCTTCTGTAAGGTTAGAAGTTAGAAAAGGTGGCGCAATTAAAGATGGTGTTGATGTTAGTGGTAATGAGATAAAAGTTAAGATTGTCAAAAACAAAGTAGCACCTCCATTCAAGCAAGCAGATTTTGAGCTTATTTATGGAGAGGGAATATCTCTTGAGGCAGAACTTATAGATCTTGGTGCTAAACATGAGATTATAGAGAAGTCTGGGGCTTGGTATAGTTATAAAGGTAAAAAAATTGGCCAAGGTAAAGAAAAGTCAAAAGAGTACCTAAAAGAAAACACTCTTGAGCGTGATGAGATAGAAAAAGCGTTATTGCAACTTCTATTGCCTCAGAAATATGCTGTACAAGAGCAAGTACAACCAGAATCTAAATCAAAGCAGTCTAAATCAAAGCAAGCTTCAGAACAAGCTACTCAAGATGAGCTTATCTAAAGAAAAAAATTATCTATTATATCTGCTAGCTAAACAAGATTATTCACGTAAACAACTTTTTGATAAACTTACAGCCCGTGAGAATATTTCAAATGACGAAATAGTTACGCTTTTGGATGAGTTTGAGAAGCATAAATGGCTGTCTGATGACAGGTTTGCACGAGTATTTATAATAAGTGAAATTTCTAAATATCGAGGCAAGCGAAGAATTGTAAATACAGCTGTTTACCAAAAAGCAGTTAATTATCTTTTGTATAATGGCTTTAATTTTGATGAGATAAATTTTGCAATTAGTGGGGAAATTTAAGTAGATAAGTTTTATTTTCAAACTTTTTTACTGTAAGATTTAGTATTAGAAAGTTTAAAAATATAGGAGTTAGAAATGGCCAAAGGAACAGTTAATAAGGTTATTTTGTTAGGTAGATTGGGTAATGATCCAGAAGTTAGAACTACGCAAAATGATACTACTGTAGCAACATTAAGTATCGCTACTAATGATGGTATGGGTGAAAATATAACTACAGAATGGCATAGAGTAGTTGTTTTTGGTAAGTCTGCAGAGGCAATTCAAAGATATGCAAATAAAGGAACACAACTTTTTATAGAAGGTAGACTTCGTACTAACAAATGGCAAGACAAAAATGGTAATATGCAATATACAACGGAAGTTGTTGCTAGTAATTTCCAATTTGTTGCCGGAGGTAATTCTCAAGGGAGTTCAAACTATCAAAATAATCCCAATCCGAATTTTAATCAGCAGCCGAATAATAATTATCCCCAACATAATCAACAGCCTGCACCAAAGCAGGATAAAATGCCAGATTTTGCTGAGATTAATTCATCAAATTTTGATGATGATATACCATTCTAGTCATATATAGAACCATATTAAAATATAGTGCACTAACTGTCACTACCCGCTATATTGTTATATAATATAGCTACTTCTTATTTTATTTTTTCATTTGATTTATGTCATACATATTAGTCTTAAACTGTGGAAGTTCATCAGTCAAATTTGCACTAATGAATCCCCAAACTTCAAAATCACTTGTTACAGGTCTTGCAGAAAATATTGGAGCTAGCAACTGTAAGATAACTTTTAAAACTCAACAGAAAGTTCAGAAGCATATAGAAAATGGTGAGTACAAAGATATATTTGAGCTTTTAAAAGATTTTTTAGTAGAAAATAATTATTTAGAAAAAATTTCTGCGATTGGTCATAGGGTGGTTCATGGAGGTCAGTATTTTTCAAAATCTGTAATTATAGACAAAGATTCATTACAGAAGATAAAAGATTGTATACCTCTAGCACCTTTACATAATCCAGCACATATTGAGGGGGTACTATTTTGTCAGCAAATATTCCCTAACTTACCTCAAGTAGCAGTATTTGATACAGCATTTCATCAAACTATGCCTGAGTATGTTGCAGAATATGCGATACCTAGAGAGCTAACGTGTGAGCATAATATACGTAAATATGGTGCCCATGGAACTTCACATAAATATGTTTCTCAACAGGCTGCGAAAATATTAAATAAAGATGTTGCCAATGTGATAGTTGCTCACTTAGGCAATGGTTGTAGTATCACAGCTGTTGTTAATGGTAAAAGCATTGATACAAGTATGGGACTTACTCCGTTAGATGGACTTGTCATGGGAACTCGTTCTGGCTGTATAGACCCTAGTGTTTTTGCGTATATTTCAGATAATCTTGGCTGGAGTATTGTAGATATCACAAATATGCTAAATAAAAAAAGTGGTCTATTAGGAATCTGTGGTCATAGTGATATGCGAGAGGTTTCTGAGCTTGCTGATAATGGCGATAAACTAGCTAAGCTAGCTATTGAAATATTTTGCCATAGGATTGCCAAGTTTGTTGGTAGTTATATGATTTATTTTAAAGAGTTTGATGGATTGGTTTTCACAGGAGGCATTGGTGAGAATGCCACTAATATTCGCAAAAGTTTAGTTTCTAAGTTAGCGAATATAAGTTTTGAGATAGATGATGCTAAAAATGTGGAATCAGAAACATTTATAAATGCTAAGAATAGTCATAATATAATGGTTATTGCAACTAATGAAGAGCTAATGATAGCTCAAGAAACACAAAATTTGATATAAGAGTTTGCTATGAAAAAATCAATACTTATCCTTCCGACATCAAAACATACTGGTCTTAGAATTTTGGCAAGTAGTGTGGTATATGCATTACAGCAGAAAGGATTAAAAGTTGACTCATTTCATCCTATTTACAATATGGATATGAGTATCGAGCAAATAGAATCATATTTGCTTAATAATCGTGTAAAAGACTATGTTAAGATAGTTCTAAGTAAGTTCTATGAAAAATGCCAAGATTCAGATTTCGCTGTAATATCTGGATTGTTTAGACAAGGTAATAACTACCATAGGTTATATCCATTAAATGCGATTGTTGATGAGTTGAATATAGAGATCATAAAAGCTCTTGGCTCGGAAGTAATAATAGTCTCATACCATGGTAATAAACCTATAAATGATATCAACGATGAACTTGATTATGCTATGCGTAGTTTACCAAGGCAGATTAATATTATGGGTGCTGTAATTACAAAATTAAACGCACCTTATGACGATGATGGAAGAGTTAGTTTTAGCTTGACTGAAGAGGATATTACTTATGATAAGCAGCAACATGTGGGTATAGATGAGCTTAAAGAATTATCAGTATTTAAACAAAAAGGATTAGCTCTTTTGGATGTGATTGAGTGGGATAAGGAAAGAACCTCACCAAGGATATTAGATATCAAAAATATTCTTAAGCTAAATCATATATCAGAAGTTGGTTTAGAAGCTCGAGTTGATAGAGTAATGATGTGTTCAAGAGGAGTTGATAATTTTATAAGTGATTTGACTCCAAATTCTTTGATTATAACTGCTGCTGATCGATCTGATATATTAGTAACAGTTTGCTTGGCTGCAAAAAATGGTATGAAGATAGCAGGTATTATTTTAACAGCGGAAGAATATCTTGATAGTAAAGTTAGAGAGCTATGTGTAGAAACTGCTAAGAAAGCAGGATTGGCAATTCTGACAACAAAAAATAAAAGTGTAAATACAATTTTAAAACTGGCAAGTATTGATCTAATGGGAATAGCAATTGATGATAAAGAGCGTATTCAAAAAGTCAAAGAAGTAATATCTTCATCATTAGACAGAGACACAATAGTTAGATCTATTACGTCAGATATCACTGAGCATCAAGTTATGTCGCCTCCAGCATTTAGATATCATCTTTTGAAGATGGCTCGAAAAGCCAAAAAGAGAATTATTTTACCAGAGAGTTATGAGTCAAGAACTTTACAGGCAGCTAAAAACTGTCATGAGCAAGGTTTGGCTGAGTGTGTACTTATTGGAGATAGAGATAAAATATTTAAAGTGGCTGAGATGAACGGTTTTAGTTTACCTGAGAGTATCGAAGTTGTAACTGTTGTCGATGAGGCTGCGGCAAAATACCTAAAAACATTGATGGAGCTTAGAAAGCATAAAGGTTTGTCTGAAAGTATGGCTCGAGATGCGCTAAAAGATCCAATAGTTGTAGCAACACTTATGCTTTATTTGGGTGAAGTTGATGGATTAGTGTCTGGTGCTGAGCATACTACTGCAGATGTTCTTAGACCAGCATTACAATTAGTCAAAACTAAGCCAAACTCATCACTAGTATCATCAGTGTTTTTTATGTGTATGCCTGATGAAGTTATAGTATTCGGAGATTGCGCTGTTAATCAAGATCCTACAGCAGAGCAGTTAGTTGACATCGCAATACAAAGTGCCGAATCCGCTAAGAAGTTTGGCATTGAGCCTCGTGTTGCGATGATTAGTTATAGTACAGGTTCATCAGGCTCTGGAGTTCAAGTTGAAAAGGTGCGTAAAGCTACAGAGCTACTTAAACAAAGTGCTCCTGATTTATTGGTAGATGGACCACTTCAATATGATGCTGCTATGATCGAGAGTGTCGCAAAGAAAAAAGCTCCAAATAGTCCAGTTGCAGGTAAAGCTACTGTACTAATATTCCCTGATTTGAACACAGGTAACACTGTCTATAAAGCAGTCCAACGAAGTGCAAATGTATTAAGTATAGGACCTGTGTTACAAGGTATAAATAAGCCTGTTAATGATTTATCTAGAGGTGCAACTGTAGATGATATAACTTATACAATTGCGATAACAGCTATTCAAGCAATATAAAACTAGGAGGCAAATATGTCTAACAAGCTTCTAAAAAAAGTGATAGATAAATACTCTTTTTCTGGTGCAAAAAGTTTTGATGTAGTTAATCCTGCTACAAATAAGTCAATTTGTCGTTTAGAAGAGAAATCGTCAGAGTATGTTGAGGATAGTATTCTAGTAGCTAAACATGCACAAAATATATTTAAAAATATTCCTTCAAGCGAAAAATCGAAGTTATTAGAAAAATGGTTTGATTTGATAATAGAAAATTCTGATGATTTAGCAGAGATTATCACACTAGAGAGTGGTAAGCCTCTCGCTGAAGCAAAAATAGAAGTTCTATATGGAGCTAGCTTTATCAAGTGGTATGCAGAAAAGGCAAAAAGAATAGATTCACGTATTTTTGATCCAAATATTAGTAATTCTGAGGGGAGGGTGGACTATTATCCTGTTGGTGTGGTTGCTGCAATTACACCTTGGAATTTTCCTCTTGCGATGATTACTCGTAAGGCAGCTCCTGCAATAGCTGCTGGATGTAGTGTCATTGTCAAACCTTCTGAGTTAACGCCTTTGACAGCTTTTGCTGCGCGCGAACTTTTTATAGAGGTTGGAGCTGATGAGAATCTTTTACAGATAGTATGTGGTGATTCAAAGGTCATAGGTCATGAATTTCAGAAGAGTAATTTAGTTAGAAAAATCACTTTTACAGGATCAACAAGAGTTGGCAAACTTCTAATGCAGCAAGCAGCGGATACTGTTAAGAAAGTTTCTCTAGAGCTGGGAGGTAATGCACCATTTATAGTCTTTAAAAGCGCTAATATCGAAAAGGCTATTGAAGGTTTGCTAGCATCGAAAATAAGAAATGCTGGTCAAGTATGTGTGGCTCCAAATCGTGTTTTTGTTCATCAGTCTATAAAAGAAGATTTTATTGCTAGATTGAAGTCAGCTGTTCTTGATCTTAAGCAAGGTAATGGTTTAGATGAAGGTATTAAAGTAGGGCCTTTGATTAATGCCGCAGCTGTCGAGAAAGTACAGTCTCATGTTGATAATGCTTTAGACAACGGAGCGAAGCTAGTTTGTGGCGGTAAAGTAAATCAAAATTTGGGGGGTAACTTTTATGAGCCTACTATCTTAGATAATATGCAGGATAGTATGGTTATCAGTTGCGAAGAGACCTTTGGACCAGTTATAGCTATTTTTAGTTTTGAGTCTGAAGATGAAGTTATCCAAAGAGCCAATAATACTAAGTATGGTTTAGCAAGCTATTTCTTCAGTAGTGATATGAATCAGATTAGAAGAGTGAGAAATGCTTTAGCTTATGGAATGGTAGGTATAAATTCAGGAGCTATCTCAAATGAAAAAGCACCATTCGGTGGGGTTAAGCAATCAGGTCTTGGTAGAGAAGGGTCTGATGATGGTATTTATGAGTTTTTGGAAGCTAAATATAGTTTACAAAGTTTTATATAAGTATGTTTATCGTTTGCTACTTATTTCCTATTATTTTTTTACTGTAAAAGGTTGTTCTTATTTTTAGAATCGTGTAACTTGGTCTTATAGCGCTGATTTAATGTATCAACTTGCGAGCGCTTTATAAATTCTGCTAAAGCGTAGTTTGTTGTCTTTGATATTCATTTATAGACCATCCGCTTTTGCAGATGGTTTTTTTGAAATAGTTTTTCTAAAACCTTTCCAAAAAAGCCTTAATTTTTAAATAAATGCTACAATTTATCATTTTTTATATGTGGTTTAAAGACTAAGAGGAGTATAAAAATGAGTATTAAAGAAAAAGAAGGTTTGATAGAACGTTTAAATAAAGGTCCAGTTATCTGTGCAGAAGGTTTTATTTTTGAATTAGAAAGACGCTGATTCTTGGCATCAGGTGAATTTGTGCCAACAGTAGTTTTAGATATCCAGAGATTGTAGAAGGATTACATAGAGAGTTTCAGCATGCAGGTTCTGATGTAGTAGAGGCTTTAACCTATTATGCGCATAGAGAAAAGCTTAAAGTAGCAGGGCAGGAGCATATTATAGAGGATTTGAATAGACAAGCTCTTAGAATCGCTAAAAAAGTTGCTGATTCTGCTCCTAAAGGAGTTTAGCCAAATTTGATGGCGGGTATATTTGCAACTCAAATATTTGGAAGCAAGGAGATAGAAAGGCTTAGCTAGAAGTTGAGAGAATGTTTGATGAGATGGTGACTTGGGCAGTTGAAGAAGGTGCTGATATGATAATAGGAGAAACATTTTCCTATGCTGAGGAAGCATTTAAGGCCGTTGAAGTAATCAAAAAATCTGGCTTACCAGCAGTTTTAACAATAGCTCCAATGGGTCAAAACGTGATGTTAGATGGCTGGTCAATTGTTGATATGTGTAAAGAGCTAGAGCAATTAGGAGCAGATGTCGTAGGCTTAAATTGTTTTAGAGGTCCTCAGACAATGCTTCCATATCTCAAAGATATTCGTAAAGCCGTTAAATGCCATGTTGCAGCGTTACCTGTTCCATATAGGACAACAGATGATCATCCAACATTTTTTAATCTACCAGATAATAATAGTTGTAGTTGCTCATCACCACATGGTAGACCATTCCCTACAGCATTAGATCCGCTGTTTTGTAATCGTTACGAGATTAGAGAGTTTGCTAAAGAGGCTTATGATTTTGGGGTTAATTATTTAGGAGTCTGTTGTGGGGCAAGTCCTGCTTTGATTAGAGAGGTTGCCGAAGCCGTAGGATTAACAGTACCAGCGAGTAAGTATAGAGAAAAAATGCAAAACCATAGCATGTATCGAACACATCAGCGAATAGCTAAGCATATACAAGCGTATGGAGATAAGGCTTAAATCTATATCTCTTTTTATAGTCTCTATTTCGAGGGTATTAAAATGGGCAGACAAAAAACATTAGAACTTCTGTTATTAATATTAGCAGGAGGAGTTATATATCCAATAGTTTATCTTAGGCAAAACTTTCAGGATCAAATGCTTGCAACCTTTAATATAAGTATTTTTCAATTGGGTAATTTGTATTCAATATTGGGCTTATCATTTTTCTTGGGATATGTTCCTGGTGGTTGGTTAGCAGATAAGATTTCGATGAAAAAGCTAATTACATTCTCTCTAATTGGTACAGGCTGTATTGGTTTTTATTTTTCAACTGTTCCATCTTTTTACTCTTTATGCTTTGTATATTTAGGATGGGGTATAACTACAGGCTTATCCTTTTCTGCAGCTTCTTTGAAACTGATAAATATCATTGCTGGTAAAAATGCTCAAGGTAAGTTTTTTGGAGCCTTTGAGGGAGGTAGAGGTCTTGTTGAAGCTATATTAGCAACAGCTGCAGTATATATTTATTTTATAACCGCAAAGAAAACTTCCGATAAAGATCCTCAAGCTTTAATAAATGTCATATTAATGTATTCTGCTATTTGTATTTTTGTCGGTATAATTTTTTGGTTCTGCTTCAAGCAAAGTCCAGATATAAAGAAAATTGAGAGAATAGTTAAAGGTAATTTATTAGAAGATTTAAATATGTTGTACTTATAATTTTTTGTGCATATCAAGTATTTTGGTCAACATTTAGTTTCTCAGGTTATTTAAATGAATCAGGATTTGGATTAACGACCTATATGGTTGGAGGCATTATTGCTTTGAAACTTTGGACAAAGCCTTTTGGTGCAATGTGTGCTGGAATTTTTGCTGATAAGTTTTGTATATTAAAAACTTTGCTATTAATCATGATTTCTTTGTTTTTATTGAGTATTTCAGCTATAGCGATACCTATGTTTTTTAACAATACCTCGATAATTATTGCTATTGTAATGTTGTTTGGAATAGTAACTTATGCAGCAAGAGGAACTTATTGGTCTACTATAGAGATGTGCGATTTTCCAAAAGAGATATTAGGTTTAGCTATAGGTGTGGCAGCAATGTTATCTTTTTCACCAGATATATTACTACCTATACTAAATGGATACTTATTAGAAACCTATCCCGGTGTTAGGGTATCAGCTATATTTTGTGTATATGGCTATAGTCTCTTTAATTGGTGTCTACTCATGCATTGCTTTTTATAGATTAGATAAGAAGATTAAAGCTAAGGCTTATGCAGAAAATTTTAGTGATTATGAAATATAATTAAGATAAAAAAATGGCACAAATAATCGAACTGCTAAGCATATGCGAGAATACGGTCATAGAGTCTAATTTTTAATAAATATCCTATCAGTTTCTTCGTCTAAGAGTATATAAATCTTTACGTCTATCTCTTAGATTTTTGACACTACCAAACTGATTTAATTCACGAAGTAGATTAATATCAACATCTACTATTAGTATCATCTCAGTATTTGGAGTGGCTTCAGCTTTTATACCTGTAGGAGGGAAGGCAAAGTCACAAGGTGTGAATACCATAGATTGAGCATACTGGATGTCCATGTTGTGTACATTCGGTAAGTTACCCACGCTACCCGCTATAGCAACATAGCACTCGTTTTCTATAGCTCTAGCTTGAGCGCAGTTTCTAACTCTTGAGAAGCCGTTTTGAGTATCTGTCAAAAATGGTACAAAAAGAATATCCATGCCATCTTCAGCAAGTATTCTACTTAATTCAGGGAACTCTGAATCATAGCAAATCAATATACCAATCTTACCGCAATCAGTATCAAATACTTCAAGCTTGTCACCACCTTGAAGTCCCCAAACCATAGCTTCATCAGGAGTTACATGAAGTTTCTCATACTTCTCTACAGTACCATCTCTACGGCATAGATAGCCAACATTATATAATTTTCCATCTTTCATTTCAGGCATACTTCCTGTAATGATATTGATGTTATAAGTTATAGCGAATTCTGAGAATTTATCAGTAATTGTTTGAGTATGTTTTGCAAGCTCTCTAATTGCTTCAGGTTCTGATAAATGGTTATTCTCAGCCATTAATGGAGCATTGAAAAACTCTGGGAATAATGCAAAATCAGATCTATAGTTGGATACGGCATTTACGAAGTATTCAGCATGTTGCATTAGTTCATCTAAGCCTTTATATGGACGCATTTGCCATTGAATTAGTCCAAGACGGACATCTCTTTTTATAGGAGCTGCTTCTTTTGCTTCTTCTTCATAATAGATATTTGTCCATTTTAGTAATATTGCAAAGTCATTAGATTCGGTATCACCTTCTAAATATGATTTGACAACTCTAATTGGTTGAAAATCATTACTCATCTGAAAGCGTAAAACAGGATCGTGTAGTTCTTGTCTTTTAAGTTTGTTGATATACTCTTGAGGAGTCATTTTATCAGCATATTCATGATATCCAGGTATTCTGCCACCGATAATAATGCTTTTTAAATTTAGTCTTTCGCATAAATCTTTTCTGTAGTCATAAAGTCTACGACCTAGACGCATACTTCTAAACTCAGGCTTAACAAATAGATCTATACCGTATAACACATCACCTTCATCATCGTGGGTATTGAACGTATCATTTCCAGTGATTTCTTTATAAGTGTGTTTATGACCAAATTTTTTGTAGTCAACGATAATTGATAAAGCACATCCAGCTAACTGATCATTAATTTTTATAACGACTTGTCCTTCCGGGAATTTCTTTATTAGAGTATCTATTTGGTGATTTTCCCAGTAAGGGTTTCTAATATTGTAGACTTCTATCATAGCCTCTTTGAGTTCTTGATAGTCATCTGGGCTTAAGTAATCAAGTTTGATATTTTCTACATTTACCATTTTTTAGTTGTTTGAGTTTAAAAAAGATAGTTAATACAAAGTATATTACTATAAACTTTAGTTTGTAAATGCCTTGATCAAATTTAATTTAGTATTGTAAGCGTATTAAATTTTCATAATTATCTAAATTTTTATTTGTATCAACTTAGTCTTCTCTATTATTTCTTGCTATAATATCGTGATTAAATTTTGTCTATTTATTTTTTAAAAACTTTTGAAGGGTTGATTTAAATGAGAACACATTATAGTTCAGATGTTAATGAGAAGTTACAAAATCAAAAAGTAACAATTTGTGGTTGGGTGCATAGACGCCGTGATCATGGTGGTGTTATTTTCTTAGATATTAGAGATAGAACTGGTCTAGTCCAGTTAGTTTTTAATCCAGAGAGTAAGGCTTTTAAAGTAGCAGATAGCCTAAGAGGTGAGTATGTAATCAAAGCTACAGGTACTGTGAATCTACGCCCTGAAGGTCAAGAGAACAAAAATCTTGCTAGCGGTAAAGTAGAAATTATTGGTGAAGATTTAGAGATTGTAAATAAGTCTAAAACTATCCCGTTTCAGTTAGATGATTTCCAATCAACTGGTGAAGATGTCAAGCTTAAGTATCGTTATATTGATTTACGTCGTCCGGAAATGCAAAACAAATTAATTACACGTTCTAAAGCTATTAGATATGTGCGTAATTTCTTAGATAATAATGGCTTCTTAGATATCGAAACACCATTTTTGACAAAAGCAACTCCAGAGGGCGCTAGAGACTACCTTGTACCAAGTCGTAATTTTAATGGGAAGTTCTATGCTCTTCCTCAATCGCCTCAGCTATTCAAACAGCTTTTGATGGTTTCGGGCTTTGATAGATATTATCAGGTTGTTAAATGTTTTCGTGATGAAGATTTGAGAGCTGATAGACAGCCAGAGTTTACACAGATAGATATCGAGGCTTCATTTATAGATGAAGCATTCATTATGTCTACTATGGAAAAAATGATTGCTGGTCTTTTTGATGCAGCTATCGGTGTCAAGTTTGATACTCCATTCCAAGTAATGAATTATGCAGAAGCTATGGATAAGTATGGTTCAGATAAGCCAGATCTTAGAATCCCTCTTGAGTTTGTAAATATCAAAGAAGATATGAAAAACGAAGAGTTTAAGGTATTTTCAGGACCAGCAAATGATCCAGAAGCTCGTGTGGTAGCTATGCGTGTGCCAGGTGGTAATGATAAGCTTAGCCGTAAGAAAATCGATGAGTACACTAAGTTTGTTGGGATCTATGGAGCAAGAGGCTTAGCATATATCAAGATTAACTCACTATCTGAAGGTAAAGAAGGTTTACAGTCTCCGATTGTGAAAAATATTTCTGAAGAGACACTATTCAATGTGATTGAAAAAACAGGTGCTCAAGTTGGTGATGTATTATTCTTTGGTGCAGCTAAAGCTAAGATTGTTAATGATTCTATGGGAGCATTAAGAGCTAAAATTGGTGAAGGCTTTGAAATATTCACTAAAGACTGGGCACCATTATGGGTTGTTGATTTTCCCATGTTTGAGAAAGATGATAATCGTTTATATACTGTTCATCATCCATTTACAGCTCCTAAGGTTGATACTGTTGAAGAGCTTACTAAAGATCCAGAAAACTTACTTTCAAGAGCTTATGATATGGTTATCAATGGTTATGAAGTTGGTGGTGGTTCTATTCGTATTCATAGACAAGATATGCAGGCTAAAGTATTTAACTTATTAGGTATCTCTGATGAGGAAGCTCGTGAGAAGTTTGGCTTTATGCTAGATGCGTTATCTTATGGTACGCCGGTTCATGGGGGTATTGCATTTGGTGTGGATAGATTAATTATGCTACTTACAAATACTACAAATATTCGTGATGTGATAGCATTTCCTAAAACTCAGACAGCTAGCTGTTTGATGACAGAAGCGCCATCTAATGTTTCTCTTGAGCAATTAAATGAGCTTGGTATAGCTGTTAAGAAAGAAGATAAATAATCTCTAAGTTAATTCAATTTTTCTCAAAATTAGCATTATTGATTTTTGCTAGTTATCTAAGATAAAGTTATTCAGTAATTTAAGACTCTAAAATATCTTTATTTTCAGTTTTTGTCCAGTGAGCATTTGGTCTATCAATGTATTGAAAATAATCACTAGTGAAAGCTCCTTGTATACAAGTCTCTCTACTATGTCTAAAAGTAGTGTTTTCATCATTCATGATTGCTTCCATCACACCAGGACCTGTTAAGTACCAAACACCTAAATCAGATCTGTTAGCTTCGATATTTTTAAGGATAATATCAATGTACTCTTTAATCTTTGAATTATTTGGAGCCGCTGCGAAAAAATAGTTAGTTGCGTAGTACTTTTTAGACTCATCTGTTTCTTTTCTATGTTTAGCTTTTATAAACATTTCATTTTTATCTTTTAAAAAGTTCTCAGGTCTAGCTACAAGACAGCCATCCATATCTATATATAGACCACCATTTTTGTATATAGCCAATAGTCTCCATAAATCTGCTTTAGCTGCTCCTACGGTTAGCTTTTTATACGCGCTTAGAGCTTCTGGATGATTTTCGGCAATATATTTATCTGCAGCATCATTATCCATGAATCTATACTCATAGCGTGGAGCCATAAAACGATTAAACAAATAATTTACATATAATGGCAGAGTTACTTTATTAGTAAAGTTTGTTTGCCAAATAATTCTAGGGACATTTGATTGATTGTTTGTTTTTATAAGTGGTTTGCTATAGTTTGGAAGAGTGAATCTTTTTTTTGGGAATATCTTATGAAAAAGCTTGGATACTAGCTTGACTATATTTCCTATAATTCTGATAAATCTACTGCGTATAATATAGACATTTAGCATAAAAATATAAACTATTGAATGTTATAATCTCATCATTATAACATCCGAACTTTTTTTATGTTACTTGAAAATCAGAGCATCAAAAATGCCTTAGTAATTTTTAAATCAAAACCTGCAAAGGTTGTAGAGATATTAGATAAAAAAATAGAAATAGAAACTTTAGATAGTAAGAATATAAAATTACCTTCAAAAAATGTCCAAATACTCACAGTTGTAGAAAATGATTTTGATTTGGATAAACTTGAGAAATTAGAAATTCCTGAGTTAGAGTTAACATGGGAGTTATTACAAGAGCAACAACAAACATCAATTGATGAGTTAAGTGAGCTTCTTTTTGAATCCGTAGGAGCTAATCAAGCTTATACTATATGGCTTTTGGTTTCAGAGGGAGAGTATTTTAGCTTTAATGAAGACTTTACTATCAATATTCATTCACAAGAGCAAAAAAATCAAATAGTTAGCGATAAACAAGAGAAGCTCAAAAAAGAACAAGAACTAAATGATTTCATAGAGCGTCTTAATAATAAGACTTTTAATATTGAAGACGCAAAGTTCCTTAAAGAGATAGAGGCTTTAGCAACACTTAAAAGTACAAAGTGTCGTTTCTTTAAATACTTAAATATGGAAGAGTCTGAGAATAGTGCGTATAAGCTACTCTTGGATATTGGTTATTGGGATGAATTCTTTAATCCTTATCTATATCGATATGGTGCTGAGTTAGAAAGTAATTCTGCGGAATTTAAATATAATTCTGGGTCAGATAGTCAGCGTGTCGATCTAACGCATCTGACTGCTTATGCTATAGATGATGAGGGTAGTAATGACCCTGATGATGCGATTAGTTGGGATGCTCAACAAAATAAAATGTGGGTTCATATAGCTGATCCATCGTCTAGTATTAGTTTTGGCGATGAAGTAGATCTTGAGGCTAGAGCGCGAGGTTCTAACTTATATTTGCCAGAGCATATAATTACGATGTTGCCACCTCAAGCAACACAAAAGTTAGGTTTAGGCCTACAAGAAGTATCTCCAGCTTTGTCAGTAGGATTTAGACTTGATGAGTCAGGTGATATTCATGATATTGAGATATGTTTTAGTAACATAAAAGTTACTAGATATTCTTATGAGTTAGTTGAAGAAAATATCTCTGCTCTAGAACTTGGAGACATAGAGGTTTATACTAAATATTTCACTGATAAGCGTTTGGCAAAGGGAGCGGTAGAACTTGATTTTCCTGAGATAAAAATATCATTAGATAATGATAAGAATGTCAAGCTAACTGACTTACCACGCTTAAACTCAAGAACATTGGTACGTGATACTATGCTGATGGCTGGAGTTGCGATTGGACAGTTTTGTAAAGAAAATAATATTTGTGTACCTTTTTCGACACAGCCGGAGCATGATCTTGAGCAAGATGATTTAGATAATATTGACTCGATAGCCGATATGTTTGCAACACGTAAAAAGCTCCAAAGAGGTAAATACTCTACAGAACCTGATGTTCACGCAGGTATGGGTTTAGACTCTTATGTACAAGTGACAAGCCCTCTAAGAAGATATTTAGATTTACTTGTTCATTATCAATTACGCAATTTCTTAGAAAATAAGCAAATGATTGGTATTGAGGATGTTGATAATATAATCGCTCAAGTAGATATTCCTATTAAGTCAAATAGGCAAACGGAGCGTTTTTCTAATTCTCATTGGAAATTAGTCTATCTAATGCAGAATCCTAATTTAGAGTTCCAAGCAGCAGTCATTGAAAAATTAGATAAAGGTCGTTTAATGGTTTCTATTGCAGATTTAGCGATGACTAAAAAACTTGCTGTTAGTGGTAAGTATGATTTAAATGATCAAATAAAATTACAAAACACCTCTGTAAACCTTGTTACACAAGAGGCTTTCTTTAAGGTTATTGAAGAGAATTAACCGAGTTCTAACAATAAATCAACAGTTTTATCCACAGGGTGTAAAAAATAGCTGTAAATAAATCATTAAGTATTTTCTGGATTGTTAAACCATTGTATAGCAATAGTTTTGAGCTTTTCTCTAATCTTTACTAAATTAGTAAATCAACACTTTTCACAAAAATCTCATATAGATATAAACAAACTTATCCACAATTGGTGTTGATATTATTCTTTCACAGCTTGAATTACTTAACGTGCAATGCTTTGAGGATGGTTTAACTTTTTAGATATGCTAGATTGTATTCTCAATGTTTATAGAGATACCAAAATGTACTTCATTAGGTGTCAAGTAATTTAAACATTTCTTAGGTCTATTATTCAAGTCTATCTGTAACTTTCTAATGTATTGATGAGATATATTGTTAAAGTTAGTACCTTTAGGTATAAATTGTCTGATATACCTATTCATGTTTTCATTAGTACCTCTTTGCCAAGGACTGTATGGATCAGCAAAGAATACTTTGATGCCAGTCTTGCTAGTTAGCTTCTTATGTTTAGCAAACTCTTTACCATTATCAAATGTAGCTGTTAATATTTTATGACCATTAGATACTTTGTACAATATTCTATTGATTGAATTAGCTGTTCTATCTATAGACTTGGCTAAAATAGTAAATCTGCTAGCTCTATCGACCATTGTTACAATAGCACTTTTATGGTCTTTACCAACAATAGTGTCACCTTCAAAGTGATAAAGATTTTTTCTATTAGCACTGCTAGGTCTTTCAGAAATACTCGCTCTATCCTTTATCTTAACTTGTTTAGAGTCACCTTCTTTTTTGTATTTATATTG
>NZ_WBSX01000002.1 GCF_009823375.1 Francisella noatunensis subsp. noatunensis | reverse complement strand
AAGTTAAAGCTTAGACACTTATTATTTTTCAAAGCTAGACAATATAAATACAAAAAAGAAGGTGACTCTAAACAAGTTAAGATAAAGGATAGAGCGAGTATTTCTGAAAGACCTAGCAGTGCTAATAATAGAAAAAATCTTTATCACTTTGAAGGTGACACTATTGTTGGTAAAGACCATAAAAGTGCTATTGTAACAATGGTCGATAGAGCTAGCAGATTTACTATTTTAGCCAAGTCTATAGATAGAACAGCTAATTCAATCAATAGAATATTGTACAAAGTATCTAATGGTCATAAAATATTAACAGCTACATTTGATAATGGTAAAGAGTTTGCTAAACATAAGAAGCTAACTAGCAAGACTGGCATCAAAGTATTCTTTGCTGATCCATACAGTCCTTGGCAAAGAGGTACTAATGAAAACATGAATAGGTATATCAGACAATTTATATCTAAAGGTACTAACTTTAACAATATATCTCATCAATACATTAGAAAGTTACAGATAGACTTGAATAATAGACCTAAGAAATGTTTAAATTACTTGACACCTAATGAAGTACATTTTGGTATCTCTATAAACATTGAGAATACTATCTAGCTTTACAAAAAGAGTTTCATATGTCTATGTTGTTTATCACTCATGATTTGGGTGTGGTAGCTGAGATTTCTCATGATGTAATGGTTATGTATTGCGGCAATATTATGGAGCAGGGCACAGTAGATAGTATCTTTGCAAATGCACAGCACCCGTATACAAAAGGTTTGTTAAATACAATGCCTGTATTACAAGGGATGTTGATATGTTGTAGACTATTCCTGGTGAAACGCCAAATATTCATAATATGCCAAAAGTTGTCCATTTGTTACAAGATGTGATTTTGCTGTAGATATATGCAGAGATACCAAGCCGGAATTGATTTCACATGCAGATCAACGCACAGCGTGCCACCTTGTTAAGGAGTATAAATAGATGAATGTTCTAGAAGTCAAAAATCTCACCGTAGAATTTCCTATAAAAAAACAATCACTGGCAAAATCACCCAAAAAGTTACAGCCGTAAAGGATGTCAGTTTCAATGTCAAAGAAGGCGAGATTATTGGTATAGTTGGGAGTCAGGATGTGGTAAGTTATCACTTCTAAGAGCCTTGATTGGGCTTAACGAGATTACTACTGGTGAGGTCATTTGGAAAGATGAGCACCCTTTACACAAGTACAAATCGCATAAACAATGGTTAAGTGTAAGAAGGGATATTCAGATGATTTTCCAAGATCCTTTTGCTTGTCTTAATCCGAGAATGGTAGTCAGAAATATTATTGCAGAACCTTTGATTAATTTTAATAAGAATCTGAGTAAAAAAGAAGTTGATGAAAAAGTTCTCAAAATGATGAAAAAAGTTGGTTTAAATGAATCGCAGATGTATCGTTATCCACATGAGTTTTCTGGAGGTCAGTGCCAAAGGATAGGTATCGCAAGAGCATTGATTTATGAACCAAAATTACTTGTCTGTGATGAACCAGTTAGTGCGTTAGATGTATCAATACAAGCACAAGTTGTAAATCTTCTAAAAGAACTACAAAAAGACTTTAAACTTACGATATTATTTGTTGCACACGACTTGAGTATAGTCAAACATATTTCTGATAGATTGTTTGTGATGTATCTTGGTAGTTTAGTTGAGGTATCTCCTAAACAAAATATTTACAGAAATCCTGTGCATCCGTATACAAAAGTACTCCTAAATGCTATTCCAATTGCAGATCCACAACTAGCTAGACAACGAACAATTGAAATAGAAAAATCAGAATTACCTTCTCCTCTTAATCCACCTAAAGGTTGTGCATTTCATATAAGATGTAAGATAGCTACAGATATCTGTAAGAAAAGAGCATCCAAGTTTAATATCGGTCAAGGAGGATGTTTATGTGGCTTGTCATAATATCTAAACTTTAAGAGTCATTTTTGATTTTTTTGAGCATGCTTATCATGATAATAAATGCTAAAGTTAGAACAATGCCAAAAGCAATCGTTATACTTGTATTTGCACTTATATTAAAGTGATCGCCACTATCAATAGCGAGTCCAGCACTAAGTTGTCCAATTTCTATGACTAACGTTATAAGCATGTTCGTGATAGCAATTCCAACCGCAGCGAAACTTGGCGGACATATTTTATTAAAGTAGTACCATACTAGAACTTGTGATGCTGAAAAAGTTCCAAATAAGAATGCTATACTAATTGCATAATTTTTGAATAATTGTGCGTTAATTAGGATAGATACTAATAAAATCCCAGTTATTGAAATAGTTATAATTTTTTTACCGCTAAATTTATTACATAGATGTGTCATTATGGGAGAAAAGATAATCCATCCAACAAAAATGGCGGTTATCATGCTTGTTGAATATATGCTATCAAAACCATAAGACTGTTTGAAATATAGTACTCCATATTGCGATGTTAAAATCACTGTAGGCGTATATAGTAGTCCTGCCCACATTGCATTTTTCCAGATTAAACTATTTTTTATTAGTTGCTTACCTCTTTTTAGTATTTCATTAAATTTGGGCATAAGAGCAGAAGAATATTTTTCATCCGGAATTATAAGCTGAAAAAATATAGCTAACGGTAAAGCTATTACACCAGAATAGATAAAAATATTTATCCAAGAAGTGTCATAGTGAGAGATAATTACACTTATGTTTTGAGAAAATGCTGCTGCAAGAGTACCTAAAGATATAACAAGACTTGTGATAATCGGGAAATACTTTGACTCAAAATTCTCTAAAGTAAGTTTTAGAACACCAATAAATGCAAATGAAGATCCTAGCCCAACTAGCAGTCTACCGAATAATGCTAACTCATACCCCCCTGAGACAAAAATAATATTACCAATCCCACAAAGAATCGTAGCACCAATTAGTACTTTTTTACTACCATACCTATCAAGTAATATTCCTGCGGGTATTTGCATCAGTAGATATGTAATATTATAACTAGACACTAAGAAAGAAAATCCAATATGAGTTGAGATATTGAAGTGTTCAACTATTTGTTCTTGATACGCACCTGTAAGTATTCTCAAGAAAAATTCATAGCAATAAAAACTTATTCCGACTATTAGTACCAATGATAATTTGAGCTTTTGCATTGAAATCAGATTTAAAAAATTATAATTTCAATTTATCATTTTTGCTATATAAATGTCTAATTAACTTTTTTTAACATACTCTAATTTGATCACTGTTATGATAATATTAAATTTTTAAGAAGGAGGTTGTTATCTATGAAAGTTAGGATAGTTTTCACTCTATTGTTATTAAGTTTTTTTATGGGTTATTCTGATAACATGCTTAATCCAAAAACAGGTAAGTATTACATAACAGCAAATGATGCTTTTTATCGACCAAGTACTGAGCGCGGTAATGAGGTGATAGATAGAGATAATGCTTCAGAGTTTCTTTCGAGTGTCTCAGATAATGCTATCGAACTTACTGATAGTCTTGTTTTTGATGCATATACTAGCTCTACTAATTTGGTAGCTCAGGGATCTATGGGAGATCTTAAAGCTACTAAGTTCTATACACAAGAAACCAAGCTTGTTAAAAAAATGTGGGATGATAAGTTTGAGATTTATGGTGGTACAGTGTTAGGAGCTAATCCTTATCAATTAAATAATGTTAACTCAGCTTATGATACAGGATCTAGAATAGCTGCTTTTGCAAGTAGCCGGACCGGAGCTAAATATAATGTATCTGATAATTTTGGATTACTTTTAGAGGGTCAATATAATCTAACAGGTGAAATGGCTAGTAATACGGATATGTTTACAGGGTTTGATGGTGCTCAGTATAGAGGCTCAAAAATGTTAAAGACCGGTTTTGAGTGGAATTTTTAAGTTAGTTTTTTTAGTGGATTCAAGTAGAGTATTTAGTTTGGTTTAAGTAGATATTATTTTATTTACATATAAGGGCTTTTGGAGCATAATTTTGATACATTAGTTCTATATGTTTCAAATTATGCAAAAAATTACAAGAGCCGGTTTTACAATATGGTTTATATGCGCGTTTTTCTATGCGCTTGAATTTATAATTCGAGCTTCAGGGAATTCACTTTACAATGATTTTTCTACAGATCCATATAATCTAACAGCCGAACAAATTAGCGTACTAAGTTCGGTATTTTACTGGGCGTATGTTGCTTCACAACTTCCAGCTGGTATTTTGCTTGATAAATTTGGTGTCAAAAAGATTATGGCAATAAGTACTTTGATATTCTCTATAGGAGTTCTTATTGCAACTATGGCTACATCTCCAGAGTATCTTATTTTATATAGAGTATTAGCTGGTATTGGCGGTGGTTTTGCTTTTTTATCTGCACTAAAAGCGATAGCTATATGGCTTCCTAAAAGAACTTTTCCGCTATTCACGGGGGCGACTCAGATGCTTATGTATGGTGCAGGTACTCTTACGGGGCTGCCATTAGTGATTTTAGCAAATCATTTTAGTATTCAAGTGATAATGTCTGGAATTCTTGTTGTTTCAATAATTATGTTCTTAAGTGTATTGTTTTTCATACCATTTAAAGAACCTCATAATCAGACTGATACTGATGAATTAGCTGACACTCATACTAAGATTGAAGATATTCCTATAGTTTTTAAGATAAAGCAAATTTTACTAAATGGATTTTTCTGTTTCACAATTTATGGTACGACAGCTATTTTTGCAGATTTATGGAGTTATAGATTCTTGAGTTTGGATGGATATCCTGAGCACTATGCTGGTTTAGCATCATCTATGATATTTATTGGGATTGCAATTTTTAGCCCTTTATGGGGAGTTGTAGCAACGTTGTTAAACAAACAAAAAGCCTTACTTACATGGGCTTCAATTTTTGGTTTATTTATCGTTGTGGCTGTTTTATATCTGCATGTTAATCCAATAATTATGTGTATATTGTGCGTGCTATGGGGTGGGATGCAAGCAGCTCACGTTCTTAATTTTACAATTTTGCGTCAACACATCAGTCCAATGTATATAGCTACTGGTATTGCTGCAGTTAACTTATTTATACCTTTAAGTGGTGCTGTACTTCAGCCATTTGTTGGATATATGGTTTCATTTTTTGAAAATTATGGCTATGGACAGTTAGAAGCTTTTAAATATTCGTTATTCATTCTGCCTATATTAATGTTTTTATCTGTATTATTGTCTCTTTTTATTAAAGAGAAAAAAGCTTAGAATATCTTTTTAGGAATTTATTATTTTTTATAAGGGAATTTTTATGTCCAAGCAATTTATATTAGCAATAGATCAAGGTACTACTAGTTCACGAGCAATAATTTTTGATAAAAAAGGAAATATCAAAAAAATAGCACAAAAAGAATTTACACAGATTTATCGAAAAAGTGGTTGGGTAGAGCATGATCCAATGGAAATATGGGCATCACAAAGTAGTATTGTTAGAGAAGCTCTTGAGTATGCTAGAGTTTCTCCTAGAGATATAGCAGCAATTGGTATTGCCAATCAAAGAGAAACAACTGTTGTTTGGGATAAAAATACAGGTCAACCAGTATATAATGCTATAGTGTGGCAGTGCCGTAGAACATCGCATATTTGTGATGAAATTAACAAGAACGAAGATCTTAAAAAATATATCCGTAAAAACACGGGTCTTATTGTTGATGCATATTTCTCTGCTACAAAAATCAAATGGATTTTAGATAATGTTGACGGAGCTAGAGAAAAAGCGGAAAAAGGAGATTTACTTTTTGGAACAATTGATACTTGGTTAATCTGGAATTTAACTAAGGGTGAAGTTCACGCTACTGACTTTTCAAATGCTTCAAGAACAATGTTGTTCAATATCAATACACTTGAATGGGACAAAAAAATTCTAGAGTATTTAGATATTCCAGTATCAATGTTGCCAGAGGTTAGATCTTCGAGTGGTGATTTTGGACATACACACCCTAGCACTCTAGGGGGAGCTCGAATTCCAATAGCTGGTGTAGCAGGAGATCAGCAGTCAGCATTGTTTGGGCACTGCTGTTTTGAAGAAGGAATGGCAAAAAATACTTATGGTACAGGATGTTTTGCTTTAATGAATGTTGGTGATAAACCCGTGTTTTCTGATGCTGGTCTATTAACTACAATCGCTTGGGTTGAGGATGGTAAACCAACTTATGCTTTAGAGGGGAGTGTTTTTATAGCAGGAGCAGTTATCCAATGGATTAGAGATGGTCTAGGTCTTGTACGTTCTGCTGAAGATAGTGAATATTACGCAACAAAAATTGACTCAACTGATGGTGTGTATTTGGTGCCAGCATTTGTTGGGCTTGGTACACCATATTGGGATATGTATGCTCGTGGGACTATTGTTGGTATTACTCGAGATACGAAACGTGAGCATATTATTAGAGCAGCGCTTGAGGCTATAGCATATCAGGCAAAAGATGTTTTAGATTGTATGAAAGAAGATACAGGTCTTGATCTAGCAGGTCTTCGTGTTGATGGCGGAGCGGTGCAAAATAATTTCTTGATGCAATTTCAATCAGATATTCTACAGTCAGGAATTTCTAAGCCTAAAATTAATGAGATTACAGGTTTGGGAGCGGTATTCTTGGCAGGTCTAGCTGTAGGATTCTGGAAAGATAAAGAAGAACTTAAGACTATTCTTACAACAGAAAAAACTTTTGAGTCGAAAAAAGATCCTAAAACTGTAGCACATGATTACAAAGGCTGGAAAAAAGCAGTTCAAAGAAGTATGGCTTGGGCTGAATAATATTTTATTGGCTAGATTTAAGGTAGCTCGACAAGAGAGCAAATAGTTTTTAAATACAAAGATTTTAAATATAAATGAAAAAAGAATACGACATAATAATAATAGGTGGTGGTGCAACTGGTTTTGGTTGTGCTATTGAAGCGGTTTCAAGAGGCTATAAAACTTTGCTTTTAGAGGCTTATGATTTTGGTAAAGGTACATCTTCAAAATCAACTAAGTTGATACATGGTGGTTTAAGGTACCTAGAGAATTTTGATTTTGCTCTAGTAAAAGAGGGTTTGGAAGAGAGATTTTCATTCTTGCATAATGCTCCACATTTAACTCATAAACAGTCCTATCTAATACCAACGCGTAGTTATTTTGAGACAGTTAAATATACAATTGGTGTTAAGTTGTATGAGTTTTTATCAGGTAAATACAAAATTGGTAAAAGCTATAATCTTAACAAACAACAAACATTGGCAATCTTGCCAAATATCGAAGATTCGAAACTTAAAAAGAGCTTAGTGTATTATGATGGTCAATTTGATGATACTAGGCTTTTGATTTCTTTGATGAAAACTTTTGAGTCCAAAGGCGGTGTTGCTCTTAACTATCATAAAGTAGAAAAGATATTTAGTTCAACGGATTCAAAATTAGATATTGTAAAAGTAATTGATACTTTATCGGGCGAACAAAAAGAATTTACAGCTAAATACATTGTTAATGCAACAGGTACTTTTACCGATAAAACTATAGATATAGCGAATCAGCAAGATTCTCATAAATATGTATCGGTTGCTCAAGGCACACATATTGTTTTTGATAGAGAAAAGTTTCCTACAGAGCATGCAATCTTAATTCCAGAGACAGAAGATGGTCGAGTGTTATTTATATTGCCTTGGCACAATCATTTAATCGTTGGTACTACAGATATCAAAAAAGAAGCTCTAAGTATTGAGCCAAGAGCTGAGAAGTCTGAGATTGATTTTATCATAGAGACATTTAACCAGTATGCTAAAACTAAAGCTGCAGTAGTAGATATTAAGTCTGTCTACTGTGGCCAAAGACCACTAGTGTCGCCAAAGAATGCTAAAAATACAGCAAAAATTTCGCGTAAGCATGAGGTTATAGAGTCAAAAGATGGCTTAATCACAGTTGTTGGTGGTAAATGGACAATCTTTAGAAGAATGGGGCAAGATGTTTTAGATTTTATTGAAACCAAAAAAATTGCTCAAAAAATATCCAAAACTTCTGATGAGTTACTTGTTGATGCAATTGAGCCAAAAGATGCATATCCTTTAAAAGTTTATGGCAAAAATGCTGAAGATATCAAAATCATTCAAAAAGAGTTAGATAATCATAAGTTGCTACATAGTGATCTACCATACTATCAGGCAGAGGTGATTTATCATGTGAGAGCTGAAAAGGCTAAAAGCGTTGAAGATGTGTTAGCACGTCGTACTAGGGCAGCGTTTTTGGATATCAAAGCTAGTATTGTTGCAGCTCCAGTAGTAGCTGAGCTTATGGCAAAGGAGCTTGGTGAAGATCAAGCTTGGCAAGATCAGCAAGTTGCTAGCTTTAAAGAGTTTGCTAAGAATTTTGATGTGGATGAGTTGTATAAATAAGGGTTTTTTATGTTAGAAGCATGTATAGCAGAAGCAATAGGCACAATGTTACTTATTCTTTTAGGTAATGGTGTTGTAGCGGGAGTAGTTTTAAACAAAACTAAATCTCATAATGGAGGTTGGATTGTTATAACATTGGCTTGGGGATTAGCAGTATTTATAGGAGTGTTGGTTGCAGGCCCAATTAGTGGTGCTCATATGAATCCGGCGGTTACCATAGCTCTTGCTCTAGCAGGCAAATTTTCATGGTCTTGGGTGGCACCATATATCGTTAGTCAAATTATTGGGGCTATGCTTGGGCAGTTATTTGTATGGATTATGTATTATCCTCATTATTCAGCAACTGATAATACAGACTTGAAGCTAGCTACACATTGCACTTCTCCGGCTATCAAACATTTGCCATCTAATTTTGCTAGTGAAGTTATTGGTACTTTTGTTTTGGTTTTAGCAATATTGGCGATGCATGGGGTAGTTGTCCAAGTTGGCGATCCAGCAATTGCGACAGCATATCCAATAGATATGGGTGCTTTAGGTGGTATACCTGTTGCATTTGTTGTGGTTGTGATTGGTTTATCGTTGGGTGGAACGACTGGTTATGCTATAAATCCTGCTAGAGATTTTGGTCCAAGATTGTTTCATGCTATTATGCCGATACAAGGAAAAGGTTCTTCTCAATGGAGCTATGCGTGGGTACCGATACTTGGTCCTATTTTAGGGAGTGTCATTGCCACAGGTTTATATCTGTTCCTGAAGACAAAAAGAGTTTTCTAATAAAATGTGTGAGATGATTTATCTACCACTACTAGCTTATGATCTTTTGAGATTGTTTATTTCAGTCATGTTATTTTTATGTTGCGTGATTTTAAGCTATATCTTTGTAAAAAGAAAACCCTGGGACGTGGCGTTTTGGATATGTTTTTCAGTATCTTTATTTGGGATGGGTAGTTATGGATATGTTGCTCATCATATTTATCTAGAAAATACCTTCTCCTATGATGGGTTTATCTCTGGAGCTGCATTTATTACAGTCTGTGGACTGTTATTTTCAAGAAAAAGATATTTTGATTTTAATGATAATATTTTTAGTAGGGATGCTTTGATATTGTTTGCAACTTTTTTTGTATTCGCTTTTATATATATATTTACAATAAAATATAATTTTGACTGTGTTGCAGCATTTGGACATTTTTTTATAGATGCTTTACAGATAGTTATCTACCCGTTATTGTTATTATTCGCAATATCGGCATTTTTATACAGGTTTTCTATATGTTTATCCGCTTTTGCTATAAGTATGGCATTGTTTATCGTTGAGAACGGAGTTTTTATATTAAATGCTTTGACTGGTGCTGTGAAGCATGAAACAGCTGCCAAGGAAATTTCGTTTGCTACAATATCGATAGTCCTTAGTTGTATAGTGGTTTTTATGCTTACTAGAGCTAAAAGAATATACATGGAGAGTAAAAAAAATGTTTGATCAAATTAGTGTCGAAAGTTCATTGTGGATGAATTTATTTATTTCAATTCTAATTTTAGCTATAGGCTTTTGGGTATCTAAGTATATCAAAAAATTAGTCTATCGTTTGCTTGAAGATTATGACAAAACAGTATCGCAATTCTTGTCTAGTGTTATATATACTATCTTCTTGGTTTTGGTCGTAGTAATAGCATTGGCAAAACTTGGAGTGCCTATATCGCCAGTCACAGGAGTTTTAACAGGGATTGTTTTTGGTATTTCTATGTCTCTTAAGACATCTTACAATATCGTGGCATCAGGTATTATGCTTGCATTTAGTAAGCCTTTTGAGATAGGTGGGAGGGTCGATCTAGGTGGGATTGTTGGAGTTATTAAATCTATTGGATTTTTGTATACAAAACTTGATGATGATGATGGTAATGAAATTGTTGTGCCAAATAATCTAATTCTTTCTAGGATTATTACAAGGTTCTCTGAATCAGAAAATAAGTAATGCAAAAAAGTTTTCTTAATTCCGAAAATTATTTATATACGCCAAATGGTCAAAAAATAATTCTCAATAATCAGCAAATAAAAGCGATTAGTTATGTAAAAAAATTCCTTAAGAGTAAAGATGCGTATTTTCTACTCTCAGGATATGCAGGTACAGGTAAGACTACTGTTGTTAAGAAGATCTTAGATGAGTATCCTAAGAGGGCAATAGTTTCAGCACCAACCCGTAAGGCAAATGCTGTTATTTCACAATCAACTTCAGCACCTGGGTATACGATCCACTCTTTGCTTGGATTGCAACCTGATATAAATCTTGTTGATTTTAATCCAAATGAACCAGTTTTTGGACAAATTAATAAACCTACTATCAAAAACTATGATTTAATAATAATAGATGAAGCAAGCATGATAAATAAATCATTATTTGAGCTTATTGATGCTGAAATTACTAAGTCATTATCATCTAAGGTTATATTCTTGGGAGATAAAGCGCAGATACCTCCTGTAGGAGATCAAGAAAGTCCAATTTTTCAGTTAGACAATAACTATGAACTTACGCAACTTATGCGTCAATCTGATGATAATCCTATAGCACAACTAAGTCAGCAACTTAGAAATGTTGGGGAAGACTTATCAATCTTTTTGGATAAAAAAGAAAGTATGCTGAACAAAGATGGCGATGGTGTGTTATTTGTTGATTCAAATGATCAATTTAGAGATGAGATTAAGAAAGTTTTTGGCTCCTCGTATGCAAAAGCTGATTTAAATTATGCAAAACTAATAGCTTGGCGTAATAGAACAGTTATGCAATCAAATAGGATAATCAGGGACTTGGTTTTTGGACAAAATGCTAATTTAATAGAAAAGGGGGATGTCCTAATAGGTTATAGAGCGATAAAAGCTAGTGCTAAAGAATCTTTTTTAATAAATAATTGTGTAGATTATAAAGTGGTCGAAGTGTCCGATAGACAAAAAAACATAAATGGGTTGCTTGGCTATACCGTAAAAGTACATGAGAAAGCGAGAATTTATCGAGGATTCGATGAGAAAAGTATTTTTATAATAGATTCAGATAGTAGTGAAAACCTCAACGAGTATGCTGAGATTCACGATAATTTATTAAAAATTGCTAGAAGTGATAGATTGTGGTCAGTATATTATGAGTTTAGAAAAAATAATTTATTAATGATTGATATTGAAAGATATTCCGATGGCGGCTTAAGAGCTAAAAGCGATATAATAAAAAAAGATTTGGACTATGGTTTTGCGGTTACAGCCCATAAAGCACAGGGATCAACATATAAAAAGGTATTTATGCTTTTAAAGGATATTGCTTTAAATAAAAATTATACCGAAAGAAATCAGATATTGTATGTAGCTATGACAAGAGCACAAAAACAATGCATAGTTCTATAAAAAAAAGATATAAGAGCTTTACATTTACAACTACACATAGTAATATAAACTTAGTTTTTTGTTAGATAAGTTGTTTCTGCTAAGCAAAATGCAAATTATCATAAAAAAGCTTGATTTTTAGTCAAATAAACTTTATAGTTATCTAAAAGTTTTAGGGGAGGGATTCCCGAGCGGCCAAAGGGATCAGACTGTAAATCTGACGGCTCAGCCTTCGCAGGTTCGAATCCTGCTCCCTCCACCATGCGGGTGTAGTTCAATGGTAGAACTTCGGCCTTCCAAGCCGATAGCGTGGGTTCGATTCCCATCGCCCGCTCCACCTAAAATAAGCATTGTTAATAAGCTCGCATGGCTCAGCTTGGTAGAGCACTCCCTTGGTAAGGGAGAGGTCACCAGTTCAAGTCTGGTTGTGAGCACCATATTTGATTTATTGTTTTTTGTTGAAAAAAATGGAGCATAAAAATGGCTAAAGAAAAATTTGAACGTTTGAAGCCGCACGTAAACGTTGGTACTATTGGTCACGTTGACCACGGTAAGACTACTCTTACTGCAGCTATCACTAAAGTTATGGCTGAGAAGAACGGTGGTTCAGCTCGTAAGTTTGATGAGATTGATAACGCACCTGAAGAAAAGGCTCGTGGTATTACTATTAACACTTCTCACGTAGAGTATGAGTCTCCAAATAGACACTATGCTCACGTTGACTGTCCAGGACACGCGGACTATGTTAAGAACATGATTACTGGTGCTGCTCAGATGGATGGCGCTATCTTGGTATGTTCTGCTGCGGATGGTCCTATGCCACAAACTCGTGAGCACATCTTACTTTCTCGTCAAGTTGGCGTACCGTATATAGTTGTTTTCTTGAACAAGTGTGACATGGTGGATGACGAAGAGTTACTAGAGTTGGTAGAGATGGAAGTTCGTGAGCTTCTTGATCAGTATGATTTCCCTGGTGATGATACTCCAGTTATCATGGGTTCTGCTCTTAAAGCTATCGAAGGTGAAGAGCAGTATGTTGAGAAGATTGTTGAGCTAGTTGCTGCTATGGATGATTATATTCCAGCTCCTGAGCGTGACACTGCTAAGCCATTCATTCTTCCAATTGAAGATGTATTCTCAATCTCTGGTCGTGGTACAGTTGTGACTGGTCGTATTGAGCGTGGTGTGATCAATGTTGGTGATGAGGTTGAAGTTGTTGGTATTCGTCCAACTCAAAAAACTACAGTAACTGGTGTTGAAATGTTCCGTAAGCTTCTTGACAAAGGGGAAGCTGGTGATAACGTAGGTATCCTAGTTCGTGGTCTTAAGAGAGATGATGTTGAGCGTGGTCAAGTACTATGTAAGCTGGGTTCAATTAAGCCGCATACTAAGTTTGAAGCTGAAATATATGTTCTTTCTAAAGAAGAGGGTGGTAGACATACTCCATTCTTCAAAGGATATAGACCGCAGTTCTACTTCCGTACTACAGATATTACTGGTGCTGTTGAGTTACCAGAGGGTGTTGAAATGGTAATGCCTGGTGATAACATTAAGATGACTATCGCTTTAATCAACCCAATCGCTATGGATGAAGGTCTACGTTTTGCTATCCGTGAAGGTGGTAGAACGGTTGGTGCTGGTGTTGTTGCTAAAATTATCGAATAATAGATAGTTTAACAAAAAATATAGGTCAGTAGTTCAATTGGTAGAGCAGCGGTCTCCAAAACCGCAAGTTGGGGGTTCGAGTCCCTCCTGGCCTGCCACATAATTAAGGCGATGTTGTGATTTTTGCAACATCGCCTTTTTTATTTCTTGATATTATTTATTTGGTGTGATATTTTATTGGCTACGTTTGTAATTTCTCTATGTAAATACTTTTTTAAGAAAGGGATATCTTGTGAAAAAAAATCAAGGTTTAAGTAAAGTGTGGGTCAGTGGTGCTACAAAGACTAGCGAAATCAAGAGGATTTCTAAGTCAAGTAGCTTGTTGTTATGGGTAATTTCAGCAGCAATTATAGTCTTTGGTGTTGTGGTCACTATGTATTCTGATGTGCTTGGTGAGAGTTATGGCTCATATAATACATCTTTAGCTGTTATTGTGGTCTTGGTGGCTTTAGTTGTTGCAAGATTTACGAATCAAGGGCGTCGCTTCTGGGCATTTTTTCAGGCGTCTAAACTTGAGTTGGCAAAGGTTGTATGGCCTGCACGCAAGGAGACAATGACAATATCGGCTATGGTCATAGTGGTTGTTATAATTTTTGCACTAATAATATCTTTATTTGGTGTTATATTTGAGAGTTTTATTCAGTATTTTCTAGGTTAATAAAGGGATATAAATATGCTTTGGTATGTTGTGCAAGTGCACTCAGGTTATGAGAAAAGAGTGAAAACTCAGCTAGAAGAAAATATAGAAATAGCAGGCTTAAAAGAAAACTTTGGTAGAATACTTGTTCCAACTGAGAATGTTGTTGAAATGAGGGGTGGTCAAAAACGTAAGAGTGAAAGAAAGTACTTTCCAGGATATGTTTTGATTGAAGCTAATTTAACTACGGAAGCGTGGGATATTATAAAGGCTGTACCTAGAGTGCTAACTGTTGTTGGTTCACGAGGTAAGCCAATTCCATTAAGTAAGGCTGAGGTGGAGAGGATATTAGGATTTGTAGAGGGGAGTACTTCTACGGTTGAACCTAGATTAAGAAAAACTTATCATGTTGGAGAAGTTGTTAGAGTTCTTGAAGGGCCTTTCAACGATTTTACTGGTGTTATTGAAGAAGTTAACTATGAAAAATCAAGATTAAGAGTGGCGGTATCTATATTTGGTAGATTTACTCCTGTTGAGCTTGAGTTTTCACAGGTTGAAAAAGAGTCTTAGTAACGATTTACTAAGATGGTGGGGAGCTTATACATTTATATAAGTGCTATTAACCTAAATTTGGAGAAAAATAAATGGCTAAGAAAAAAATAGAAGCTATTATCAAGTTGCAAGTTACAGCAGGAAAGGCGAATCCTAGTCCACCAATTGGTCCTGCATTGGGTCAACATGGTGTTAATATTATGGGATTTTGTAAGGAATTTAATGCTAAGACACAAGGTATGGAACCTGGTATGCCAATACCTGTTGAAATATCAGTGTATAGTGATCGTAGTTTTACTTTTGAAATGAAGACTCCTCCAGCTTCTTATTTAATTAAGAAGGCTATCAAGGTTAAGTCTGGTTCATCAAATCCTTCTAAAGATTTTATTGGTATTATTACTCGTGAGCAATTAGAAGAGATTGCTAAGGTTAAAGATCCTGATTTAACAGCTGCAGATATTGATGCTGCTGTAAGAATTATTGCGGGTTCTGCACGTAGTATGGGTGTAAAAGTAGAAGGGGTTGAATAATGGCTAAAATTTCAAAAAGAATGAAAGAAATCTCAGCTAAGATTAATGCTGAGAAAAAGTATCCTGTATCAGAAGCTTTTGATATTTTAAGAGATGTTTCATCTGTTAAATTTGTTGAATCAGTAGATGTATCTGTTGCTTTGGGAGTTGATCCGCGTAAATCTGATCAGGTTGTAAGAGGAGCATCTGTTCTTCCTAATGGTACTGGTAAAACTGTTAGAGTAGCAGTTTTTGCTAAAGGTCCTGCTGCTGATACTGCTAAAGAAGCTGGTGCTGATGTGGTTGGTATGGAAGATTTGGCTGATGAGGTTAAAAAAGGTAATATGGACTTTGATGTTGTTATCGCTTCGCCAGATTCAATGAGAGTTGTTGGACAGCTTGGTCAAATACTTGGTCCTAAAGGTCTTATGCCGAACCCTAAGGTTGGTACTGTGACTATGGATGTTGCTAAAGCAGTTAGAGATGCTAAAGCAGGTCAAGTTAGATATAGAGTCGATAAAGCAGGTATAATTCATACTACTATTGGTAAGGTAAACTTTACTAGTGATGCTTTGAAACAGAATTTAGAGCAGCTATTGGCTGATCTTAAAAAAGCAAAGCCATCAGTATCAAAAGGTATATATTTGAAGAAAGTTTCTGTATCTAGTACAATGGGTCCAGGAATAAGTGTTGACTTTTCGGATTTAAATATATAATATACTGTTTTGCAATTTCTTTGGGTTGTATGAAAATGCAACGATCAAAGACCGTAGGAGTCGGGCTTGCTTGGCTTAATATTTATCCTACGCAGACGATGTTGACAACCTTTTTGGTCTAAATATCGTGTTAATTAAATAAAGTGTGGACAATAAATAAGGAGTCGATATGGCACTTAGAATAGAGGATAAAAAAGCAATTGTTGCTGAAGTTGCTGAACAAGTGTCCTCAGCATTGTCTGCAGCAGTAGCAGACTACCGTGGTTTGACTGTTAATGAAATGACTTCATTAAGAAAGCAAGCTCGTGAGTCTGGAGTTTATTTAAGAGTTGTGCGTAACAACTTAGCACGTTTAGCAATTAAAGGAACTGATTTTGAGTGTCTTGGTGATGCTCTTAAAGGTCCTCTTGTTCTTGCTCTTTCTAAGGATGAGCCAGGTGCAGCAGCTAAGCTATTTAAAAGCTTCCAAAAAGATCATAATGCTTTTGAAGTGAAAAATTTAGCTATGTCTGGTGAACTGTTTGGTCCTGAAAAGTTAGATGACTTTGCTAAGCTTCCTACCAGGGAAGAGGCACTTGCTACATTACTTAATGTTATGCAAGCACCAGTTACTAAGTTTGTTCGTACTCTTAATGAGATTCCGTCTCAGGCGGTACGAGTATTTGCTGCTGTTGGAGATAGTAAATAATTGCACTGGCTTATAGAAAAGCTAAAAAAGAATTAATTGTTAAATAAATAGGAGTTATAAAAATGTCTATAACAAAAGAAGATATCCTAAATGCTGTTGCTGAAATGAGTGTAATGGATGTATGTGATTTGGTTAAAATGATGGAAGAAAAATTTGGTGTATCTGCTGCTGTTGCTGTTGCTGTTGCTGCTGCTCCAGCTGCTGCTGCTGAAGCTGCTGAAGAGAAAACTGAATTTGACGTTGTTTTAGTTGATGCTGGTTCAAACAAAATTGCTGCTATTAAAGCGGTAAGAGGCGCTACTGGTCTTGGTCTTAAAGAAGCTAAAGATGCTGTTGAAGGGACTCCTTTCGTAGTTAAAGAAGCTGCATCTAAAGATGAAGCTGAAATTCTTAAAAAGCAACTTGAAGAAGCTGGCGCTAAAGTTGAGCTTAAATAATAAAATTCTAAATTATAATTTTTAGAAATTTATGACTAGTGGTCAATTTTGGCCTCTAGTCTTTCTAGTATTGAAAGATACATAGATATTGGTGCAAATATAGTCATATTTGCTTTTTATTTTGTGTAAACAAAATCTTAGGGATGTTTTTGATGTCTTACTCATACGCTGAGAAAAAAAGAATTCGCAAAGAGTTTGGGGTTCTTCCTCATATCTTAGATGTGCCATATTTACTTTCCATTCAAACAGAGTCTTATAGAAAATTTTTAAATGCAGATGATGCAAAAGGTAGACTTCACTCTGGTCTTGAATTAGTGCTTAAGCAATCTTTTCCTGTAGAAAGTAAAAATGGGCAATATGAACTTCATTATGTCGATTATCAAATTGGTGAACCTACTTTTGATGAAACAGAGTGTCAGGTACGTGGTGCTACATACGATGCTCCATTAAATGTGAAGTTAAGATTGGTTATATATAACAAAGAAATCCTTCCTAGCGAAAAAGTGGTAGAGGATATTAGAGAAGAATATGTCTATATGGGCGATATTCCTCTTATGACAACTAATGGTACTTTTATAATTAATGGTACAGAAAGAGTAGTTGTGTCACAGTTACATAGATCACCTGGTGTATTCTTTAGTAAGGATGATTCAGAGGAAGGTGCGTTTTCGGCACGTATTATTCCTTACAGAGGTTCATGGCTTGATTTTGAGTTTGACTCAAAAGGTATTATATGGGCTAGAATCGACAGAAAAAGAAAATTTTGCGCTACAGTAATTTTAAAAGCTCTTGGATATACGCAAGAGGAAATATTAAATAGATTCTCTGATAGAAGGACAATTAGTTTTAATAATAAAGGTTTTGCACTTAAGCTTGATGATCTTTCTAGTATGAAAGGTGAAGTGCTTAAGTTTGATATTATTGATGAAAAAGATAATATAATTGTTAAGAAAAATAAAAAATTAACATCTAGAGATATTAAGAAAATCAAAGATTCAGGAGTTGATTCTGTAGCGATTGATTTTGATTTAGTTAGTACTCTTAGAGTGGCAAAAGATATCGTTAATGAAGCTACAGGTGAAGTGATAGCTTATGCTAATGACGATGTTACAGAAAATTTATTAGAAGCATGTGTAGAAGCGGGCATGCTTGAATTGGAAGTTATTGATTTTATAACTACTGAAAGAGGTAGATATATATCAGATACCCTGAAATATGATCTTACTAAAAATACAGATGAAGCACTTGTAGAAATATATAAGGTTCTTAGACCTGGTGATCCTCCAGCAGAAGCTTCTGTAAAAGCGCTATTTGAGGGACTATTCTTTATTGAAAGTAGATATAGCTTATCTGATATAGGTAGAATGAAGCTAAATGCAAGATTAGGCTCTGATAATGTATCTAAAGATATTTATACTTTAGAAAATAGTGATATTGTAGGTGTTATCGAAGAACTTATTAATATCCGTGATGGTAAAGGCAAAGTTGATGATATCGATCATCTAGGTAATAGACGTGTTCGTTCTGTTGGTGAGATGGTTGAGAACCAGTTTAGAATTGGTCTTTATAGAGTAGAAAAAGGTATCCGTGAGAGTATGTCTTTGGTACATAAAGATAAGCTTATGCCTAAAGATATTGTTAACTCTAAACCAATTACAGCAGCAATCAAAGAATTCTTTACATCGGGTGCTTTATCTCAGTTTATGGATCAAGATAATCCACTATCTGAAGTAACTCATAAAAGAAGAATTTCAGCACTCGGTCCGGGTGGTTTATCGCGTGATAGAGCAGGCTTTGAAGTTCGTGATGTTCACGCAACTCACTATGGTAGACTATGTCCTATTGAGACTCCAGAGGGTCCAAACATTGGTCTGATTAACTCATTGGCAAGTTATGCACGAGTTAATGATTATGGCTTTTTAGAAGCACCATATAGAAAAGTAGTTAATGGTAAAGTAACTAATGAAATTGAGTATTTATCAGCTATTGATGAAGACCATTACGTGATTGCCCAAGCATCAACTAAACTTGATAAAAATAACCACTTCGTAGAAGATCTTATTCAGTGTCGTTCTGGTGGTGAGGCAATATTTACTGAGTCAAGTAGAGTTCAGTATATGGATGTTTCTGCTAAACAGATGGTTTCAGCAGCTGCAGCATTAATACCATTCTTAGAGCATGATGATGCTAACAGGGTATTGATGGGTGCGAACATGCAACGTCAAGCTGTACCAACGCTTAAATCTGAAAAGCCTCTAGTCGGTACGGGTATAGAGAAGATTGTTGCAAGAGACTCTGGTAACTGTATTATCGCAAGAAATGTTGGTGAGATAGCAGAAGTTGATTCTAATAGAATAGTTGTTAAAGTTGATACTGAAAAATCTAAAACAAGCAAGTTAGTTGATATTTACAGCCTGACTAAGTTTAAGCGTTCAAATAAGAATACTTGTATCAATCAACGTCCAATAGTTAATGTTGGTGATAAGATTGAAGCGGGTGATATTTTGGCTGACGGTTTTGCAACTGATTTTGGTGAGTTATCACTTGGCCATAATCTTATGGTTGCTTTCATGCCGTGGAATGGTTATAACTTTGAGGATTCAATTTTACTTTCTGAGAGAATAGTAAAAGATGATAAGTACACTAGTATCCATATTGAAGAGTTTACATGTGTGGCTCGTGATACTAAATTAGGCCCTGAAGAAGTAACAGCAGATATTCCAAATGTAAGTGAGTCGAGTCTTGCTAAGCTTGATGAGTCAAGTATTGTTCATATCGGTGCTAATGTTGAGGCTGGCGATATTCTTGTAGCTAAGATTACACCAAAAGCTGAGCAGCAGTTAACTCCTGAAGAAAGACTTCTTAGAGCAATCTTTAATGAAAAAGCATCAAATGTAGCTGATAGTTCATTAAGAATGCCTAGTGGTACTTCAGGTACTGTAATTAATGTTCAGGTTTTTGAAAATGATAAAGGTGGTAAGAGTAAAAGAGCTCTTAAAATTGAGAAAGAACTAATTGATAAAGCGCGTAAAGATTTCGATGAAGAATTTGCTGTGATTGAATCTGTAGTTAAATCATCTATCGAGACAGATGTGATTGGAGCTAAGATACAAAAAGCAAAAGGACTTAAGAAAGGTGCTGTTCTTACAAAAGAATTTTTAGCAACTTTACCTTTTTCTAAATGGCTGGAAATTTCTTTTGAAGATGAAAAACTTGAGCAAAAAGTACAGAATGCTAGAGAGTATTACGAAGAAGCAAAAATAGCTGTAGATGCTAGATTTGAAGCTAAGAAAAAATCTATCATGCAAAGTAATGAGTTATCTCCTGGTGTACTTAAGACTGTTAAAGTTTTTGTCGCTATTAAAAAGCGTATTCAGCCAGGTGATAAGATGGCTGGACGTCATGGTAACAAAGGTGTGGTTTCACGAGTGTTACCAGTAGAGGATATGCCATATATGGAAGATGGTACTCCTGTAGATGTCTGTTTGAATCCACTAGGTATTCCTTCGCGTATGAATATCGGTCAGATTCTAGAGGCTCATTTAGGATTAGCTTCTTATGGCTTAGGCAAGAAAATAGAGCAAACTCTAGAAAAAACAAGAAAAGCAGCAGAGTTAAGAAAAACTTTAGAAGAAGTATATAATAGTGTAGGTGACAAGAAAGTTGATCTCAAAGCTTTAAATGATGAAGAGATATTGAATCTTTGTGAAAATCTAAAAGGAGGAGTGCCAATTGCTACCCCTGTATTTGATGGTGCAAAAGAAGAAGATATCAAATCATTGCTAAAAATAGGTGGCTTTGCAACTAATGGTCAGATGAAACTATTTGATGGTCGTACCGGTAAACCATTTGATAGGCACGTAACGGTTGGTTATATGTATATGCTTAAGTTAGACCATTTAGTAGATGATAAAATGCATGCTAGATCAACTGGATCTTATAGCTTAGTTACGCAACAACCATTAGGTGGTAAAGCGCAATTTGGTGGTCAAAGATTCGGTGAGATGGAAGTTTGGGCGTTACAAGCATATGGTGCTGCTTATACTCTAAGAGAGATGTTAACGGTTAAGTCAGATGACATAACTGGTAGATCTAAGATGTATAAGAATATAGTTGATGGTAAGTTAACTATGAATGTAGATGTTCCAGAATCATTTAATGTTTTAAGAAATGAAGTTAGAGCATTGGGTATAGATATGGATTTTGACTATTCATCTGAGGAAGAATAAGCATCTTAATTTGAAGCTACTTATTTTTTGTTATTTAAAATAAAAGTATAGGAGAATTACCTGTGAATAACGGTATCCTACATCAAAACTACAATAGTAAAAAGTTTGATATTATTAAAATATCTTTAGCATCTCCAGAGGTCATTCGTTCATGGTCTCATGGTGAAGTTAAAAAACCAGAAACTATAAATTATAGAACATTCAAACCAGAGAGAGATGGATTATTCTGTGCTAAAATCTTTGGTCCAATAAAAGACTACGAATGTTTGTGTGGTAAGTATAAAAGACTTAAGCATCGTGGCGTAGTATGTGAGCGTTGTGGTGTTGAGGTAGAGCAGGCCAAAGTACGTAGAGAAAGAATGGGTCATATAGATTTAGTATGTCCAGTAGTACATATATGGTATCTAAAATCTTTGCCTTCTAGAATAGGTCTGTTTCTTGATATGCCATTAAAGAATGTTGAGAAGGTTCTATACTTTGAATCTTACATAGTTACAGATCCAGGCATGACTCCACTAGAGAAAAAACAGCTTCTTACTGATGATGAGTATGCTGAAGCTCTAGAGAACTATGGTTATGAGTTTGAAGCATCTATGGGTGCAGAAGCTATAAGAGACTTATTAGCAGATACCGATCTTGAAACTGAAATAGAGTCTTTACAAGCAGAATATGAAGAGAGTAAATCTACAGCTAAAAAAGAAAAAGCTATTAAGAGATTAAGACTTCTTGAAACTTTCCAAGCATCTGGAAATAAACCTGAGTGGATGGTAATGACTGTATTACCAGTTTTACCGCCAGATTTAAGACCATTAGTTCCAATTGAAGGTGGTAGATTTGCAACTTCTGATCTTAATGATTTGTATCGTAGAGTAATTAATAGAAACAATAGACTTAAAAAACTATTGGATTTAAGTGCTCCAGATATTATTGTTAGAAATGAAAAGAGAATGTTACAGGAAGCTGTAGATGCGTTACTAGATAACGGTAGACGTGGTAGGGCTGTAACAGGTTCAAATAAGCGTCCACTTAAGTCTCTTGCTGATATGATAAAAGGTAAGCAAGGACGTTTCCGTCAGAACTTACTTGGTAAACGTGTAGACTATTCTGGCCGTTCTGTAATTACGGTTGGTCCATCTCTAAGATTGCATGAGTGTGGTTTACCTAAAAAGATGGCATTAGAGCTATTTAAGCCTTTTGTATACTCTAAGTTAAGATTAGGTGGTTATGCAACAACTATCAAACAAGCTAAGAGAATGGTTGAGCTTGAAGAAGCTGTTGTATGGGATATCTTAGAAGTTGTTATTAATGAGCATCCTGTATTACTAAACCGTGCTCCAACACTTCATAGACTTGGTATTCAGGCATTCGAACCTAGGCTAATCGAAGGTAAAGCGATACAGCTACATCCTTTGGTTTGTGCGGCATTTAACGCCGATTTCGATGGTGACCAAATGGCTGTACACGTACCATTAACTGTAGAGTCTCAATTAGAAGCTAGAGTATTAATGATGTCTACAAACAACATCTTATCTCCAGCATCTGGTCAGCCGATTATCACTCCTACTCAAGATATTGTACTAGGTTTGTACTACATTACTAGAGAGAAAGAGGGCGCTCGTGGTGAAGGTAAATTATTCTCAAACTATGATGACGTTAGTAGAGCATATAACTCTGGCAGTATAGATATCCATGCTAAAATTAAGCTTAGAATAGATAGACAAGTTTTTGATACTAAAGGCAATACTTATAATGAGAAGGGGGTTGTAAATACTACTGTTGGTAGAGCACTACTTCTTAATATATTACCAGAAGGTTTGTCATTCTCATTATTAAATAAAGTACTTGTTAAGAAAGAAATTTCTAAGATTATTAATCAAGCATTTAGAGTGCTAGGTGGTAAGGCGACTGTAGTTTTAGCAGATAAACTGATGTATGCAGGTTTTAAATATTCGACATTATCAGGCGTTTCTGTAGGTGTTGATGATATGACAATACCTAAAAATAAAGAAGCTAAAGTAGAAGAAGCAGAAAAAGAAATTAAGCATATTACGGAGCAGTATCAGTCTTCATTAATTACAGAGAATGAAAGATATAATAATATCATCAATATTTGGAGCAAAACTTCGGATGAGGTTGGTGCTTCGATGATGGATGCGATTTCAAAAGATACTGTAATGGTAAATGGTGAGAATAGAGAAATCGAATCATTTAACTCTGTATATATGATGGCAAAATCAGGTGCTAGGGGTTCTTATAACCAGATGAGACAGCTTGCAGGTATGCGTGGTCTAATGGCTAAGCCAGATGGAACGATGATTGAAACTGCTATTACCGCAAACTTTAGAGAAGGCTTGTCAGTATTGCAGTACTTTACATCTACTCACGGTGCTCGTAAAGGTCTAGCAGATACAGCATTAAAGACAGCTAACGCTGGTTACCTAACTCGTAGACTTGTGGATGTTGCCCAAGATTTAGTTGTTATCGAAGAAGATTGTGGTACTGATGATGGTTTAATGTTTTCAGCTATTGTTGAAGATGGCGAAGTTAAAGTTCCTTTAGTAGAGAGAGCTTTAGGTAGAACATTAGCTGCTGATGTTGTGACTGAAAAGGGAGTTGTTCTATTAGAAGCAGGTACTCTACTTGATGAAAATCTTGTTGAGATACTTGACGATAATGGTATTGACATGATCAAGGTTAGATCTCCAATTACATGTAAAACTCGTAGAGGCTTATGTGCTAAATGTTATGGTCGTGACCTTGCTCGTGAAAGAAAAGTCAATGTCGGTGAGTCTGTTGGTGTAATTGCTGCTCAGTCAATTGGTGAGCCAGGTACACAGCTTACGATGAGAACATTCCATACTGGTGGTGCGGCATCATTAGGTATTACAGTATCTGATATTAAAGTTAAGACCGCTGGTAAGATTAAGTTCAAAAACATCAGAACAGTTACAAATAAAGATGGTCAAAATATAGTTATATCAAGAGCTGGTGAAATTATAGTTTCTGATACTATGGGCCGTGTTAGAGAGCAACATAAAATCCCTATGGGCGCAGTTGTTCCTTTAGCAAGTGGCAAGGGTGTTGAGATTGGCGATGTTATTGCTACTTGGGATCCGCATGCTCAGCCGTTAATTACAGATGTTGCTGGTAAAGTTGTTTTAGAAGACGTTATTGATGGTATTACATCAAAGCATACATATGATGATTTAACTGGTCAGCAAACTATTGAGATAACTTCAATATCTCAAAGAACAACCTCTAAGAACTTAAAGCCAGTTGTTAAAGTTGTTGATGAAAAAGGCAATGAGCTTAAATCAATTTCATTAGCTGTAGGTGCTGTATTGAACGTTACTGATGATTCAGTATTAGAGGTTGGTGATGTTGTTGCTAAGATTCCTTTAGAAGGATCTAAGAATAAGGATATTACAGGTGGTCTTCCAAGAGTTGCTGAACTTTTTGAGGCTAGACGACCTAAAGATGCTGCAATATTATCACCTTGTGATGGTATGGTTAGATTGGGTAATAGAGATACTAAAGAAAAGCAAAGGATTGAAATCTTGGATAAGAGCGGTCATATTGCTGAAGAGATGCTATTGCCTAAATCTAGACATCTAGTAGTTTTTGATGGTGAACAGGTATCTAAAGGCGACGTGTTAGCCGATGGTCCTACTGATCCACATGATCTTCTTAAGTATAAAGGCTTAGAAGCGTTTGCTGACTATATCTTGATTGAAGCTCAGTCTGTATATCGTATGCAAGGTGTTGTAATTAACGATAAGCATATTGAAACAATCGTTAGACAGATGTTAAGAAAAGCAACAATTCTTGATGAAGGTGATAGTAAGTTTGTCAAAGATGAAAGTATTGAATTAGTAAGAATACTTGAAGAAAATGATAGACTAGCTAAAGAAGGTAAGAGATTGGTTGAGTATGAGTTTACTCTAATGGGTATTACTAGATCATCTTTATCTACGGAGTCATTCTTGTCTGCAGCATCGTTCCAAGAAACGACTAGAGTATTAACTGCGGCTTCGATACATTCTCAAGTTGATCAATTAAGAGGACTTAAAGAAAACGTTCTTATTGGTAGACTAATACCTACAGGTACAGGTTTGGCGGTTAGAAAAGAGTCTAATAAAATTGAGAAGATGAGAGAAGAGCTAGGTGTAGAAGATAATATGATATTCACAGAAGCATCATCATTTAACTCTGAAGACACTCTCTTTGAGAATCAAATTGAAAAAGAAGATAAAGATATTAATGATGATATTGAAGAGTCATTAAGAAATGCTTTGGAATCTTTAGATTTCTGATTATTATTTGTATCAAGGTATTGCATATTTATAAATGCAATATCAAAGAGCTTTCTAAAATATCTCTCAAATTAAGTTTTATAATTTCAAAAAAATTAACTATAATATTGTCAATATATCTTATTTAAGAATGTAGCTAATGTTTAGTACAATTAAAAAACTGTTTTGGCAAATACTATTTGGTTTAGCAATTATTGTAATTGTTTTTTTATCTATATTGAATACTGATAATGTCAGTTTTGATTACATATTTGGTAGTACAACATTGCCTCTTATGATGCTTTTATCTATTGCTTTTGTGATTGGTTTGGTTGTGGGCTCATTTATAACTAAATTTATTCAGATCACAAAGACTAATGGTGCTGCTAAGAAATAATGCTTGTTTTAGGTATAGAAAGCTCCTGTGATGAAACTGGTTTGGCGATTTATGATTATTCATCTAAAACTCTTGTTGCAGATGTATTGTATAGTCAGATAGATTTGCATAAGAAATATGGTGGTGTAGTTCCAGAACTTGCATCACGTGAACATATTGCAAAATTAAATATTTTGACTAAAGAGCTACTCAGTAATGCTAACATCAATTTTAATGACTTAAGCTGCATTGCCTATACAGCTATGCCAGGACTGATTGGTGCACTAATGGTGGGGGCAACTTTTGCTAAAACATTAGGATTGATACATAATATTGATACAGTAGCCTTACATCATCTTGAAGGACATTTATTATCGCCTCTTTTAGATCAAAGTAGTGATATAAAATATCCATTCGTTGCATTACTGGTATCTGGTGGGCATACTCAATTATTCGAAGTTAGAGAGTTTGGTGAATACTCTTTGCTCGGAGAGTCTATTGATGATGCTGCCGGAGAAGCATTTGATAAAACAGCTAAACTTCTAGGGATGTCATACCCTGGTGGAGTCGAGGTAGCTAATCTTGCTGAAAAAGCTACAGATAAAAAAAAGTATGATCTGCCTAGACCAATGAAAAATAAGCCTAATTTGGATTTTAGTTTTAGCGGTCTAAAGACTGCTGTACTGAATACTTGGTATAGTGAAACAGATCAGTCATATGAAAATAAAGCAAATTTATGTTATGCATTTCAAGAAGCGGCTGTAGATGTTTTAGTAGCAAAGTGTGAAAAAGCCTTACAGAAGACAGGAAACAAAAGGTTGGTTATATCTGGTGGGGTTAGTGCGAATAAATTGCTACGCTCTAAGTTGGATGTACTGTCCAAGAATAAGGGTTATGAGATATTTTTCCCTCCGATGAAATACTGTACAGATAATGGTGCAATGATTGCTCTTGCTGGCGCTTATAGATATGCCAATAGTTTTAAGGATTCTAATTTAGAAATCAATGTTAAAGCTAGAGCTCAAATTTAAACGCGCTTAAATAGCTATCAAAAAAATCAGATACGTGTTATCATACTATTGTAGTTAATTTTCCCGTATCCACATCAAGTGGGTTAAATTCAAAAAAAGGTTAAAGGTTCTAAATGAATAATAATAATGAAATAATACATCAAACCATAGAAAAACAAGGCAGTATAGTTTGGAAGAGTGTCTTCGGATTATTACTTCTTCCGTTAGTTACAATTATTGCTGTACCGTGGTATGCGATGACTTATGGCTTCTCAACTTCAGACTATGTTTGTTTAATTGTTTTCTATGCACTTACAGGTGTTGGTATCACAATGGGCTATCATAGACTTTGGTCACATAAAACTTATAAGGCTAATAAGATAGTAAGTTATGCTCTTATGGTTTTTGGGACATCGGCTTTACAGAATAGTATAATTCAGTGGGCTTCAGATCATAGAAAGCACCATAAAGATGTTGATGATCCTGTAAAAGACCCTTATGCAGCGACTAGAGGTTTTTGGTTCTCACACTTTGGTTGGTTATTAAGACATAGTAGTCCTGATGTCCAAGAAATTAGAGGAGTTAATGATCTTCTAAAAGATAAGGCTGTGGTGTTCCAACATAATCATTATACTGTGTTAGCTATTTTAGCATGTTTTGGATTGCCTACATTAATAGGATTCATATTTGGATTCTTAACAGGCGGTACGTTAACAGCAGCTTGGCAGAGTGCTTTAGGTTTTCTAATTTTAGGTGGCTTACTTAGAGTTGTTTTAGTTCATCATGCAACTTTTTGTATTAACTCTTTAGCGCATACTATTGGAAAAAGACCATACTCTACAAAAAATACAGCGAGAGATAGTTGGATAACAGCTATAGTGACTGGTGGAGAAGGTTATCATAACTATCATCATGCTTTTGCTGGTGATTATAGAAATGGTATTAGATGGTTTGATCTTGATCCATCAAAATGGTTTATTGCTTGGTTAGCAAAAATAGGCTGGTGTTATGATCTTAAAACTACGCCTAAGCATTTGATTGAAATTGCAAAAGCGAAGGTTAAATTGGATGAAGCTCTAACTAAGAAAAATAAGACGTTTGACTTGGGTATTGAAGAGTTATATGCCAAGTTGGTTGCTAATGTGAAAAGTATGTATAGTGCTAAGCAAGAATACCTAAAAGCGAAGAAAGAAAATGTACTATCTAAAGCTGATATAAAAGAGATAAAATCTAAATATAAAGATTTAAAAATCGAATTTATTCAAGCGAAGAAAAAATATAACAAAGCTAGTACTATGGCATAGTCTAATAAACATTTCTCAAGCATTCTCTTTTCAAAGATTTTTTCTATAGTCTTTTCCAAAAGTAAGTTTAAAAAGTTATGTACTAAGAGTTGGTGAATTAGTTACTAAACTCGTTATTATCTATATACTTTTTAAAAGTAGTATTTGACTAACTAAATTATATATCTAAGCTTTTAACTCGACTAGCTATAGACACAATTTAATGAACACTACCAATTTAAATTTCAATGGTTATAATCTCCTGATTCTGAAACCTTACGAGACCTCTAAAAGTTTTATGTTGATAGTCTCTAATAAGCCAATTATATATCTTAATATAACTTTTTTCTTACTATCTTGTATTTTTCATTAGATTAAAAAATAGATACTAGAAATGTCGGAGTTTAGTGGCATATGAGTTTACATGATTATTCTCAATATTGTATAAATGATATATATGGTTAGCTATAAACTCTTAATAAAAAGACAGTCACTTTCACATTCACAAAGTATAGTCATATTATTGTAATAGATTTTAATAATATAGGTGGTTGATTTTATTGAAGTATAAAGAATGTAAAGAAGAAATTAGATCTTAGCGGCAGATTTAAGATTATCAGCCTTATCTATTTTTTCCCAAGTAAACTCTGGTAACTCGCGACCAAAATGACCATAGTTAGATGTTTTACGATAAATAGGTCTAAGTAGGTCAAGATTTTCGATGATCTTACCAACTCTAAGATCAAAAGTTTCTGCAACTAGTTGCTCAATTTTGCTATCAGAAATTTTACCTGTACCAAAAGTGTTGACCATTAAAGAAACAGGCTTTGCTACGCCAATTGCATAAGCAACTTGAACTTCACATTTATCGGCTAGCCCAGCATCAACAACATTCTTAGCGATATATCTACCCATATATGCACCAGAACGATCAACTTTTGATGGATCTTTTCCAGAGAATGCGCCTCCACCATGATGAGCAGCCCCACCATAAGTATCAACAATAATTTTTCTACCTGTAAGGCCACAATCTCCTTGAGGACCGCCTATTAAGAATACACCTGTTGGATTAATGTGATATTTTGTATTTTTTGTGATTAGTTCAGCAGGGATTACCTCTTTCACAATCTCTTCGATAACAGCATCGTGTAAATCTTTTTGAGATATTGATTCATTGTGTTGAGTAGATAAGACAATTGTATCAATAAACTTAGGTTTATCATTTTCATATGCTAAAGTTACTTGAGCTTTTGCATCTGGTCTTAACCATGCAAGTTTGCCTGATTTTCTATGCTCTGCTTGTTTTCTCATTAGTAAATGGGAGTAATAAATTGCAGAAGGCATCAAAGTCGGTGTTTCATTGGTGGCAAAACCAAACATTAATCCTTGATCACCTGCACCAAGATCTTCTAGTGAGCCACGATCAACGCCTTGGGCAATGTCACTAGATTGTTTACCAATAGCATTGATTACAGAACAAGTCCTACCATCAATACCTTTGTTTGCATTATCATATCCAGTTTCAACGATTACTTTTCTAACTAGCTCTTCAATATCAATCCAAGCAGAAGTTGTGATTTCTCCAGTGACTAATGCCATACCAGTTTTTACTAAAGTTTCACACGCAATACGAGCGTTTTTATCTTGTTTTAGGATTTCATCTAAGATGGCATCTGAAATTTGATCAGCTAGTTTGTCTGGATGTCCTTCTGAAACTGATTCGGATGTGAATAAATAATTTTTTGACATTTCGTTCTCCCTTTTAGTTTTGCTAAAAAGTCTCTAGAAAATTTTGAATAAAAATTTAGTAGAAACGCTTTAGCTTATTATTTAATGTCGCAAGCAAGTTGTTTGTTAAATTCAGCGACTTCGGGTATTATATATTATGTTTATGTGAAGTCAACTATTGACATTTTAGTTAAGAGACTTTAAAGTATTGCTATTAAATTTTTGCATAATTTTTGCTAGGTTTATGGCTGCTAAGCTTAGCTAATAAATTTTAATAATTAAAAAATTAAAATATAAAACCGGAGAATAAATAAATGGTAGTAATTCGTATGGCACGTGGTGGTGCTAAAAAGCGTCCTTTCTATAGAATCGTAGTTGCTGATAAAAGAAGTCCAAGAGATGGTAGATTTATCGAGAAACTAGGTTTCTTTAATCCTTTAGCTAAAGGTGGTGAAGAAAGATTAAAGCTTGATGTAGCTAAAGCTGAAGCTTGGCTTGCTAAAGGTGCTCAACCATCTGATAGAGTAGCTAGCTTAATCAAAGAAGCTAAAAAAGTTGCTTAATTCGTATTTATAGAATCAAATTATTTTTCTTTTATGTCACAAGATTTTGTGGAAATAGCTAAAATTGGTGCTACATATAAGCTTGATGGCGAGCTTAACTTGTATCCTTTAGCAAGTTCAATAGAAACACTTTTGAGTTATGGCGACTGGTATATCCAGTTACCGGCTAATAGTGCTTGGCAACCACTTAAAGATGAGAGTGTCTTAAGACGAGCTGATAAGCTGTATATTAAGCTTGCTAGTGTTAATGATGTAGAAACTGCAAAGAAGTATGTTAACTCTCTAATTGGAGTGCTAAAAGAAGCATTGCCAAAGGTTGATAACGACGAAGCTTATTTTACAGATTTAATTGGATGTACGATTGTAAATACAGCTAATGATTCATTTGGTAAAGTAATTGTGATTATTGAAACTGGTGCTAATGAAGTTTTAATTTGTAAGAAAGACTCTGATGAATATCTTATTCCTTATGTTAAGCAATATATTGTTAGTGAAGATCTTGATTTAAAAAAAATAGTTGTTGATTGGGAATACGATTATTAGTCAATTGCTTTGTGATTCAATATTTGTGTTTGTTTGTCTTAAGTACTAAAATTAGAGCTGTTTTAATTCTAGATTTAGAAAAATGAAATTTGGCATAATATCTATATTTCCTGAAATGTTTAAGGCGATAAATGATTTTGGGATTACTGCTAGGGCGATAAAAGACTCTAAGGTATCTATAAAATGCTTTAATCCTCGAGATTATACAACTGATAAGCATGCAACGGTAGATGATACCAGCTTTGGTGGTGGAGCCGGTATGGTTATGAAATATGAACCATTATCACAGGCAATCAAAGATGCAAAAAGTACTTTAGGTTATAATACAAAAGTAGTATACTTGTCACCTCAGGGTAGTGTGTTTAATCATAATAAGGCTCTTGAGCTTTTAGAAAATGATTCATTGATACTGCTTTGTGGTAGATATGAAGGGGTTGATGAGCGCTTGATCCAAGATTATGTTGATGAAGAGATTTCAGTCGGTGATTTTGTATTAAGTGGTGGTGAGCTCCCTGCTATGTTAGTTATGGATAGTCTGATAAGGCTATTGCCAGAGGTGTTAGGTAACAAGGATTCCATGATTGAGGATTCTTTTTATGATGGTCTTTTGGACTACCCGCATTATACAAAGCCAGCTGTTTTGCCTGATGGTAATGCGGTTCCAAGTGTTTTGTTATCTGGTAATCATAAGGAAATAGCAAAATGGAGGCGTAAACAGAAGTTGATAAGAACTTATGAACGTCGTAAAGATTTAATTGAGTGCCTATGCCTATCTGAAGAAGATAAGCAAATTATAAATGATTATAAAATAGATATGGTAAGCACAAAAGGAGAGAAAAATGAAAAATAAATTTGTTGAATTAGTAGAAAAGTCACAAATCAGAACAGATCTTCCAGAATTTAATCCAGGTGATTCGATCACTGTTAACCTATGGATTAAAGAAGGCGATAAGCAAAGAATTCAGGCTTTCAAAGGTTTCGTTCTTAGAAAAAGAAACAGAGGTCTTCACTCTGCTTTCACAGTAAGAAAAATGTCTTCAGGTATGGGTGTAGAGAGAACTTTCCAAACGCATTCACCTTTAATTGACAGTATCACTGTTGAGAAGAGAGCAGATGTACGTAGAGCTAAGCTATACTATATGAGAGGTCTTACTGGTAAGGCTGCTAGAATTAAAGAAAAAGTATAATTCTAGGAAAATCAAAAAGTGTCTACAGCTGTTGATGTTTTTCTTGATAATCTTTGGCTTGAGCATGGTTTAAGCCAAAATACTATTTCATCTTATCGTACAGATCTAAAGTTTTTACAAAGTTATTTCTCACAAGCAGAATTAATTAATCTCGATTTTGAGCAGTTATATGCTTTTATATCTTATCGTTCTAAGAATGGTTATAGTAGCCGATCTAATGCGCGTATGATATCTACATTACGTAAGTTCTATAATTGGCTTATATCGACAGGTCAAGTTACTACTAACCCTACTACAAAATTAACTTTGCCAAAGTTAGCTAAAAAGCTACCTAAGGATATGACAGAAACTGATGTCGAAAGACTACTTCAAGCTCCTGATTTAACAGATGATATTGGTATTCGTGATAAGACGATGCTAGAGCTTATGTATGCTACGGGTTTGAGAGTTAGTGAGTTAGTTGGTCTAAATACTCATGATATTGATTTGAATATCGGGATAATACAAGTAATGGGCAAGGGCTCAAAAGAGAGAATTGTACCCATTGGGGAATATGCGCTTGAATATTTACATAAGTATTTTGAAGAGTCGCGCGAATCTTTAGCTAAAAATTTTAAAGAGAAAGCCGTCTTCATTAGCAAACATTCAAAGAGAATAACTCGTCAATCTTTTTGGCATCGTATTAAGAGCTATGCACTTATTGCAGGCATAAACACAGATATATCCCCACATACTTTAAGACATGCTTTTGCAACACATTTGCTCAATCATGGTGCCGATCTTAGATCGGTTCAGTTGTTGTTAGGACATAGTAATGTATCAACAACAACTATTTATACACATATATCGCAAAATCGCTTACAAGAAATATACCAAAAACATCATCCAAGAGGTTAAAATTATTAGAGCTAGCGTTATTTGCTTAACTTAGAAGGTATATTAAAAGTGATATTAAAACTTAAAACTATAGTAAAAGCTAAGCCAGGAAAAAGGTTTTATTTATTGCACAGATATTCTCGTAAAAAATTATCAAATCCTCTTGTTTTATTAGTGTTTTTAATAATTTCAATTGTGGCTTTGATACTTGGTCTAATTATGATATTTACTCCAGGGCCAGGATTGTTTTTTTATAGGGTTAGCCTTGTTGCCATTTATTGCAATAAGTAAAAAACTTGCAAGATTACTTGATAAGTTAGAGATATACTTGCGTGAAAAAATCAAAAAGAAGAAATTTTAGAAGTTAATGTGAGTAAGTTTTCCTATTTAAGATATCATCAAGTTAATGAAACATAAAAGTATTATTGATATAATTAAAGGCAGTTCTTGAATTGTTTCCCTCTAAAAAATGGAGTTAAAATGAATATTCGTAGTGTTGATTATTATGCAGATAATGCAGCTGAAGAGTTTACAAAGTCTTTGAAAGAAACGGGTTTTGCGGTTTTAAAGACTCATCCTATTGACTGGAATCTTATCCAAACTGTTTATAATGAGTGGCAAGATTTTTTAAAGTCAGGTGATGCTGATAAATACTTATTTGATGTTGAAAATCAAGATGGATATTTTCCAAAGGATGTTTCTGAGGTTGCAAAGGGTGAAACAGTAAAAGACCTTAAGCACTTCTATCATTTATACTTTCCTAATGGTCGTTATCCTAAGGAGGTGAGTAGTGCAGCTAGAGAAATGTTTGAAAAAATGATGAAGCTTGGCGAGACACTTCTTGAATGGATAGATGAGCATATGGATCCAGCTGTTGCTAGTAAGCTACCACAACGATTAAGAGATACTGTTTCTTATGAGAGTACGTTGTTAAGAATATTACATTATCCTGCTATGAAAGGTGATGAAGAACCAGGGGCAGTAAGAGCCGCAGCTCATGAAGATATCAATTTAATTACATTGTTGCCAATCGCTTCTTCACCAGGTTTACAAGTTTTGTCACCAGTAACTAATAAATGGTATTATGTGCCATGTGATAGTGAGTCTCTAGTTATAAATATTGGTGACATGCTTCAAGAAATGACTAATGGTGAGTATATTGCAACTAAGCATAGAGTTGTAAAGCCAGAGGGTGAAATAAAGAATCTTGATCGAGTTTCAACACCATGCTTTATACACCCTAAGCCAGAAGTATATCTATCTGAAAAATATCCTCAAGCGGGAATATTTCTAGAAGAAAGATTGAAAGAGTTAGGTCTAAAATAAACGTATATATGACACAAGAACAAGTTATTTCTTATTATGAGGGTCAAGCTCATGAAGATGAGATAAGAAGTATTCTTGAAAAAGCTAAGCAAGTAATAGATGCTCAATCCTCATTAAAAAATCATGCCATAGTTCTTGATATCGATGAAACTTCATTGAGTCATTATTATCCTTTTAAAGAAGTAGGCTTTCCTCAACAGGAGAATCATCAAATTTGGGATGAACTACTTGCAAAAACTAGCGCATACCCAATCAAGGCTACCTTAGACTTCTATCTTTATTGTCTTACTAAAGGTCTTAAAATATTTTTCATAAGCGCGCGATTTGCTAAACACTTAGAAGCAACAAAGCAAGCATTGCATAATGCTGGTTATGTGGGTTTTGAAGATGTATTTGTTTTTCCAGATAACTTGACAGAATATGATTCCAAAGGTTTCAAAAATTTTAAGGCAGAGAGAAGGGCTTATATTGAATCTCTAGGATATAAAATACTTATCTCAATAGGAGATCAGTCATCTGATCTAGTCGGAGGGTATGCTCTCAATACCTTTCAGTTACCTAATTATCTATATGGAGAAAATTCTGTCTTTTAGTAAACTGATTTAGATTTAAATATTAAATAATTACCTATAAATATTAAAATAGCGCAAGCTATAAGAAGTAAAATACTTATGCTTTGATCGAATAATATAAATGCAAATAATGGCCCTCAAATAATATAAGTAATATTTAGTGACATTGCTAAAGTTACATTTGAGTACTTAAATGCTTGCATATATGCTAGATCTGCAATATAGCCAATAACACCAATAGCGGCTATAAGTAATAGCACATAAATACTAACTGTATCGATTATGATCCAAGTGAATGGTAAAAATATGATAATTGTAGATATCTTGCGTAGAAAAAGTAATGTATTTGCCGAGACATCAGCATTCAACACCATTTTGTAGATAACTCCTTCTAGTCCCCAAAAAATAGCTGCTAAAATTGCAAAGCAAAGACCTATAATACTATTTGTCTGATCAAATAATTCATTATATGCTGTTAGGGTAATACCAATTAAAACAATTATAAATCCTAATACCTTCAGAGGGGTTAAGCTTTCCTTAAGAAATATCCGCGCGCCTATCATTCCTACAGCAGGATAGCATGATGATATTATGATTGCTGTCCCAGTAGAGATATCTCTTGTCGAAAGCATATACATAGTCATCGCAAGTCCACCTAGAAGTGGAATGCAGCATATACTTATAATTTGCCAAAGCTTTAGGTCTTTAACTTTTTTTACAGATGATTTTGATATGACACTAACAGTTGCTGCAACTCCCAAATCATGTATTGATGTAAGCCACATTGAAACTAAAAAAGTCATTGTGAGAAGTGTATGAACTTGTCCTGCTAATGTATAGTCAAGACCCCAAAATATTCCTGATAGCGAGCCAAATAGAAAAGCTCGTTTTTTAAAATTCAAACTAAAAAAATCCTGAGAGTAAGAATAACTTATCTATACATTAGCTAATTGAACGAAATATTACAAGTATAGATGTCTATATAGCTTCAGGTTATCCGCTGATAGGCTCTTTTTGAGGCTCTATTAGTATTTCGTTTATGGCAACATTTTTAGGTTGATTCATTGCAAAAATTATTGTTTCAGCTATTTGTTGTGGCTGTATGAAATTATCTGAATCATCGCTAGCGTATTTTTTGACAGCCTCACTATCCGTAGACATATTTTGCAATGGAGTAGCAACATTACCTGGCTGAATATTGATAATTCTGACATCTTTATCAATTAACTCCAAACGAATGGCTCTAAGTGTATATTCCATAAAAGCTTTTGAACCCGAGTAAATCGCTAGACCTGGAAAGGCTTGCCTAGCAGCATCAGATGTTATGTTGATCAGCATGCCTTTATTTTTGATTAATGATGGTAGTACGGAGTATAAAAGATTAGTAAATCCTATGACATTAGTATTTATTGTAGTCATCCATTCTTGGTAATTTCTATTCTCTATACATTGATAATACATAACACCTGCACAGTTAATGACATAATAAAATTCACCAAAGTTAGCTATACTTTGGTTTGCTAGATTGTATTCTCAATGTTTATAGAGATACCAAAATGTACTTCATTAGGTGTCAAGTAATTTAAACATTTCTTAGGTCTATTATTCAAGTCTATCTGTAACTTTCTAATGTATTGATGAGATATATTGTTAAAGTTAGTACCTTTAGGTATAAATTGTCTGATATACCTATTCATGTTTTCATTAGTACCTCTTTGCCAAGGACTGTATGGATCAGCAAAGAATACTTTGATGCCAGTCTTGCTAGTT
>NZ_WBSX01000019.1 GCF_009823375.1 Francisella noatunensis subsp. noatunensis | reverse complement strand
TTAACAATATATCTCATCAATACATTAGAAAGTTACAGATAGACTTGAATAATAGACCTAAGAAATGTTTAAATTACTTGACACCTAATGAAGTACATTTTGGTATCTCTATAAACATTGAGAATACAATCTAGCGCTTTTTTATAATATCCATATAAAGGGTCTCAATGGTGTTTGCTAGATTTTCTTTTGGTACTGTTGTTATTAATGTCTTGATATTTATTGTATTTATAATATTTAGAGCACTTTTAAATTGTTTGATGGTTGCGTGAGAGAATCTTGAATTATCTATTTCTGAATATTTTTCAAAAATGTTTAAAGCGTTTTGTTGTAGCTTTTTATCTCTTAAGAGATTTGCTCTTTTTATTATTTTAAGAGTATTTTCTGCATTAATGCTTCTGGATTCAAGAATTTTTCTTGTAGTTATTGCGGCAATTAGAAGTTTGATTTGCTTATTTGTTAGTAATAACTCTAGTTTTAAGCTGTTTATTGTATCATCTTCTAGGTTTAACAAACATAGGCATATTTTTTCTTCATTTGATGAATTTATGTATGTTTTATTTCTAAAGAAATTCTTATCTGGAATTGTATTTAAAGATTTTTTGATATTTGGGAATATTATTTGTAATGATTCAAGCTCATCTAATGTCTCAAAAAAAAATTTTGGATTTCTAAGTGCTTTGATAAACTCTATATGCAAGCGCTCCATGGTTAGGTAGTTTAGTTCTCCTGATTTAATAATGTATTTGATTATGTTTATTGTTTCATCAGCAATTGAAAAATCAAAAGCACTAAGCTGGACTTTGAAGCGAGCTAATCTAACTACACGTAAAGGATCTTGAATAAAGGCTTCTGATGTGTGTCGAAGTATTCTGTTTTTAATGTCATCTTGACCATTAAAAGGGTCGATTATGTTATTGTTTTTATCTATTGCCATAGAGTTGATGGTCAAGTCTCTACGTTTTAAATCCTCTTCTAAGGTGATATCGCTTGAAAAATCAACTTCAAAACCATGATAACCTTTAGCTATTTTTTTTTCTGATCTAGCTAATGCATATTCTTCTTTGGTTTCTGGGTGTAGAAAGACTGGAAAACTAGATGGTATTTTTGTGAAGCCAGCTTTGGTCATTTGGCTTTCTGTGGCACCGACTACTACCCAATCTCTGTCTTTTGGCGTTATGCCAAGTAGTATGTCTCTAACAGCTCCGCCTACTAGATAAAATTCCATCGCTTGATAAACATCTTTTTTGATTGCTTTATGTTAACAGAAAAAAGTGTATAATTATCTGTTATTCGTGTTGGTTTTTTAACGGCTTTTTATATTTTATGGCAAATTTAATTGACAAAATTGATCTTAAATCCCAAAGTTCCGGCAATCTAAGTGGAGAAATGGTGAATAAAGAAAAGGGGGGGACTCTTTATAAAAGATTACTGCTTCAGGTTAAGCACTTATGGTATTTTCTAGTTGTCGCAGCAATAGGTAGTATATTTTTTTCAGCTGCAGATGCTTCGATGATATATCTGATCAATCCGATATTGAATTATGGTTTTGGCCCTGGTGGCGATATTACTAAGCAAAGTGCTAGTATACTTATGCTTATGGGTGTTGGTATGGTTGGTTTACTAGCTTTGAGATCTGTCGGGTCATTTTTATCTCAATACTTTATAGGGTCTTTGGGGCAAAAGGTTGTTTATAAGTTTAGAAAAGATATCTATAAGAGATTTATGAATCTACCTGCTAGCTTCTTTGATAAGCATTCTTCAGGTCAGATTATCTCAAGGCTTCTATATAATGTTGATCAAGTTACAGAAGCTACTTCAACTGCTATTATTACAGTTGTACAAGATGGTACTTTTGTTATAGGTTTAATAATAGTGATGGTGGTATCAAGTTGGCAGCTGTCATTATTTCTAATAATTATAGGACCATTTTTGGGATTATTTATCTCCATAATAAACAAGAAATTTAGATCTTTAAGTAGAAATACTCAATCATCAATGGGGAATGTGACTCATATTGCTGAAGAAACCATAAGGAATTATAAAGAGATTAGAATCTTTGGTGCGCAACAAAAACAGCAGAATAAGTTTTTTAAAAATCTTGACTATACTTACTCTCAGCAAATTAGAACAATTGCATTAGATGCTCTAACGTCTCCGGTTATACAGATTATTGCTTCACTAGTTCTTGCTTTTTCATTATTTACAATAGCAATTTTTGGGACTAATGAGGGTGGTAGCTCATCTTGGTTAACCGCCGGCTCTTTTGCATCATTCTTCGCTGCTGCTGCTGCCATTCTAAAACCAATTAAGAATCTTACTAAGGTTAACGTGGTTATACAAAAAGCGGTAGCTGCTACAGAGGATATATTCTATATTTTAGATTATCAATCTGAAAAAGAGACAGGCAAGAAAGAGATTGAGAAAGTTAGTGGCAAAGTAACGATAAAAGATGTTAGTTTTGCATTTGCAGATCATAAGGTTCTTAATGGTGTAAGTACAGAGATTGAAGCTGGAGAAACAGTTGCTTTTGTTGGTAAATCAGGGAGTGGTAAAACAACGCTTACGAGTATTATTTCGAGATTTTATACTCAACAGCAAGGTCAAATATTATTGGATAATATTGATATAAGAGATTTGACTTTAGAAAACTTAAGATCGAATCTGTCTATGGTTTCACAAAATGTTCACTTATTTGATGATACTGTATTTAATAATATAGCATTTGGACTTTCAAGGGATGTTTCTGAAGAAGAAGTCGTAGATGCTCTTAAAAGAGCTAATGCTTATGAGTTTGTTCAAGAGCTTTCTGATGGTATTTATACTAATATTGGTAATAATGGTTCTAAATTGTCAGGCGGTCAACGTCAGAGATTATCAATTGCTAGAGCTCTATTGAAAAATGCTCCAGTGCTAATATTTGATGAGGCAACAAGTGCGCTTGATAATGAGTCCGAAAGAGTGGTTCAACAAGCATTAGAAAGCTTGACTAAATCTTGTACCACTATAGTTATTGCGCATAGATTAAGCACTGTAGAGAATGCTGATAAAATTGTAGTAATGGATGATGGCAAAATAGTTGAAAGTGGTAAGCATGAAGAGCTTCTAGCGAAAGGTGGACTTTATACTAGGCTATATCAATCAGGACTTCAGTAACACTAATGATAGATAATATTTGGTATAAACCTCAGCTAGGGGTGCTCAGTTATATTTTAAGTCCTATCACTTTTATTTTCTCAAAAATTGCTCATAATCGTAAAATCAAGCTGCAGAATAATCAATATAAGTCAAAAATTCCTGTAATTATAGTGGGTAATATTTCCGTTGGTGGAACAGGTAAAACTCCTGTAGTGAGGATGTTTGCTAATCAATACCTAGAGCAAGGTAAGAAGCCAGTTATAATCAGTCGTGGCTATGGTGCTAAGGCAGAAAAATATCCTTTTGAAGTCGACTCAAAGACGCCTGCAAGTGTATGTGGCGATGAGCCTGCAATGTTATTTGATGCATTAGGCGGTAAGGTGCCAATAGTAATATCTCCACACAGGGTTGATTCTGTTAAATATATTGAAAAGAATTATCCTGATGCCGATGTTATTATATCCGATGATGGTTTGCAGCATTATAAACTAGCTAGATCTAAAGAAGTGGTAGTAGTCGATGCTAGTAGGATGTTTGGTAATGGATTATGTCTACCAGCTGGACCTCTCAGAGAACCGGTGGAAAGACTAAAATCAGTGGATCAAATAATCGCTGTAGGTAATCTTGATGACCAAAACTATGGTGAGTTGCTAGAGTATAACTCTAATATTGTCAAAGCTAAAATCAAGGCGACAAAATTTGTAAATCTTGTAACAAGACAAAACATACCCATAGATAGTTTCTATGGTAAATCAATAGATGCTGTTGCAGGTATTGGTAACCCTGATAAATTTTTTAGCTCGTTGGATGAGCTTCGAGTGAATATCTATCATGAGCATATTTTCAGAGATCATCATAAATATACGGCTAAGGATTTTGAACATTTTGATCCTGAACAGATAGTTATTATGACTTATAAGGATGCAATTAAATGTAAAAATTTTGCCAAAAGTAATTGGTGGTATCTTGATATAGCCTTAGAGCTTTGTTGACCATTGATTAAATTGAAAATTTGCCACTAGAATAGGAATCTAGAGAGTGAATCAGTTTGATATGCCAAAGCATATATATTACTATTAACCTGATAAAAAAGTAGCTACGAAATCTATGAAAAAAATTGTTTTAGTTGATGGGTCATCATATCTATTTAGGGCATATCATGCCTTACCAAACCTTACTAATAGTCAAGGCGAGCCAACAGGGGCTATTATAGGTGTGATTAACATGCTTAAGAAATTGCCCGCTATGTATGATACCGAGTATGTTGCAGTAGTCTTTGATCCTAAAGGTAAGAATTTTCGTCATGAGATGTATCCTGAATACAAAGCAAATCGTAAAGCAATGGATGATGAGCTAAGGGTGCAAATACAGCCATTACATCAAATTATCGAGAATATGGGCTTTCCATTGATAATAAAAGACGGTGTTGAAGCAGATGATGCAATAGGGACATTGGCAAGAGATCTTGAGCAACAAGGTTATGATGTCATTATATCTACTGGCGATAAAGATATGGCACAGTTAGTTACGGATAATGTGGTTCTTTATGATTCTATGAAAAACGTAACTACTGATATCGCAGGGGTATTGGAAAAATATCAAATTAGACCAGATCAAATTATAGATTATTTAGCCTTGATGGGAGATTCTTCGGATAATATCCCTGGTATACCTAAGGTTGGACCTAAGACTGCAATTAAGTGGTTACAAGAGTATCAAGACATTGAAGGTATAATTGCTAATCAGGATAAAATAGCAGGAAAGGTAGGTGAAAACTTACGCAGTAATATCGAGTTACTTAAATTATCTTATAAATTAGCGACTATCAAGTGCGATGTGGAGCTTAACCTATCTATAGAAGACTTAAAGTGTAAAAATGCAAATAAAGAATATTTGTATGAGGTATTTACACGTTATGAATTTAAATCTTTACTTAAAGATTTAAGTATTCAATCTTCAGTAAAATTAACAAAACCGCAAGCTGATAATATAGAGATTGACTATAAGATAGTTGCGACAAAAGAACAACTTGATGATTTGGTCAAAGAGTTAAAAAATAGCAGTAGTTTTGCTTTTGATACAGAGACAGATTCATTGAATACTTATGAAGCTAATCTTGTTGGTTTATCATTTTGTGCAAAAGAGGGTCGAGCTTATTATATTCCTTTGCAGCATAGATACCTTGGAGTTCCACAGCAATTAGAACTAGATATTGTTTTAGATAGTTTAAAACCTATTTTCGTAGATTCTCAAAAGTTTAAAGTTGCACACAATTTTAAATTTGATGAAAAAGTTTTGTCAAAATATGGAATTAAGATAGTTAATCAAGTTAATGATACTATGATTATGGCATATGTGCTAAAAAGTAGTGGTAAACAGGATATGGATAGCTTATCAAAAGAGCACTTAGGTGTTGAACCAATCGCATATACGACATTAGCTGGAACTGGTCGTAATCAGTTGACATTAGATCAAATAGATATAGAAAAAGTGGCTAAATATGCTGCTGAAGATGCTGATATTACATTTAGACTTTATAATCATTTCTTGAAAATGCTAAAAGATGATGAAGTCTTATATAGTCTATATTCTAAGGTTGAAATGCCATTGACTATTATTCTTAATAATATGGAAAAAATTGGTGTTAAGATAGATGCCGCTAAACTTATAGAGCAGAGTGCTAATCTTGAAGACTCTATCAAAGAGCTTGAGATTAAGTGTTATGATCTTGCTGGTCAAGAATTCAATTTATCTTCTCCAGTGCAGTTAAGAGAAATTTTGTTTGATAAAATGGGTCTTCCTTCTGTCAAAAAGACAGCCAAAGGTCAGGCTTCAACATCTGAAGAAGTTCTAGTTCAATTAGCTGAATACTATGAAATAGCAGCCTTAATAATGAAGTACCGCCACTTATCAAAGCTAAAAAATACTTATACAGATAAATTGCCGAAAATGCTTGATCTGAATGGCCGAGTTCATACTTCGTACAACCAAACAGGAACTGTAACTGGTAGATTGTCTTCATCAGATCCAAATTTACAAAATATTCCTATTAAAAGTCCCGAAGGGCGTAAGATAAGACAAGCTTTTATCGCAGAGCAAGAATTTTGTGTAGTTGCTGCAGACTATTCCCAAATTGAATTAAGAATTATGGCGCATTTGTCAAAGGATAAAAATCTTTTGAAAGCTTTTAATCAAGGTTTAGATATTCATAGTGCTACTGCGGCTGAGGTTTTAGGTATAAGTCTTGATATGGTTACTAGTGAACAAAGAAGAAGAGCTAAAGCAATAAACTTTGGACTCATTTATGGAATGAGTGCTTTTGGATTGGCTAAACAATTAGAAATACTACGAGGAGAAGCTCAGGAGTATATCGATGTTTATTTTAATCGTTATCCAAGTGTAAAAGACTACATGACAACAGCCAAAGAATTTACAAAGCAAAATGGTTATGTTGAAACTATCTTAGGAAGAAGATTATACCTGCCGGATATTAGCTCTAAAAATGTAATCCAAAGAAATGCTGCTGAAAGAGCGGCAATTAATGCTCCAATGCAAGGTACGGCTGCAGATATCATCAAAAAAGCTATGATAGATGTTAACATAATGATTTTGCGAGAGTATAATGATGATATAAAAATGGTTATGCAAGTTCATGATGAGCTGGTGTTTGAAGTTAGAAAAGCCAAACTTAATGAAATAACTACAAAAATAAAAAGTATAATGGAGACATCTGTAAAACTAGATGTTCCTCTAGAGGTAAATGTCGACTCTGGTGAGAGTTGGGATCAAGCACATTAGGTATATTAACTATAGGGTGTTTTATGTTGCTAGTAATGGATGTGGGAAATTCTCACATATACATTGGTGTTTTTGAGGGTGAGAATATAATTTCTCAGATTAGATATGCAACTTCATCAGTAGATTCGACGTCGGATCAGATTGGTGTGTTTCTTAGACAAGCATTAAGAGAGAGCTCAGTTGATTTAAGTAAGATCAAAGGGTGTGCGATATCTTCAGTAGTTCCTCATTTGAATTATTCTTTAGGTTATGCTGTTATAAAATATTTTGGTATGAAGCCATTTTTTATTAGTATGGAAACAACTGATCTTGATATGACAGCTGTTGAGGCTCATCAAGTCGGGGCTGATAGGATAGCTAGTTGTATCGGCGCTATAGCAGATTATCCGAATAAGGATTTATTAATTATTGACTTAGGTACGGCAACAACATTTGATTTGGTGACTAAAGATAAGAAATATCTGAGTGGCTCAATTATGCCGGGAGTTAAGCTTTCTTTGAATGCTTTGTGTCAAGGAGCTTCACAGTTATCGTCAATAACTATTGTTAAACCAGAAGTTGCTATAGGTTATGATACGAAAACTAATATTCGCTCAGGCTTGTATTATGGTCATTTAGGAGCTTTAAGAGAGCTTAAAACTAGAAGTTTAAAAGAATTTGGGGCGCCTGTTTACACTATAGCAACAGGTGGATTTGCTGGGTTGTTTAAAGATGAGGGAATCTTTGATGAAATATCCCCAGATTTAATTCTGCACGGGATTAGAATTGCATTCCTAGAGAATAACAAAAAAGGTGTTTAGTGATATGTTAAAAAATAAAAAAGCGGTTATTTTATTATTTGATTCATTTGGTATAGGGCAAGCACCTGATGCTGCTGATTTTGGCGATGAGGGATCAGATACCTTGGGTCATATTGTTGATTACTTTACTAATAATGGTATGAGTATTAAATTACCAAATTTAGCAAGAAAAGGGTTGTTGAAAGCTGCTGAATACAATAGATGTAAAGAATTTAGTCAACAAGTTGGTCATGTAGATGTTATTGAAAATGCAAAGTATGGCTATTGTGCTGAGGTTAGCAAAGGTAAGGATACGCCAAGCGGTCACTGGGAGCTAGCTGGTGTGCCTGTTATGTTTGATTGGTATTATTTCACAAATAAAGGTGATCATGGTTATTTTGACAAAGAGTTTATTGATAAATGGGTTGAAAGAGCTGGACTTACAGATGGTTTTATCGATGCTGGGCACGCATCAGGAACAGAAGTTCTAAAAGAGCATGGTTGTGAGAGTTGTGTTACTAAGAAGCCTATTGTTTATACATCTGCAGATAGTGTTTTTCAGGTAGCTGCTCATGAAGATTATTATGGTTTAGATAAATTATTGAATATCTGCAAAATAGCTAGAGAAATTCTTGATGAAATGGGAATGAAAGTCGGTAGAGTTATTGCTCGTCCATTTATTGGGGAGTCTGCCGATGAATATACTCGTACTGGTAATCGTAAGGACTTTTCAATATTGCCACCAGCACCAACATTACTTGATAAGTTAACTAATCAAGGTGGTAAAGTTGTTTCAATAGGTAAAATCGCTGATATTTATGCTAATCAAGGTATATCTAAGAAAGTAAAAGCAACTGGGTTAGAAGAGTTATTCGATAATACGATTAGAGAGTATGAATCAGCAAAAGAAAATACATTGGTGTTTACAAACTTTGTTGACTTAGATTCAAGCTATGGTCATCGTAGAGATCCTAAAGGATATGGTAAAGCATTAGAGTATTTAGATTCAAGGATCCCTGACTTAGATGCTAAGTTAGATGAAGATACTATTGTTATACTGGCAGCAGACCATGGTTGTGATCCAACTGCACCAGGGTCAGATCATACAAGAGAATGTGTGCCGTTTTTATTATGGGGCAAAAATATCGAAGCAGAGTTCATTGGAGCAAGAGATACGTTTGCGGATATTGGTCAAACAATTGCCGATTATATGGGTATAGAGCCTCTAGACTATGGTAAGTCAATATTTGGAGCTAATAATGATAGCTAAACAGAAGATAGTATCATTAATGGACTTGACTCAGTTAGGTGAGAGTGACACTGACGCTGATATCGTTAAGCTATGCGCAAAAGCTAAAAATTCTCTAGGTGAAGTTGCTGCAATATGTGTTTATAAACAATTTGTCCCTGTAGTTAAAAAAACTTTAGGTAGTGATTTCAAAGTTGCAACTGTAATTAATTTCCCTAAGGGGAATAGCTCAGTTGAAGAAGTTGTCTCAGAAGCTAAAGAAGCGATATCATTAGGAGCAGATGAGATCGATTTAGTAATTGACTATAATGAGTATATCCAAGAAGGCCATTCACAAAAATCATGTGATATGATCGAGAAAGTCAAAAATGTATGCCAAGATCGTGTCTTGAAAGTCATAATTGAATCGGGCGAGTTGATTGAAGATAGTTTAATCAGTAAAGTAAGCCATAATGCGATAGTAAATGGAGCTGATTTTGTCAAAACATCTACAGGTAAAACGCCTAATGGAGTAAGCCTAGAAGCGGCTAAAGTGATTTTAGAGACGATAAAAAACTCTGGGTATCAAGTTGGTTTTAAAGCTTCTGGTGGTATTAGAGATGAAGCTCAGGCTATAGGATATATTAAACTAGCGGAAGAGATTATGTCTAAGAATTATGTAGTAGTAGATACTTTTAGATTCGGAGTTAGTGGTTTGCTCGATAATCTTTTAAATGGAGGAATTGGTAGTGGCTACTAGGATATTGTTTTTTATATTGGGTATTATCGTTGTTTTTATATTGGCATATATATGGAGTAGCGATAGGAAAAAAATTAGATATAAAAATCTTGTGGTTATTTTGGTCGTACAAATAGCTCTTGGTTTTTTTATGCTCGAGTCTCAGATAGGTATAAAAGTAGTCGGTTTTATTGCTGATGGTTTTGAGAATTTACTTAATTATGCTCATGAAGGGTCAGCATTTATTTTTGGTGATCTTACTGATATGTCTAAAAATGGTTTCATCTTCTTTTTCAATGTGGGAATGCCTATTGTTCTAGTATCTTCACTGATTGGTATTTTACAATACTTCAAAATACTACCTCTTGTCATTAAGGGCATAGGTTGGATTCTATCAAAAGTTACAGGTATGGGTAAATTAGAATCATTCAATGCTGTTAGCTCACTAGCAGTTGGGCAGTCAGAGAATTTTATTAACTATAAAAAAATTATTGGTCATCTTCCTTCAAGTGTATTGTATACAATGTCTGCAACGGCAATGTCTACAGTATCTTTAGCGGTGGCTGGTGCTTATATGTCATTATTAGATCCTAAGTATGTATGTGTTGCGCTGGTGATGAATATGTTTGGGACTTTCTTTGTGTTAAACATTATTAATCCTTATGAAGCCTCTGAAGAGTTTAGTTATGATAAATTGCATGAAGAGTTTGAAGAAGAGAAACAAGGCTTCTTTGAGATGCTTGCCGAGTACATATTAGATGGTTTTAAGGTTGCAGTTATTGTTTCAGCAATGCTTATTGGTTTTATTGCTTTAATCGCGATGTTGAATGCGATATTTAGCAGTCTATTTGGTCTAAGCTTTCAAGATTTGTTGGGCTATTTGTTTTATCCTATGGCTTGGATACTTGATATTAATAGCAAAGAGTTGCATGCTGCAGGGCAACTTATGGGTACGAAAATGGTAACTAATGAATTTGTAGCAATGCAGATGATGAGTACACAGTCACAGCAGTTTACAGAGCATACTAAAGCCGTTATATCAGTATTTTTGGTCTCATTTGCAAACTTTAGTTCAATTGGGATAATCATAGGAGCGATTCAAGCACTAAGTAAAGAGGCATCAGTTAAAGTTTCGAAGTTTAGTTTGAAAATTCTTTATGGAGCAGTGCTAGTCAGTTTTTTATCAGCAGTGATTGTTGGATTGTTTATATAAAAAGATATGTCAAAATTTATAGTTATAGAAGGTCTTGATGGTGCTGGCAAAAGTACAGCTATTGGTTTTATTAAGAGATATTTAGACTCTAAATCTTTAGCGGCAGTATATACACGTGAACCAGGTGGTACTAAAGTGGCTGAAGAATTAAGAAGTATAATTCTACATAATGATTATGACGAAGAGATTCATCCGGATAGTGAACTACTGATGATTTATGCTGGAAGAATACAGCATTATAGAAATCTTATAGCTCCAGCCGCCTTAAGTAAGGGAGTTAATGTTGTATCAGATAGATTCTACTGGTCTAGTATTGCTTATCAAGGAGGAGGGCGAGAGCTTGGCTTTGATAAGTTAAATGTTCTTAACGAGACATTTTTAAAAGATTGTCAGCCTGATTTAATAATCTATTTAGATATTGATCCTGCTATTGGATTGGCTAGAGCAGGTAAAGTAGGCTCTGCTGATAGAATTGAGAAAGCAGGTTTAGCATTCTTTGATAGGACGAGAGCTGTTTTCAAAAGGTTAGTAGCAGAAAATCATAATTCCTATGAAATTGATGCTTCTCAGTCTATAGATGTTATCAAAAAAGAAATCTACGCCATCTTAGATAAATATTTTTAGTTTTAAATAAAAATATTTCTAGTAAAATCTCTGTTAGTTTTATTTATGTAAGAAAATACAAATTATGAATGATATTTTAAAAGAAATTGCAAAAAGAAGAACTTTTGCAATTATTTCTCACCCAGATGCTGGTAAAACAACTATTACTGAAAAAATGCTTTTATTTGGAAATGCTATTAAAACAGCAGGAACAGTAAAGGCTAAGAAAAGTGGTGTTCATGCAACATCTGACTGGATGGAAATGGAAAAAGAAAGAGGGATTTCAATTACGACATCTGTTATGCAGTTTCCCTATAATTGTAAAGTTGTAAATTTACTTGATACACCAGGACATGAGGATTTTTCGGAGGATACTTACCGTACATTAACCGCAGTAGATTCGGCTTTGATGGTTGTAGATGCTGTTAAAGGGGTAGAGGATCGAACAATCAAGCTTATGAACGTTTGTCGTCTTCGAGATACACCAATAGTAACATTTATGAATAAGTTTGATCGAGATACAAGAGATCCTTTGGAGCTTCTTGATGAGGTTGAAGATATTATGAAAATTAAGTGTGCACCGATGAATTGGCCAATAGGTATGGGTAAATTCTTTAAAGGTATATATGACTTATATAATGATGAAGTTACCATTTTTGAAGGTGGGCATGGCCATGAAATTCATCCTTACAAGAAAATTAAAGGCTTAGCTAATGCTAGAGATCAAATTGGTGCAGATCTGTTTGATGATTTAGAAATGGAGATAGATTTAGTTCGTGGTGCTAGTCATGAATTTGATCAAGAAGCTTTTTTAAAAGGAGAGTTAACACCAGTTTATTTCGGTACAGCATTGGCAAATTTTGGTGTGAAAGAGATGATGGATGGCTTTACAACTTATGCACCAGGACCTCAGCCACGCGAGACAAATGAAAGGCTTGTAAATACAGATGAGAATAAGTTAACAGGCTTTGTCTTTAAGATACAAGCGAATATGGATGATAAGCACCGTGATAGAATAGCCTTTTTTAGAATTTGTTCTGGAAAGTATGAGAAAGGCATGAAAATCTATCATGAGCGAACTGGTAAAATGATGCAGGTTTCGAAAGCTTTAACATTTATGGCCGGCGAACGTGAGCAAGTTGAAGAGGGTTATGCTGGAGATATTATTGGTTTGCATAACCATGGTAGTATACAGATAGGTGATAGTTTTACTCAAGGAGAGAAGCTTAAATTTAAAGGTATCCCAAACTTTGCGCCTGAAATTTTCAAGAGGGTTAAACTGAATGATCCTCTTAAGATGAAAGCCTTACAAAAAGGGTTGGTACAACTTTCCGAAGAGGGAGCGACGCAAGTCTTCAAACCAATGATTTCTAATGACTTGGTTTTAGGAGCAGTAGGTGTATTGCAGTTTGACGTGGTTGCACAGCGTCTTGCTTCTGAATATAACGTTAAGTGTTCTTATGAAGGTGTTAATGTTTCTTTGGCTCGCTGGATCTTTTGTGATGATGAGAAAAAGCTTAATGATTTTAAGAAAAAATATGAAGTTAATTTGTCATACGATGGTGCTGGGTATCTTACATATCTTGCTCCAACGGGAGTTAACTTGCAGTTAGCTCAAGATAAAAATCCTGATATTATATTTAGTGCTACAAGAGAGCATTAGAATCATATGCTTTTTAAGTAGAAAAAATGTGCTATAATTTTCAAGTATTTATTCATTATTTTATTAGGGTGCTAGATGTTTAAGGGTATCAATAGGGTTATTGCTGTTGGATGTGCATTAGCTATGGCAGTGCCAGTTTTTGCTATGGAAATATATACAGTCAAGTCAAATGACTATCTATATAAGATAGCCAAAAGTCATTCAATAAATGGTGTAAGTACTTCGGAATTAACAGATGCAATCAAGGGTATAAATAAATCAGAGATTCCAGGGATTGTCGATAATAGAATTAAAGTTGGTGATAAACTAGCGATTCCTACTACAAAAGGCGAAGTAGAGGATGGTCTAACGTTAACAAGAAACCAGATGATTCAAGGCTCATATAATCAACCTTCTTCTGTGTCAACTACGCCTAAGCTTGATGATCAAATAATGGTTTCAAGCGATTCTGAGTCTGATAGTTCATCAGCTCCAAATGTATTAAGTGAAGATAAAATTCCGACTTTGATCCCTGGAGAAGAAAATACTCAGCAATCATATAAGAGTAATTTAGATAGCCAAATAAATCCAACAGATATTCAAGAAAATGAATCTTATGAGGAAAGTTCGTTCTCGTTTTTAGGGTCTTTATTTAAATTTATAGTTTATGTTATAGTTTTAGCAGTAGTTATTATTGTTGGTAGAAGATTTTGGGAAACAAGAAGTACAAAAAAAGAGCAAGAGCTTGAAATCATATCAAGACAGAAACGTGATCATTTGATGTCACGTATTTCTCCTGTTGTGTCAGGTAATGAATTTTATAGCTCTCGAAAATCTCATAATAGCCCTCAGGAAGAATTCGACTTTTTCAATAGTTCTAACAAGGCTAGTTCTAGTGCTCAAACTGGAGTTAATCTAGAGGATTCTGAGAATAATAATCAAGATAATTTAGACATCAATGAAAGTGATGAGTTCGCTGAAATTGTAAATGATTTATACGCGGATAGGGATAATAATATTGTAGTTAAAACAGAACGAGGAGTTGTGTTTGAAACTAGTACTGATGAATCGCTTTTAAGTAATAGTGGTGATTCAGAAATTCAAGAGATAGATGCTAAAGAACAAGCCGAGCAAGAGCTGCAATATGTAAATGAGCTTGTTGAGCAATTTTTAGACAGTGAGAAGTATGTTGAAGCAAGTATAACAATTCAAGATTCTTTAGAGAAGAACCCTAATAATATTGATTTACGTTATAAACTTTTAGAGGTTTATGCTCAAGCAGGCGACGAGATTGCTTTTGAAGGAGAAGTTCACTTTATCAAATCTAAAAATATTGTGAGTATGTTTGATCCTTTACACCAAAAAATAGCAAAGCTTAGAGATAAGTATTTTGAGTAGTCAAATTTTATAATAATTTTTCTAGAGTATAGTGATGTTTTTTAAAAAAAAGAAAGAAACTCAATCATCTTCTGAGATAGAAAGAGTTCAGGAACAAGATAATAAAAAAGGACTATTTTCAAGACTTCAGTCAGGTCTATCAAAGACAGCAAGTAAGTTTGGAAGCGGATTAAGCACCATTCTTATGGGTCAAAAGGTGGTCGATGAAGAGCTTTTAGAAGATATCGAAATGCAACTTTTAACCTCTGATGTTGGTGTTGAAGCAACTGATGAAATTGTTGAGTATTTACGCGGGAAAGTTGCGAGAAATGAACTTCAAACAGCAGATAAACTTAATGAAATAATACAAGATAAACTAACAGAAATTATTTTGCCGTGTCAGAAACCATTACAGATTAACCATGAAAATACTCCTTATGTAATACTTATTGTCGGTGTAAATGGTGTAGGTAAAACAACAACTATAGGTAAGCTTACCAGAAAACTACAGTCTGAAGGTAAATCAGTGATATTAGCAGCTGGAGATACTTTCCGTGCAGCAGCGGTTGAACAGCTTCGTGAATGGGGTGATAGAAATAATACGCAAGTTGTCTATCAAAAAGAAGGAGCTGATAGCGCATCAGTTATTTATGATGCTATAAGCTCTGCAAAATCTAGAGGTATCGATGTAGTAATAGCAGATACTGCAGGACGATTGCATAATAAAGATAATCTGATGCAAGAACTAAAAAAAGTTGTTAAAGTAATCAAAAAAGTCGATGATTCTGCACCTCATGAAACAATGCTTGTTGTAGATGCTACAACTGGCGGTAATGCTCTTAGTCAAGCTGAGGCATTTAATGAGATTGTTAACCTAACAGGTATAACAATTACTAAACTTGATGGTACTGCAAAAGGCGGTATAGTCTTCTCAATAGCTAAGAAAATGGGATTACCACTTAGATTTATCGGTGTTGGTGAGAAGATTGATGATCTGCAAGTATTTAATGCAAAAAATTTCACAAAAGCATTATTTAACTCTAATTCACAACAGTAATATTTTTTGTTAAAATATTGTCTATCTAGTTATATAAAATATTAATTCTAATGTTTAATAAAGACTTTCTTTCAGGGTTAAATCCCCAACAAAAAAAAGCGACCTTGCTAGAGGATCGTAATTCTTTGATACTTGCTGGAGCGGGTAGTGGCAAAACAAAAGTTTTAACTTCTCGTATAGCATATCTCTGTCGTGATAAAGGAGTATCTGTAGAAAATATTCTAGCTGTAACATTTACAAACAAAGCCGCTAAAGAAATCCAGCATCGAGTTGAGAAAATGCTTGGAATTTCAACTTTTGGTATGTGGATAGGTACTTTTCACGGTATTGCTCATAGATTATTACGTAAGCATGCTCATGAGTTGGGCTTAGATAAGAACTTTAGGATTCTTGATCAAGATGAGCAAGCTCAATTAATCAAAAAAGTAATTAAGAGTTTGGATCTTGATGATAAAAAATATCCACCAAAATTATTGCAAAACTTTATTAATAAACAAAAAGATAAGGCTGTTCGTAGTAACAAATTAACAAAGCAGTATGATATTAATTATGCTCATATTTATACTGCTTATGAAGAGAGGTTGCTGTTAGATAATGCTTTAGATTTTGCCGACTTACTTTTGTATTTATATGAATTGTTTTCTCTTAACCAACAGCTTAGAGAATACTATCAGAGTTTATTCAGGTATATTTTGATAGACGAGTTTCAGGATACTAACCAAGTCCAATATATGTGGTTGAAGTTACTTGTTACAGATAATAACTACATGATGGCTGTTGGTGATGATGATCAGTCAATATATGGTTGGCGTGGAGCCGTTGTTGATAATATTCACAAATATGTCGCAGATCTAAATGATGTTGAAATCATAAAGTTAGAGCAAAATTATCGTTCAACGAAGAATATTCTTAAAGTAGCCAATTCTGTAATCAAAAATAATGATAATAGAATGTCAAAAGAACTATGGTCTGCTGCTGAAGATGGCGAAAAAGTTGAAGTATATTGTGCAGTTAATGAGCGTGATGAAGCGAAATATATTATAGATAAAATTCGCCAATTACATGATGATGGAGTTGATTATTCTGATATGGCAATTTTATATCGCTCAAACTATTTGTCGCGGGTCCTTGAGGAGAGTTGTATTTATGCAAGTATACCTTATAGGATTTATGGAGGTTTTCGTTTCTTTGATCGAGCTGAAGTTAAGGATGCCTTAGCATATTTAAGATTAGCTGTTACAAGTAATGACAACTTAGCATTTGAGAGAATTGTTAATACTCCAACACGAGGGATTGGCAATAAAACTTTAGATACAATTCGTAATTTCTCACAGATTAATAATGTGTCATATTGGCAAGCCACTATAGATATTATCCAGAAAGAAATTGTAACAAAAAGAACCGCGTCTCTTCTGTTAAAGTTTATAGAAATTATAAATGCTATTTCATCACAAATAAAAGACTTAAGTCTAGATAAGCTTCTTGAAACTGTAATCAATGAAAGTGGTTTGTTGGCGTCATACCAAGAAAAAGATATCGAAAAAGATCGTCAAAAAATTGATAACTTAAAAGAATTAATAAGTGCAGCTAAAGATTTTGAACCGCAGATAGAGTTACTTGATGATAATACTGATATACTACAAGATTTTTTGTCTTTTGCAGTGCTAGAAGCTGGTGAGATGCAGGCTGATGAAAATGCAGATAGTGTTCAGTTAATGACAATACACGCATCAAAAGGTTTAGAGTTTCGCTATATCTTCTTAGTGGCGGCAGAAGAAGGAGTTTTTCCTCCTAGTTCGATTGTTAATGCTGAAGAGGCATATACTAGTGCAGAATCTAAAAAAGTTCAAGAAAAGTTAGCTGAAGAGAGACGCCTATTTTATGTAGCCGTTACAAGAGCGATGAAGGCTCTAACCATTAGCTATGCTCAAGTGCGTAATATCTTTGGCAGAAGTAGTTTCCAAGTCAAATCACGTTTTCTTATGGAAATAGACTCTGAACATATTAACGAAGGTAAATTAACTGGAGTTAGTCAAAATAAGCCTAAGGTTAAGCAAAAGTCTAACTTTGGAGTATCTCCTTTTGACTTTCTTAAGTCAAATAACACAAAAGGCAATAAGTTCAAAAAAGGAGATAAAGTGTTCCATAAAGTCTTTGGTAAGGGGATTTTTGTCAAAGCACAATCTCAAGGTTCAAAAGAGTTTTATACTGTAGACTTTGGTGTAGATGTCGGTCAGAAGATTTTATTGGCAGATATTGCCAATCTTGTTAAGGTCTAAAAAATATACAATCCTAGTATGTATAATCATTGAGTTTTAAAAATTAATAGTTTAGATTGAAATAATTAACATTTTTTATATTAGATTATGTTCAAGAAGACATTAATACTCTCATCTTTAGCTAGTGTACTTATATTAGCTAGTTGTTCAAATGATTCGGATAGAAATACTGATCCTTATGCTGGACAATCAACAAATGATAATAATCAACTAGTTGTAAATATAGGCTCTGATATGCCATCAATTGATCCACAACAATCTTCTGATAATAGTTCGAGTAGAGTAATTGAGGATATTTTTGAAGGTTTGGTTGATTATAATCAGAAGTCAGAGGTTATTCCAACGGGGGGCATCTAGTTGGAAGATATCCAAAGATGGTAAGACTTATACATTTTATTTAAGAAAAGATGCTAAATGGACTAATGGTGATCCTGTTACAGCAGATGACTATGTCTACTCATATAGAAGATCTGTAACACCAGAGACTTTAACACGTGCTTATGCTTCATATTTCAATCCAATTTTAAATGCTGTAGCTATTCAGGCTGGCAAAAAGTCTCTAGAGACACTTGGGGTAAAGGCTCTAGATAAATATACTCTACAGATCAAACTAACAGAACCTAATCTAACATTTTTAGACTCTCTTACTATATATGCATTTTTCCCGGTGAATAAAAAGGCAATAGAGAAGTATGGTGATTCTTGGGCAGCAAAGCCTGATACAATCATAAGTAATGGTGCATATAAGCTAACAAAATGGGTGCATAATGGTTATGCTTTGGCAGGGAAGTCTCCTAATTACTGGGATGCTAAAAATGTAAGTATTGATTCTGTAAAATATCTAATGATCAATGATGCCTCTAGTGATTTGGAGAATTACAAAGCTGGAGGAGAAAGTCTTACCTATAATACACTCCCTGCTAATACAGCAGAATGGTATAAAGAAAACTTCACAAATAATCAATTTCAACTAGCACCGATGCTTTCGCAGGCTTATTTTATATTTAATATGAGAGATCCTAAATTCCAAGATATTAGAGTGCGTAAAGCCTTAAGTATGGTTATCGATAGAAAAGGTATCGCCGAAGGTGTTAAGAAAGGTTTGGTTATTCCTTCTTACTTGGTTATACCGGAGACCATAGCTGGAGGTAGATACAAAGATCTGGCAAAAGATATTCCAGATTATGACTGGATAAATGAACCTATAGAGCAAAGAGTAAAACAAGCAAGAGAACCTCTCAAAGAAGCTGGCTATTCAAAAAAACATCCACTTGAGTTTACTGTTAATTTCAATACTTCTGATGTTAACCGTTTGATGGCGCAAATTCTACAAGGCTCGTGGCAACAAGATTTTGGAGATTTGGTTAAAGTTAGTATCTTCAATGAAGATTGGAAGGTATATCTTGATAGCTTAAAAAATGGTAATTTTGATGTTGCTAGAATGGCTTGGATTGCAGATTTTAACCAGCCGAATACTTATACTGAGATGTATACATGTGATAGTGACAATAACCGTGGACACTATTGTGATAAAGAAGCTGATGAAATCTATAACAAGTCACTAACTACTAATTCTAAGGATGATTTTTATAAGCTACAGAAAGAGTTAATCATCAAACAAACTGCAGGGTACCCAACTATACCATTGTTTACTCAGCCTGCTATACAGCTTGTACAACCGTATGTGAAAGGTTTTAAACCAAAAGAAAATGTCATGGGTAGATATAGAGCTAAGCAGCTTTCGATTAGGCAGTCAGAAGTATAATTTTCTAACAGGGTAGAAATATTATGATGAAATTTATATGCTAGATTGTATTCTGAAAGTTTTAAATAGTTGAAAGAGAGTTCCAAATATAGTTTATTAGGTTTTGACGAAACTAAAATAAACGATAAGGAACTAAAAAATGCCAAAGCACTTAACTCTTTCAAATAGATATTGTATAGAAGAATTACTTAAATTAGGATACCAAACATCTCAAATAGCCAATAAAATTGGCTATAGTGAAAGAGCTATAAAAAAGGAACTTAATCGCACTAGTATAAATAGTGACTATAATGCTGAGATAGCACAGAAGCTATATCAAAGCCGCAGAACTTCAAATAATCATAAGCTATCCTGTAAAGTTAAAAAGCTA
>NZ_WBSX01000182.1 GCF_009823375.1 Francisella noatunensis subsp. noatunensis | reverse complement strand
TTAGTTTTTAATAATTACATAAAACAGCATCTATTTTAAAAGGAATTAATTAAAAACTCAAATCTTTTGAAAAAAATAGTTATTAAAAGGTTATAATTCACTATCAAAACCCTAATTTTTAAGTATTCTCATAGTGGAAAAGTACTTTTTCTTTGAGCTAGTAATCTTCATGGTAGCCATTTTAGGTGGTGGCATAGGTGCTATCATAGGTATTGGAGGCGCGTTATTAATAACTCCTTTACTATCAACCCTATTAGATGTCCCTATTCATTATGCTATTGGAGCATCTCTAGTAGCAATAATCTGTACATCAACAGCAACATCTCTTGTTTCATTAAAATCTCATGGATTAACTAAAGAAAAATTAGGATTATTCTTGGCATTGGCTACTGCTATTGGGGCTATATTTGGAGCTAAACTAGCTCTAACACTTAAATCGCAAGCATTATTTCTTATATTTGGTGGAATATTGTTTGTAGTTGCAGTTTTAAGTTTTATAAAAAAGAAACAAAATAGCAGTATTCAAGAATCTACCAAAGTATCAGTTATTGCCGAAAAACTTCAGCTTAATGATTCAATGACTGTAAATAAAGTAAAACAGCAATATAGTGTCAAACACCCTATTCTTGGCTTTATATTTATGTCTGGCGCTGGATTTATTGGAGGTTTACTTGGTATTGGTGCTGGTATTTTTAAAG
>NZ_WBSX01000181.1 GCF_009823375.1 Francisella noatunensis subsp. noatunensis | reverse complement strand
TGAATAATAGACCTAAGAAATGTTTAAATTACTTGACACCTAATGAAGTACATTTTGGTATCTCTATAAACATTGAGAATACAATCTAGCTAATTTTATAATTAATCTAAAAAAAAATTCTAATATTATGAGACTTATCTCTTATGAATGGATTAAGTAAAGATAATGGAAAAATTATTTACTACGGAATTTGATACGACCTTTAGTTAAATCATAAGGAGTTATTTCAACCACAACCTTATCGCCAGTTAATATACGAATATAGTTTTTTTTCATCTTGCCTGAAATATGCGCTGTCACAATATGCCCATTCTCAAGTTCTACTCTAAACATTGTGTTTGGAAGAGCTTCTAAAACAACACCTTCCATTTCTATACAATCTTCTTTTGCCATATTGGCCTCATCTCCGGTTAAATTAGTTTTTAATAATTACATAAAACAGCATCTATTTTAAAAGGAATTAATTAAAAACTCAAATCTTTTGAAAAAAATAGTTATTAAAAGGTTATAATTCACTATCAAAACCCTAATTTTTAAGTATTCTCATAGTGGAAAAGTACTTTTTCTTTGAGCTAGTAATCTTCATGGTAGCCATTTTAGGTGGTGGCATAGGTGCTATCATAGGTATTGGAGGCGCGTTATTAATAACTCCTTTACTATCAACCGTATTAGATGTCCCTATTCATTATGCTATTGGAGCATCTCTAGTAGCAATAATCTGTACATCAACAGCAACATCTCTTGTTTCATTAAAATCTCAT
>NZ_WBSX01000180.1 GCF_009823375.1 Francisella noatunensis subsp. noatunensis | reverse complement strand
CTTATCGTTTATTTTAGTTTCGTCAAAACCTAATAAACTATATTTGGAACTCTCTTTCAACTATTTAAAACTTTCAGAATACAATCTAGCTTTCACCTCAAGATGATCAAGCCAAGGAACTAATGGAGTACTGGAACCAGATAATTAATCATATAAATGAAAATGATTCTGAGAAAGTTAAAGCTTTTAATGAGTTAATCCACAATGAACCACAAGCACGTTTGGATCATGGCATTACAGCAGAAATGTTTGAATATATGAGCAAAGCCCTAAACAATCATAAGTAAGGTAGTTATGAAATCTATTTTAAACATCTATAATATTAGGTAATTTACATTTAGATAAAAATCTAGCTTCGTTACGTATATAATACTCTGATTTGAATTTACTTTTCTTAAGGATTATACTTGAATATCAAAAGTATGAGCTTCCCAGCTCGATTAATCCATACTATCGGCTTTGAGTTTTTTGGTATAGTAATATTTACTCCATTTGCTATGTTTGTTTTACATAAAGATATGTTTCATATCGCAGGACTAGCCATCATAGTGTCTATAATTGCTATGTTATGGAATCTCATTTATAACTATATTTTTGATGCCATCGAGCGTAAAGCAAATATGTGTCGCTCAAAAAGAGGCGTTATTATAAGAGTATTACATGCTATTCTTTTTGAAGCTGGACTTTTGATTGTAACAATTCCACTTGTTGCTTATATGCTCGATATGGGACTGATAGAAGCTATCATCGTTGATATTGGCTTTGTTATTTTTTATCTTGTATATGCTTTTGTGTATAATTATATCTTTGATAAAATTTACTTCGGTTTTATACATAAGTAGATATAGCACCCATAGCTTAACTGGATAGAGCGTCGCCCTCCGGAGGTGGATGCGGGGGTTCGAGTCCCTCTGGGTGTGCCATAAAATATACTCCACTCTACCTACAGAAGTACTACAAAAATGTTATTAAAAATTTTAATAAAAGGCTAGATTGTATTCTGAAAGTTTTAAATAGTTGAAAGAGAGTTCCAAATATAGTTTATTAGGTTTTAACGAAACTAAAATAAACGATAAGGAACT
>NZ_WBSX01000018.1 GCF_009823375.1 Francisella noatunensis subsp. noatunensis | reverse complement strand
TAACTCACAAAGCAATTTACAACTTAATAAGCAAGTTAAAGCTTAGACACTTATTATTTTTCAAAGCTAGACAATATAAATACAAAAAAGAAGGTGACTCTAAACAAGTTAAGATAAAGGATAGAGCGAGTATTTCTGAAAGACCTAGCAGATTTACTATTTTAGCCAAGTCTATAGATAGAACAGCTAATTCAATCAATAGAATATTGTACAAAGTATCTAATGGTCATAAAATATTAACAGCTACATTTGATAATGGTAAAGAGTTTGCTAAACATAAGAAGCTAACTAGCAAGACTGGCATCAAAGTATTCTTTGCTGATCCATACAGTCCTTGGCAAAGAGGTACTAATGAAAACATGAATAGGTATATCAGACAATTTATATCTAAAGGTACTAACTTTAACAATATATCTCATCAATACATTAGAAAGTTACAGATAGACTTGAATAATAGACCTAAGAAATGTTTAAATTACTTGACACCTAATGAAGTACATTTTGGTATCTCTATAAACATTGAGAATACAATCTAGCAGTTACATCCTTATAGGATTGATGATGCTTAGTGAAACTATAATTAGAATTGTTGTTAGGAGATATTTTGAAAAGCACGCTTAAATCGATACTAGAATTTTATGCACAAAATCCTTCTGAAATTGTATTTATCAAAGATTCAAATAATATCATTGCAAAAGAGTTTTTGAATGATATAAAAACTTTAGCAAATCATCTTGATATCATTCTAAATAATAACAGCAAAGTCGCACTATCTATTGATGATATTTACTTCTTTTGTTGCACATGGATAGCATGTCAGTTTTTAGGTAAAACTACTATTATGCTACCAAATAACAAATCTGGCACAATTATCAAACTTGCAACACATTACGACTCTTTAATAACTGATAATGATCTTGATTTATCAGCAAAAATCATCAATGAGTATACAATTAAAGGATTGTGAAACTATATTTTTCACATCTGGATCTACAGGTGAATATAAAGGCTATAGCAAAACTATAGACAATCTTGAACAAGAGTCATCAGCGATCAACAGTGTCATACAAAGCTTTAGTCTTAAAAAAATCAATGTGCTTACAACAGTATCACATCAGCACCTGTATGGCTTTAGCTGGACTATAGTATGGCCACTACTATACCAAAAAATCATCCACACAGAAAGGCTATTTGTACCCGAACTTATCCACAAAAAGCTACTTCAAGATAACAATATTTTGATAACCACTCCCGTAATAATTTCTCACCTTGAAGGCAATATTACAACACCTATCACTAACTCTTTGCTTATTTCATCAGCTAGCGCATTAAGTACCGATATCGCGATTAAATTTCAAAATAGTTACAACATTCCTATTCTTGAAGCTTATGGCAGTAGTGAAACTGGAGTTATTGCGTATAGGCAACAGTTAATTGATAGACTATGGAAGCCTTTTGATAATGTTTGTATTACTACAGAGTCTGATCAACTAGTTGTTAGATCTCCCTTTTTTAAGCAAAAAAACAACTAATGTCAGATATCGTTGCATTATACAACGATAAATTTGAACTAAAAGGTAGAGTCGATAAGATTGTCAAAATTGCTGGTAATCGTTTATCAATATCACAAATGCAAAATATATTAATTGATTATGACTTAATACAAGATTGTGTATGTATCAAGCGTCAAAGCTATCGTGAATATATAGCAGCAATAATATGTCTAAATCAAGCTGGACAAGACTTATTACAAAATTTTGGTAAACAAAATTTAATTAAACAAATAAAGAGCTATCTATTAAACTATTACTCAAATGTAGTTATACCTAAACAATGGCGCTTTGTAACTGAAATAGCAACTAACTCTCAAGGAAAAAGAACTCTAGAACGATTAGTTGAATTATTAGATGATAATTAAATAGGTTAGAGCTTATAAGTTTGATAAGATTTAAACTTATTAAGGAGACTTTATTTAAAATTTATGGCGAAATAAACTATGAACAAACATCTTAAGATAAATAATATACAAAATATTGATGATTGCTGTGTTTTAGTATCGGCGCAAGTACTCCACGAGTGTGATTTTTTTAAAGGTCACTTTCAAGAGCAGGCCATTTTACCGGGTATTGCTCAAGTTGATTTTGTCATAAATTTGGCAAGCCAGATATTCGGTATTAATAAACTCTATTTTGGTAATATTCCACAATTAAAATTCAAAAAAGTTATATTACCTAATGATGATATAGAAATAAAAATCATAAATAACAACAATACAATTACTTTTGAAATTTCTGTCAATAATCAAGTAGCATCTCAGGGTAAAATAAAATATGAGTAGTAGTGATTGTAATTTATGTATTGTAGTACCAATCTATAACCATGGAAAGCAACTACGTAACACCATCAAAAATATCGCTAGATATGACTTACCTATCATACTTATAAATGATGGTAGCCAAGATAACACTAAACAAATCATGAGAGAAGTTGCTGGTGAATTTAATAATATTGTTTTGACAGAATCACTTGATAAAAATCAAGGTAAAGGTGTTGCTGTAAGTCATGGTGCCAATTTAGCTTTTAAAATAGGTTATACACATATGCTTCAAATAGATGCTGACGGTCAGCATGATTCGACCGATATCCCTAAATTTATACAAGCAATGCAGCAAAACCCTCAGGCACTAATATCTGGTATGCCCATCTATGATGATAGTATTCCCAAAAGTAGACTTCATGGTAGAAAAATTACAAATTTTTGGGTAGCAATAGAAACTCTGTCGTTTGATCTCAAAGAATCAATGTGCGGTTTTCGTATCTATCCACTAGAGGCTTATACAAAGCTTATGCAGAAAAGAACTTTCTCAGTGAAGATGGATTTCGATATAGATGTAATCGTGAGAATGTACTGGTTAGGTCTTCATATAGTCTATATAAATACCAAAGTAATTTATCCTCAAGATGGTTACTCCAATTTCAGAATGTTTCGAGATAACGTCAGAATATCTTGGACTCATACAAAATTAGTTACTGGTATGATTATTAGATCACCAATACTATTATGGAGAAAAATCAGGTGAAACATTGGACTAAGATAAAAGAAGCCGGTGGTCTATTTGGGCTTAGAACTACTTTTATTTTATTTCGTTTGTTAGGTCGTAGACTCACCTACTCAATCATGTCAGTAGTTATGATCTATTATTTTTTATTGTACAAAAGTGCACGTAACTATTCTTTTAAATATATTAAACACCTCGATAAAAATATTAAAACTTCAAAATTATGGTTTTATAGCTTTAGACATTTTTTAGCATTTGGTGAGATGGTTATAGACAAAATAACTGTTTGGAGTAATAAGATTACTATAGATAATGTAGACTTCTCACTACAAGATCGCAAAACCATGAACCAAGCTATCAAATCACAAAAAGGTGGTGTTATTTTTACAGCTCATCTTGGTAATCTTGATGTTGCAAGATCATTAGCAGACTTTGATAGTAGTATGAAGATAAATGCTCTAGTATTTAGCAAACAAGCTCCTACATTTAATAAACTTTTGACAAAGATTAATCCTAAATACTCAATCAATATGATATGTATACAAGATGTTACTCCAGATTTGGCAATTGAGTTATATGAGCGCATTGCTAATGGTGAATTTATCGTTATACCTGCAGATAGAACTTCTGTAACTAAACCAGAGAGAAATCTTAGATTATCATTTTTAGATGATATGGCATTTTTCCCACAAGGAGCATTTATATTAGCAAGCATTCTAAAATGTCCTACATACTTTATGCTATGCACAAAAATATGCCAAAATGCTTGAATCATATTGTAAAAAATATCCAAAACAATGGTTTAATTTTTTTGATTTTTGGCATCAAGGAGAATAAATAAATGCTTAAAGATAGTTTATTCACACATGTTTACAAAATGACTATCCCATTTTTTGATGTTGATATGCTCGAAATTGTTTGGCATGGTAATTATATCAAGTACTTTGAAATGGCTAGATGCAGTATGCTCAAAGAAATTGGCTATGATTATATAGCTATGAAGAAAGATGGTTTCGCTTGGCCTATAATTGATATAAAAGCTAAATTTATTAAATCTGCAAGATTCGGACAAGATATTGATATTTATTGTGATCTAATAGAGTTCGAGAACCGATTAAAAATAAACTATACTATTTAGATAGCTTAACTAAAATAAAGTTATGTCAAGGTTATACTACACAGCTTGCTGTGGATATTAACAAAAAAGAAACTTGTTTCGTAACACCTCATCAGTGGCAACAAAAAATAAAAGAGATTATTAAAAAATGAAGAAACTATTTACTTTTATTAGCATTTTTTTAACTATTGCGGCTCCCTTATATGCTTCAGATCTTACTAATAATTCAGAATTCCAAGCGGTTGAAAAGCAATTGACCAAAGATACTAATATCTCGGGTAAATTTATACAAATCAGACAAATTGCAGGTTTAAATTCAAGTTTAAAATCTTCAGGAACATTTAAACTAACTAATGATGGATCTCTGTTATGGCAACAGCAATCACCAATCAAAACCACAATGCAAATGTCTAAAAATAAGCTTACACAAACTATTATGGATAATTCTCCTACTGTTTTAACACGCGAAGACCAACCTGTAGTTTTCACATTCACAAGTGTCTTTATGTCTGTATTTAAAGGTGATACAAAAACCATATCAGAATTTTTTAATATCAATTTTGATGGTAATACACAAAACTGGACTATCACCCTCACACCAAAATCTAGCCCTCTGAATAAGGCTATAAAAGAGATAACTCTAAAAGGTAATAGATATATTACAAATATTGAAGTTGCTGATACCCAAGACAATATAATCAAAATACAACTTTTTGATATCACAACAAACTAAATATTATGATCAATAAATCTCTTATCCGTCTTATTATTTGGAGTGTAATTGTTCTAAGTAGCACAATCCTATTTATAACTATTATTACAAAAGGACTAAACTTAAATACAAACATTCTAGCTTTGTTACCAAACCAAGAGACATCACCTGAACTTACCTCAGCATCAAATAAGTTTTCTGACCGTATAAGTAATGATATTGTATTTTTAATAAGTTCTAAAGATCAAACTAAAGCTACAAATGCTGCAGCAAAGTTTAATCATTTACTAGAACAAAGTAATAATTTCACAGCAGTAAATACAGGAATAAACCAAGACCAGCAATTATCTTGGGCAAAATTCTATTTTCCATACAGGCTACAACTACTTAGCGATAAAGACCAACAGCTATTAATTGATAAAAACTACCAAAGATTGTACCAAAATGCTCTGGCAAATATATATAACCCAACAGGAGTAGTTAATCGTAACTTACTGAATAATGATCCTTTCTTTACATATCAAAACTATCTTTTAAACTTACCCAAACCAAGCTCCAACTTGAAGCTTAGAAATGGCTTTCTAATAGCTGAAAAAAATAATACTTATTACGTTCTTATTAAAGCTGAAATTAAAGGACAAAGCTTTTCATTAACAACTCAAACTGAAATTATCAAAAGCATTAATAATGCTATCACACAAATTAAATCAAATGATATTAGTGTTCTAAAAACTGGCATGCTCTTTTATGCAAATGCTGGAACCGAAGATGCTCATCATGAGATAAATACTATTGGTATTGGCTCTATGATAGGCATCTTGATTTTGATAATTCTAACATTTAGATCAATTATTCCTCTTTTTTTTACACTATTTTCAATCCTTTGTGGATTTGTTGCTGCATTTGTTGTTACACATTATATATTTGGTAGCGTTTTCTTATTTACGCTAGTTTTCGGTGCAAGTTTGATTGGTATATCTGTTGACTATGCTTTCTTTTATTATTCTGAGAAGCTTTTAGCTGATGCTAATTGGACTCCAAAAACAGGATTAAATCGTATTTTCAAAGGCATAACATTAGGGCTTTTAAATGTTATTATAGCTTTTTTAGTTATAGCAATCGCACCTTTTCCTGGACTACATCAACTAGCAGTTTTTGGTATCGTTGGCTTAGCTGTGTCATACCTAACAGTGATGTGTTTTTTCCCATATATTATCAATATCAAATCAAAAAGCCATAAAAGTATTCCTCTGTTAAGGCTTACGGATAAATATCTAAATCTGTGGAAAAATATTTGCACAAAAAAAATTATTATTATCTTAATAGCTCTAGTGATAATAATCATTGCAGGAATATATAAAATAAAGCCTAATGATGATATTCATATATTACAATCAACACCTAAAGAGCTCCGAGATGAAGAACAACAGCTTAAAAGCATAATTGGTAGTGATATAGGTCTTAGCTATATTATCGTATTAGCTAAAGATGATAATATACTTCTGTCAAAAGCTAATCATGTAACTAGCATTATTCGTAACAACTTTGCTAATATTAAAAATCCACTAATTAGCATAAGTGACTATGTATCAAGCTTAGAGCAGCAGCAACAAAACTATAATCTTATACAAAACTTTATTAATACCAAATATCCACAAGAGTACCTTAAACAAATAGGTTTCTCAGATGATCAAGAAGTAAGAGTGATAGATAAAATCAAAACTACAAAATTTGATGCTTTAGAGCTATCTGCGTGGCTAGATAAGCCAGTTTCAGCACAGATGAGATTTTTGTGGTTAGGAGACCAGCCAAATGACTATAAAGCTGTGGCAATAGCACTTTCAAAAAATATTGATATTACCAAACTACAAAGCTTGCTTAACTCTATCGATGACGTTTATATTGTTGATAAGGTAAGTCAGATAAGTGATATTTTTGGTCATTATCGTAATATAATTTCCTACATAATGGCGATTGTGTTTGTCTTACTATGGTTAGGATTAACTGTTAGATATTCTTTTAGAAAATCTATAGTCTATATTGTAGTACCATTATTATCATGTTTCACATCTATAGCATTTCTTGGATTACTCAATATTCCTCTGACATTATTTAGCATCCTTGCGATAATACTTGTCTTAGGAATAAGTATGGATTATGTTTTATTCTTAGCTGAGAGTCATAATAGATTCAATAGTACTATGCTAGCATTAGCACTATCAGCTATTACTACTATCCTATCATTTGGACTTTTGGCATTAAGTAATACTCCAGCTATTGAATATTTTGGTCTAACTGTATTAATAGGTATTTCGGTAGCATTTTTATTAGCCCCTATAGCAATTAAGGTACAAGGTTATGAAAAATAAAATTCTTTCAACTTTTTTTATATTTATCTTTTTAAGCGGTTGCTCATTGTTGCAAACAAAACAGCAAATCGATGTAACAGTAGCTATAACACCAGATACAACTGTAACACTACCCCAGCCACAACAACTAGGTATTGATAAAACAATATCGCAAATAGTCTCTGCTACTTATTATGATAAAGATGGCAAACAAAAAAATCTAACAACAAATATGATTATTGAAGCTAACTCAAAACATATCATAATGGTAGCGTTATCAGCTTGGGGAGGTTCTTTATTTAAACTTGATTATAATGGCAAAGATATCCAAAGTAGTAGCCTGCCAATGCCAAACCAAAATATTGGTGTTAAACAAAGCCTCACAGAGTTTATTATAAGCCAGGCCCCTGTCAATATTGTCAAAGAGATGTTTGCTAATACAAGCATTAGCGTATCAGAAAAAGCAAATGAAAGGATTTTAACTTCCAAAGACGGCAAAAAAATTCTAACAATAAAATACAGTGATAATAATAAAAAAATAACTATTCACAACTATCACTACAACTATACTATTAACATAACAGATTTAGATCAATAATTTTTTTGACATATCCTATTTTGTAAAGACACTATCAAAGCCATAATATTGTGCAAACTGCTCATTGTTCCAGCCTTGACTTTTAACATATTCTGGATCATCTGAATATTCCATAAGCTCAGAATAAACTACACCCGCGTGTCTCATCAGATGAAAACTTGGTAAAAGTATATTTTTCTCATGCATCTGTTGATAATGCCTTACATCAACCATTCTAAGATGATTGTAATAACCTAATTGAAGATAAGCATAAAAAAACTTAACTACAAAAAATAATAAAGCGACAACAAAAAATAAATATAACTTATTAAATAAATATGAAAAACCTGAACGAAATAAGTATTTGCATATGATATAAAAATATATAAGCATGTATAGCATTTCAACTCGTATTTCTAAACCAAACATAATAAGAAATGTTGTTAGAGAAATCGATACTAAGCATAAAATTATAAGAACCTTAGTTTTTATATCCTTTTCAAAAGCAAAAACCATAAATATAGAAAGAATAAATGGTAGTGAAAGTTCAAATCTTGAAAAAAACTTCATAGTTATATCAAATAAATTATGAAATATATACCCTAAAAGAGATTGCCCAGCAAGCATACCACTAGTTCTGGCAAAATTTCCAGGTGCTATCATCATCACAATACCCGCAATTATAAATGGTATAACAAAATATAAAGTATTTTTATTTAGTTTATCTTTTTTGACAATTTGATGAATTATATAGTAAAAGCAAATGGTAAAAATTACCATGAAAAATGCTTCATTATATAAACCAAGAAAAATACCCAAAATAATACTTAATACTTTTGAGTGCTTGTTCTTTACGAAAAGAAAATAAAAACCCCACACAAGCAAGCTAATGCCCCAAAGATACTGAATGCCTATGGTCTTCAACATTGCATTACCTAAAAAAGTATTCTCTATGAAGTAACCCATAAATAGACAAGCATATATAATGAATTTTCTAGATATAATACTAACTTGATCTCTAAATATTAATTTATATAGGTAAACAACCAACACTGTTAGTGCAAGTGCATTTAGCATATCTACAACATAAATCAAAGAAGGGTAACTTTTATTAAAAAGAATATAAACTGGTAATTGTGCCGAAACTCTACCAGTCCAATAGAAATAGTCACTTCTAATATGAAACCATACAGTTCCATCATGAAGAGCATTTACATCTGATCGCCAAAGATCATCCATCATCAAAGGTTGACACAAATTTATAATTAAAAAATAAGTAAATATCAAAAGGTAAACAAATACCTGATATTTTATATTTGATTTTGTACTAAGCATTTATAAAGTTTAAACAATTCATACAGTAAAAACATTATATATAATTATCTGATCAAAAATACTGACTTTTTCTAAAAAGTGCTGACTTAGCCTTGACACGGCACATGAATCAAAAGTTACCGTTGCTTCCTTCCGGACCTGGCGGGGTTCACAATCTATCATTGCGAGGAAACCAAGTCAGCGTTAGGTATGTTACTAGATATATCCTAAAATTACAAGCTAACAAAGCAAATTCCATTATCTAAGATAAATTGGTATTATTATCAAAAATAATTAAATTCGACAAATATCATGATAATAGTTATATCGCCTGCTAAAAGTCAAAATTTTGAAACCTCAACAGCAAAGTATCAATTTACACAACCAATATTCAAAGATCAAATAACCAAGCTTATAAATACCCTTAAACACTATGAGGTTGATGAGATTGAAAAGCTAATGAAAATTAGTCCTAAACTAGCTGAAGAAGTATTTACTAAACATAATAACTTTAACCCTAAGAGTTATAGCGAGTTAAATTCAAAAGCTGCTATTTTCACATTTAGTGGAGACGTTTACAAAGGTCTTGAGGCAGATACATTAGATAAAGAAACTATCGAATATGCTCAAAATCATCTTTTGATGTTATCTGGACTATACGGACTGATACGCCCTCTTGATTTAATGCAAGCTTATAGATTAGAAATGGGTACAAAAATTAAAATTGATGGAGAAATTCTATATAAGTACTGGCAAGATAAGGTTACAGCTCAATTAAATGAATACTTCAGCCAGCAACAAAATAAAATTTTGATAAATCTTGCTTCTAATGAATATTCCCAAGCAATAGATAAAAAATCTTTAGATGCAAAATGGCTAGATATTGATTTTAAGGAAAATAAAAACGGTACATATAAGACTATAGGGATTCATGCTAAAAAAGCACGTGGCTTAATGACAAGGCACATTCTTGAAAATAGAATAGAAAATATCAGTGATATTAAAAATTTCAATATAGCTGACTATAAATATAATCCAGAACTTTCAAATGAAAATCTTATGTGCTTTACGAGATAGTTTATGAAAATTAGAATACTCTCTTTAGGAGAAAAACCACCAAAATGGGTTAGCGAAGGTTATGATGAGTACAAAAAGCGCCTAAGTAAATCAATCCCGCTTGAACTGATCGAATTACCAATAGCTAAACGAACTAAAACTGGTAATCCCAAACTTTGGATAGAACAAGAAGCTAAAACTATCCTTACTAAACTTAGTGATTCTGATCACTTAGTAATTCTTGATGTTAACTTTAAAATAATTTCAACAGAAGAACTAGCTGAAAAAATGCAAAATTGGAAATTTAACAATCCAAATGTTGTGATTTTAATTGGTGGTCCAGATGGTATAGATCAAAGTATCAAAAATATTGCCAAAGAAAAAATATCCATATCAAAAATGACTTTTCCTCATCCTTTAGTACGTATCATTATTGCTGAACAGTTATATAGAGCTTATACAATATTAGAAGGCCACCCTTATCACAAATAACTACCAAGTCTAGCTTTTGTACACCTATCTTTATGATTTAAGTCTTTAATAGTTTGAATATCACAGAAACCATGCTGAGAAAATATACTTGCTAGATCATTCGCTTGGGTGAAGCCATGTTCTATATACAAATATCCTCCTTGTTTTAGAAAATCACTTGCCTGGGATATGATTATTCTAATATCTGCTAAGCCATTATCTGTAGCAAATAATGCTCTTGATGGTTCATATTCCCTAACACTATCATCAACATTAGCATCGTCAATATCTATATATGGTGGATTTGATACTATGATGTCAAACTTAGTCTCATCTAAATTTTCATACCAACTACTTTGCATAAATTCAACATTAGCAATATTATTTGCTTGAGCATTTTTTTTAGCAATATCTAGTACCTTAGAGTATAAATCAACAGCTACAACTTGACTCTTAGGGAGCTCCTCAGCTAAAGCTAAAGCAATCGCGCCAGAGCCCGTACCAAGATCTAATGTTTTTAGTTGAGCATTCTTATCTTGTATATCATCTAACACTGCAGCAACTATAACTTCAGTATCTGCTCGGGGTATAATAGTATCTTTAGTTACATATAGCTTTTGATTCCAAAAATATTTATAGCCAAGAATATAAGCTAATGGCTCACCTGCTAAAAGACGTAAAATTTTCCCATTTATTTTTGTAAGTATGGCATTATCTAACTGCTTATCAGAATTTAGATAAAGATAAGTCTTATCAACACCCAAAACATCGCAAATAATCATTTGCAGATCATGTTTTATTGAAACATCAGGTTGATTAAACTTAACTGCACTTGACGCTAATAACTGAGATATTGAGATATTACTCATCTGACATAGTTGCTAGAAGATCAGCTTGATGCTCTAAGATTAGTGGCTGGATGATACTATCTAGACTTCCTTCCATAACCTCATCAAGTTTATAAAGAGTTAAGTTAATACGATGGTCAGTAACTCTACCTTGATGATAGTTATATGTTCTAATTCTCTCAGATCTATCACCACTACCAACCAAACTCTTACGTGTATCAGATTGCTCTTTTTGTTGCTTATCAATCTCTGCTTGTAAAAGTCTTGATTTAAGCATTGACATAGCAGCTGCACGGTTTTTATGCTGTGATCTTTGGTCTTGACATTCGACAACAACACCTGTTGGAATATGTGTAATTCTAATCGCTGAGTCAGTCTTGTTGACGTGCTGCCCTCCAGCACCTGATGCTCTAAAAGTATCTACTTTGATATCAGCTGGATTAATATCAATTCCCTCAACTTCATCTGCTTCAGGCATAACTGCAACAGTACATGCTGAAGTATGAATTCTACCTTGTGACTCTGTAGCAGGAACTCTCTGTACTCTATGAGCACCTGATTCAAATTTTAGTTGTGAATATACGCCATCGCCATATATTCTTGAGATAATTTCCTTGTAACCACCATGCTCACCTTCACTAGCTGAAACCACTTCAATTTTCCAGCCTCTCTGCTCAGCGTATTTTGAATACATCTTAAACAAATCACCAGAGAATATTGATGCTTCATCACCACCAGTTCCAGCACGAATCTCTAAGAAAATGTTAGCATCATCATTAGGATCACGCGGTAGAAGAAGTATCTGCAACTCATCTTCAAGTCTCTCAATTGACTCATTAGCTGATTTTAATTCTTCTTTTGCCATTTCAACTAGCTCTGCATCTTTCTCATTGAGCATTTCATAGGCTGCTTCTTTATCTTCAAGAGCTTGTGTATATTCTTTAAATGCCTTAACAATAGGCTCAAGATGAGAATATTCTTTTGATAAATCTCTAAACTTATTCTGATCAGAAATAACATTAGCTTCACCTAACAATGCGCTAACTTCTTCATGTCTTTCTATCAAACTTTGCAGTTTTGTCTTAATAGAATCTTTCATTTATTTTTCCACATTTAAACCAAACATTCGTTTCATACATACTAAACAATCACTTCTACCCTGCTTAGAAGCCTCTTTCATACCGACCACAGGATAGTGTAATACTTTCTTTTTAATCTCATAAGCAAATCTCTTAAGCACTTCTTCAGGATCTTTACCATTTCTTATTTTCGCTAAGCTTTTTTCTAATGATAAATCCACTAAGCCATCCGCTTTTTGAAATAGCTCCTTAATAGCACTATTTGAAATAATTGCTTTTTCTTTTTCTAGATAATCTTCTAGTGATTTTACAATAATTTTTTGAGCTCTTGAGCTCTCATGTTTCCTTTTATCCTTATTACCTTCTATAACTGTATTAATGTCATCAACACAATAATATGCATTCTGTTCTAAATCTCCTAGTTTAGGATCTAATGCTTGTGGTATAGAGATATCAATAAAAACTCTTGGTTTTTCTCCTACATCATCACATTTGACTATATACTCAGTAACATTAACTGCAGCGATTATAATATCTGATTTTTTAATTAATTTAGGCAGATCTGCCAAGTAATATGCACTAGCATTATCAAAGGTAGATGTGATTTTTTCAGCTTTTTCTATTGTTCTATTAGCTAACATAATATGTTTAGGATTAAGAGCTGTCACATGGCGAAATAAAAGCTCCCCTGTTTGACCAGCACCGATTATAAGCACATTTTTAGTAGAAATATTGTCCAACTGCTTTTTGGCCAAAGTAATTGCTGAAAATGCTACTGATACTGGACAGTGACCGATTCTAGTTTCACTACGAACTTTTTTAGCTGTTGCAAAAACTTTCTGAAAAACTCTATCTAATTCTTTACCAATAGCGTGATTTTTTTTACTAAGAGTGTATGAGTCTTTAACTTGTCCTAATATCTGTGGTTCTCCTAAAACCATCGATTCTAGACCACAAGCTAATTTCATCAAATGCATGATTACTTCTGTACCTTGACGTAATTTAAAGTAATCTCTTATTTTAAAATCAGGATTCCTAACATAGCTTTGCCACCAAGCTAAAATATCATCGACAACTCTTAAATCTGCTATTTCAAGATATACTTCAGTACGATTACATGTTGATAAAATTATAGCATGAATAACATCATCTATAGCTAGTATTGATTTATATAACATTGATACATCAAGGCCTGAAAGCGCAAACTCGCTACGAACCTCTATTGGGGATTTTTTATAATCAATTGCTAAAGATATTAATGCCATATTCAAATAATTTTTAAATGTAAATAATTACTAATTAACTTAGAAAAACAAAATCATATTTTAACATAAAAAACCAAGACATTACATTCTAATCTGATTAATAAACTTAGAACGTTGAGGACTTTTATGTTAAGATGCTGTAAGTTTGCTATAAACAAATTTAATTTGTAGACATCAATAACTATGAAAAATTTATCAAAAAAACAAAGCCAAGCTCTATACACAATAGTGGGCATAATAATTGTAGCCATCATTTGTACTATAATTTTACAGTTTTATAACTCTGGTAATGAAAAACGCATGTTTGAAGCATCTGACATGTATCAAAGAGCGCTAATTGCAAATGAAAACCCGAAATCTCCTACAAGTGTCAAAATAGCTAAATTTGAAGAAGTTACAAAAAACTACCCTGATACTAGCTTTGGCATATTTGCTAGTTGGCAATTAGCTGATTTATATATGGCTCCTACTGATTTAGATACTAAGAGTTTTAATGTTAATTTATCCAACCTACCTAAAGCTATTGACGTATTGCAACAGAGTGTCCAAAGCAATCCTAGTAATAGCTTAACAGACATTACAAAAGTTAGGCTTACTAAGCTTTACATATCAAGTAACAACCCTGATAAAGCTATCTCTACTCTTCAAAGCATTAGCTCTCTAAATAGCAATGCATATCCACTAATGCTATTAGGCGAAGCTTATAGTGAGAAAAAAGATAAGGATAAAGCATTAGATGCTTGGAATAAAGCTCTACAAGATCCTAACAGCTCAGCTGAATTCAAACAAATAATTACCCAACTTATAAATAACACTAAATAATCATGAAAAAATTATTTTTATTAACAACTCCTTTGCTACTATCATTATTAGTCGCTAGTTGTTCTGAGAGTAATGTCCCACCACCCACACCATTAGCTGAAAAACCTCCTAAGGAGGCTAAGGTGAAAGTCAAATGGAGCAGATCTACGGGTAATGGTAATGGCGGTTTACCAATTTATAATGTCTCGCCTGCATATGCTAATGATATGGTATTTGTTCCTAATCAAAATGGTATGGCTTATGGTTTAGCAATTACAAATGGTAAAATAATTTGGAAACATGATACTGGCACCATTCTATCATCTCAACCAAGCACTATTGCTAACGCGGTAATATTTGGTTCTATAAAAGGAACTCTAACAGCTGTCGATCAAAAAGATGGTCAAATACTGTGGAGGACAGATGCTCCAAGTAGTATCTTTTCTCAACCAACAATATATAGCAACCATTTATATACTCATACTCACGATGGTTCTGTGACTTCTTTTGATGCCACCAACGGCGCAAAAGTATGGAATGTAACAAACAATATTCCTGAGATAACGCTACCAAGTGACTCATCTCCTATTATACTTAATGACACTGTGATGGTAGGGTCTGCTTTTGGTACAGTACTAGGCTTTACTCTAGACAATGGTGATAGAACTATCAACTTACCAATTGCTATTGCCCATGGTTCTTCACCTGCTTATAAGATGGTAGATATCACATCAAATCCAATGTTATATGGTAACTATCTTATATTTGCTGCCTATCAAGGTGCTATTGTTGCTCTAGATAGAGATACCGGAAAAATGCTTTGGGCAAAAAAAACATCTATAATTAATAATATGGCTATTAATAATGGTGTGATTTTCACAGTACAAGCTAATAGTGAGCTTAAAGCATACGATATCCAAACTGGAGATACGGTGTGGACACAAAATATACTAGAGTGGCGCAAAATAACTGCTCCTATATATTATAAAGGATTGATTGTAGTCGCTGATTATCAAGGTTATTTACACTTTTTCAACTCGCTGAATGGAGATTACTTAGGTAGATATAAACTTACTCCTAGAAGCGACTTTTTTGACTATGGAATTTCAGGACAATTAGTTCCAACTGAAAAAGGTATACTTGTAGAAGCTGATAGTGGTACTACATATTTAGTTGATGCTCATAGTGATAGAGTTATTTATGAAAATATACTAGGCGACTATAAAGTAGACCGAGGTCAAAACGTTAAAGTTATTTATCCTCTAGAACAACCAAAATCGGCTCCTATGGAAAATACACCAAAAGATCTATCTGGCAAAGAAGTTGACTCTGACAAGTCTAAAAACAATACTAGCTCAGTAGCGACAACTACAGCTGCTGTAGCAGAAGCTAATAATACAGATATATCGAACTCAACTAATCAAAATTTACCAAGTTCAAGCAACAGTACAAATTCAGAAGCACAAAACTCTGACTCTTCGATAGCTGAGAGTGTTGTGACATCAAATAACACACCCCCCATACCAAAAGGTAAAACTGCCACCATAATAGTTGGTGACTTCAGTAAGAGTGGTTCTGACTAATGTATAAAGGTATACGTCCATCGATTTTCATTTTGGTTCTAATGGTCTCTTTGGGACCTTTTGGTGACACTATTTATGCTCCTGCTTTACCAGAAATCAAAACTATTTTAGGCACAGACTATCCTCATGTACAACTAACTATAACATCTTACCTACTTGGTTATTCAGTTAGCCAGCTTTTATACGGTCCTTTTTCAGATAGGTTTGGACGTAAGTCTGTAATGTTAGTAGGTTCAGGCTTTTTTATCATTAGTTCAATAATATGTCTACTCAGCACAAATATTGACACTCTAATCTATGCAAGACTACTTCAGGGATTTGGTGCAGCTGCTGGCGGTGTAATAGCAACAGTTGCCGTCAAAGATGCTTTTAAAGTTAGTGAGCAAGGTGCAATATTTGCTATTATGAATATTGCTTTTGCTTTAGCCCCTGCATTTGGTGCTATTTTAGGTGTTTTCCTTAGTCCTAACCTGATATTCTGGATATTATTAGTCGCTGCTACATTTTTATTTGTTCAAGTAACTGTTTTTTTTCCAGAAACAGTAAAAGAAAAAAATATAGATGCTCTAACCCTAAGATCCTTCTTTAAAAATTATTTTTCCCTTTTCAAAGATCATCAATTCTTCTTTGCAACCTTTGTATTAGGAATAAATATTAGTGTGATATACGCCTGTTTAGTTACAGCTCCTGATATTTTTATAAATATTTTAAAGCTTGAAAAAGCTAATTTCTTATATCTACTTACAATTATGGTTACTGCTGTAGTATTAGGATCAATTATATGCTCAAAGCTAAGTCGTATAATAGCCTACAAGCATCTAGTTAATTTTGGTATGTTTTGTACTTTAATATCAGGATTGCTCTTTATTTATGCATTCCATAAATTAACAGGATTAACTCTATCTATAGCTTTAACTGGTGTTCTTTCTCTAACATTTATAGGTGTATCATTTAGTGTGCCCTTATTAACACCAATAGCACTAGAGAACTTTACTACTACTGCTGGAGCAGCATCTTCAGTTATGGGTTTTATGCAGATGGGAATTGCTTCAATAACTACTGCTGTAATTAGTCAAATTGATTTCGGTAGTGAATTTACTTTAGCTTTTGCATTTGTACTGCTGCCACTTATTGGACTAATAATATTTTTTCCTTACAGCTGCTATTTCCTCAAAAAGTAAATATCCAAGACCTTTATGCCTTAGGTTTACGAATTAAAATAATTATATGATAGAATCTACTTTAAATAATATATTTCAAATATCTAAAAATTTATAAATGCAAAACTATAATGCTAAATCTATCGAAGTTCTTACCGGTTTAGATCCTGTAAAGAAAAGACCAGGTATGTACACTAATACCGAAAACCCAAACCATCTTATACAAGAGATTGTTGATAATAGTGTTGACGAAGTTTTAGCTGGATACGCTAGTAAAATAAATATCACCTTATATGATGATAATAGTATCGAAGTAGCTGATGATGGTCGTGGTATGCCTGTAGATATTCATCCAGAACACAAAATGTCCGGTATCGAGCTTATTATGACTAAACTACATTCAGGTGGTAAGTTCAGCAACAAAAACTATACTCACTCTGGTGGTCTTCATGGAGTTGGTGTTTCTGTTGTCAATGCATTATCAAGCAAACTTGAAGCAGAAATCAAACGTGATGGTAATGTTTATCAAATAACTTTTGAAGATGGTCTAAAAACTAAAGATTTAGAGATTATTGATAGCGTTGGTAAAAAAAATACTGGCACTAAAATTAGATTTTGGCCTAACAAAAAATATTTTGATGATATCAAAGTTAATATCAAAGCTCTTAAGAATCTCTTAGAAGCTAAAGCAATACTCTGTAAAGCACTTACAATTAAATACTCAAATGAAATAAAAAAAGAGAGAATCTCTTTGCATTTTGAAACTGGGTTAAAAGGTTACCTTGACCATAAGTTAGAAGCTGAAACACTTCCTCTTGAACCTTTTATGATAGATAATTTTTCAAATGGTGATTCTTATTTAGATGCTGTATTTTGTTGGTGTGAAGATCCTTTAGAAAGTATCAAAAACAGTTATGTTAACCTAATTCCAACACCGCAAGATGGCACACATGTTACAGGTCTTAAAAATGGTGTTTATGAAGCTATTAAAACCTATATTGAAAAAAATTCTCTTGGAATAAAGAATGTCAAAATTACAGCAAATGACTCATTTGCTAAGTTAAATTACATAATATCCGTAAAGATAACAAATCCTCAGTTTGCAGGCCAGACAAAGGAAAAACTCTCCAATAAAGATGTGACTTCATTTGTAACTACAGCTGTCAAAGATTTGCTAACAATATGGCTCAATCAAAATCCTGAAGAAGCTCGTCAAATCATCGAAAATATTAATAGCGTTGCCCAAAAAAGAATTAACGCTGATAAAAAAACTACTCGTAAGCGTATTATGAATACTTCGATTCGCTTGCCTGGTAAGCTTACAGATTGTATCAGCTCTGATGTAAACTCGACTGAACTTTTTATAGTAGAAGGTGACTCTGCTGGAGGCTCCGCTAAACAAGCACGTGATAAAAACTTTCAAGCTGTCTTACCTCTTAAAGGTAAAATCCTAAATAGTTGGGAGCTTGATGCAGATACTATTATGAACTCTCAAGAAGTTCATAACATCGCTACAGCAATTGGCGTTGATCCAGATAGTGATGATATTTCTGGCTTAAGATACAACAAGATTTGTATCCTTGCTGATGCTGACTCAGACGGTCTACATATTGCAACTCTTTTATGCGCCATGTTTCTCAAACATTTCAGAAAACTTATAGAATATGGGCATATTTATATTGCTCAACCGCCGCTATTTAGAATTGACATAGGTAAGAATACTTTTTATGCTCTTGATGAAAATGAGAAAGAAAAGATTTTAGCTGAGAATGCCAAGCTAACAGGTAAGATAAATATCATGCGCTTCAAGGGTCTTGGCGAGATGAATCCTATCCAATTACGTGAATCAGCTATGGATGTATCATCTAGAAGACTTTTACAGCTTACAATCTCTAATACTTATGATGATGCTGAAATTTTAGATATGCTTTTAGCGAAAAAAAGAGCCAAAGACCGTCGTGATTGGCTTGAAAATCATGGTGATAAAGCTGAAATTGAATAAAACTGATAAAAATTTTATTTACAAATTTCTGCCAATCTTCCTGTCATTACTCCCAAAATAGCATCATCTGTTTCATTCATTCCTTTACCGGTAGCTAAGATTGCAATATTTTTGATTGTGTCTTCAACATCATCACCAACAATACCGTCACGTGGAGTTACCGTATTACCAAGCATTGCAGCATTAAACGCTGTATATACTGAGTTTGCTATCTTAATCGAGCATGATGAATTAGAATTATCTTTAACAATTTTATCTAACATATCACTAATTTTAGATGTATCTAACTGAGATGCAATTTTGTAAATCTCTTTAATCGAGAATTTAGAGATTATTTCATCAACAAGATTGCTCTTATTATCTGCATCATCAACTTCATAAATAATTTCATCATTCTTTTTGATTAGAGTAATATTTGTATGTGTATATTTAAACTCAACTATAACCTTGTCTTGTTTATAATACGCTTCTATACGAATATATAGCTTTATAGGCTTGGATGCATTAAATACTTTTATACAATCTTTTTGTAAATACTCTTGTACTCTTGGAAGCTCTGCTTTAGTTACTCCAGAAATAACCATAAGCTCTTTGGCTGCATTTCCAGCAATTGTACCCATCGCAACAGAAGCCTCTATACCAATCATTCCACCACTATTTGGTACAGTTACGCTTTTTACATTTTTAATCATATTGCCAGAAGCAAAACATCTATCCTATCAGGTATATGTCCTAACACATCTCTTATTTTTGCAGCACAATATGCCAAAGCCACAGGCTCTGTACATCCTTCAGCTGGTACAACCTCTTTATACAACAAGTCTATCAATTGCTGTTCTCTACTCATCTCTCTAATCTCCTTTAGAGCTAGATTGTATTCTCAATGTTTATAGAGATACCAAAATGTACTTCATTAGGTGTCAAGTAATTTAAACATTTCTTAGGTCTATTATTCAAGTCTATCTGTAACTTTCTAATGTATTGATGAGATATATTGTTAAAGTTAGTACCTTTAGGTATAAATTGTCTGATATACCTATTCATGTTTTCATTAGTACCTCTTTGCCAAGGACTGTATGGATCAGCAAAGAATACTTTGATGCCAGTCTTGCTAGTTAGCTTCTTATGTTTAGCAAACTCTTTACCATTATCAAATGTAGCTGTTAATATTTTATGACCATTAGATACTTTGTACAATATTCTATTGATTGAATTAGCTGTTCTATCTATAGACTTGGCTAAAATAGTAAATCTGCTAGCTCTATCGACCATTGTTACAATAGCACTTTTATGGTCTTTACCAACAATAGTGTCACCTTCAAAGTGATAAAGATTTTTTCTATTAGCACTGCTAGGTCTTTCAGAAATACTCGCTCTATCCTTTATCTTAACTTGTTTAGAGTCACCTTCTTTTTTGTATTTATATTG
>NZ_WBSX01000179.1 GCF_009823375.1 Francisella noatunensis subsp. noatunensis | reverse complement strand
TTGATTTAGACGAATGTAAAATAAAAGTAGTTAAAGGGAAAGGTTCAAAAGATAGAATAGTTCCGTTTCCTAAATCATTTAAGGAAATATTAGGGCTGCATATTGATAACTCTTTAAAGAAAAATGCAAAATATTTATTTGAATCTAATAGAAGAACAAAGTTTACGGATAGGGGTGTAAGGAAAATAATGCAAAAGTATACCGAATTAGCAGGTATAAAAAACTCCATTTCTCCTCATACGTTAAGACATTTCTTATTTACTTGGTTAAAGAAGAAAGGTATAGATGATACACTTATACAGCCATATTCTGGGCATGACAGTAGGCTATCTTTAGAAATGTATTCAAAGTTATCACTTAGTGATTGCCAAGATGTATATGATAGTAAAATTAAAGATTTTCCATTTTAAAAATGTGGCCCCTCAGCGCACGTAGGTTAGCCAATGTCCACTTAGCATCTTTTTTTAAGAGTAAGTTCTTCGCAGTTCTTTAGATTATATATATCTCCTTTTAAAGACATATTATATCCAGTTTCTCGTGGTAAGTTTTCCTCTTTATACCACATTGAAGGTGATAGTATTTCTGAAGAAGAGAAAATAAAAGGACTAGAAATATTACTGTAGATATCAAACTTAGAATTTGACGTAACTACGGAGCACATATCTCTATATTTCACCAATATTCGATTTTTTTTGTTAAACTTATCCTGGTATTCAGAAAACCAATTATTTAGTGTATCTACAATTTTACAACTAATTCCATACCTACTAAATTGGTGAGCAGTTATATCAACAGCAAAGGTTTTTATGACATTGTCAAGTGTCTCAATTGAAGCTATTACTATAAAATGATTTATGGGCGGGTTATATGAACTACTACCATTAACCCAAATACCAAGTTCGGCTATAGAACATTTATATTTTTCTTTTAAAATTCCTACTGCCATTTTTGCAGCGGCCTCGCAAGATTCTGTAGGTGAATGATAATATGCTTTAATTGTTTTATCTCTCATGATAAGTCCATGAATATCAGATATGATATATCGTTCTTCTGTTGTGGGCGGTATGAATTTACATTGGGTCATATTATTTTCGATTACAAATTTGTAAAATATAAATTT